>JBAWCO010000610.1:0-17004 GCA_049590315.1 Occallatibacter sp. | reverse complement strand
GCCTTATGCTCTGATGTCTAACCTGTAATCACTGCCTGCGGCTGCAACGGCCCCCAGGCTTGGCCCGTTCTCTTCCTCTGCCGGAGCTATATCGCTATTGGCCATCGATCTGCCGGCGAATGATCCGTTTTCTTTTTGCGAAGAAGCGCCTTGCTCACCTGAATGAGATGACGCGAGATTGTTGATTTCGATCGATGCGTGAAGACCATACTCATCGCCAAGCTTCGTCTGCACGGAAGCGACATGGGCTGAGAGTGCCTGGCTCAATTCGCTGTGATCAAGCGATATTTGCGTCAGCATCTGGTGGTTCGAGACAGTCGTGCGAATCGAGATCTCGCCGAAGTCGCTCGAGCTCATCCCGATGCGCATCTCCGTTTCATTCATTGTCTGCATCAGCTTCGTCGTATTGATGCCAGATGATCGCACCGATGCGCCGCTTTCCGATTCGGACGAAGCATGGAGTTCACGCTGATCGCTGACGTGAGATCCATCGGGGACGCCCGTCGCAACACGAGGCGTTATCGGGCTATCGTGAGAGACCGGCTGACTTACGCCTGTTTGCGTCTGCAGATGCGTGGCGCCATTGTCGGCGATCCTCGGTGCGGGCGCCGCACTTTGAGATGGGTCGGTTTGCGAGTTCTGAACACTGTGAGACGAAGCGGTGTCTGACGCGCGGGCATCCAACCTGGTTTTGGTCGTAACGGTGTTCGACGCGATGGTGAAGTCGGAACTTTTGCTGCCGCCTGCGTTAGAAGTTGCCTTCTGCGATGGGTTGTTGATCACTGCGCTTCCACTTCCAACGACAGGAAAAGGATCGGCGACCGGCAGAGGCATGGTTTCCGGGAGCACCACTCCCGCGGTTATTGCGGAAGGATCCACTTTAGCGTCTTGGGTTCCGCTCGAAACACTGGGTGTGATTGACTGATCCGCGGCCGACTGATTATTGACGGGGCCATTCTGTGGCATGGCGGGAGCGAAGTGCTCGAGCGGAGTTACGGTGCGCTCGGGCGTCGATGCGGTTGGCGCTGAGTCCGAGATGTGAGTTTGCGGCGCATCCTGCGCGGCGGGGACGATTTGGAAATTCGGAGCCTTCGACCATGTATCAGTCGCAAGGTCACTCAAAGATTGAACGGTACCTTGTCCGGCGGATTTCTGAGCGATCGAAGGATTAAGTTGATCGGGTTGCGGGAGGACGGCGACATCAGGGGCAACGAAATTGCCAACCACGGAAGCGATCTGCGCCACCTGCCGGCCACTGGCTTTGCGATTCGTTGTACGCCCGCTGGTTTGGGACTGCGCGCCTGACGCCGAGCCGCCTGCCGGAATCTGCTGCCGGGGTGCACTCGCAACGGGCGCCGAAAAAGTGGTGGCGGACCAAACCATATGCGAGGTTGCCGCCGAGGTGTCGGGCGTCGCATCAGTGACGGGTTGTGACTGCTTCAGAGAGGAATCAGATTTGGCCTCGGAGATCATTGCGCCGCTTCGCACCAGAGGTGCCTGCACCGCTACCCGCTTAATCGTTGATTGACTCGGGGTATTTTGTCCGGCGTGCTCATTTGCGCTGGTTGGAGCCTGAACTGTCGTCCCGCCAGATATTGCGTGCCAGCTCACTCGGGTGACAATCGGGAACGATGGGCGTGTCGGCGTGTCGGAGATTGCCTGGACGCTCGGCGTCGTAACTGCAACAGACTCGGATTGCGTCTGAGTGGATAAGGGTTCATTCGCCGAAATCGTTTCGTTCTCTTCGCCCAAGGGTGCCTGCACCGCTAGCTGCTTGATCGTCGATTGGGGCGCGGTATTTTGTCCGACATGCTCGATGGCGAGGGTCGGAGTCTGATAGGTCGTCACACTCGGCGGAAGAAACCAATTCTGCCCAGCTGTAATTGAGGTGGATTGGATTGTCGAGTTGCTTGTGTTGGCAGGATTGTCAGACTCGGGATTAACATTAGATACGGATTGATCAGGCGCGGAGACTGGTGCGCTTACCGCCGCGCTTGTTGTGCCTTGGATCGGAGAGGTTTGTGTCTCAAATTGCTCGCCTTCCGTTTGGCTCGGCGTACCATTCTCCGGTTCTTCCTTGCTCGCGGATCTCATCACAGGAGATCCGGAAACGGGTAGCGCGGAGGCCGCCGCGAAAATCACCATAAAGCTGTCGCCGACGGTCACGGTAGGCGCCGATGACTGCGGGGCCAAGCTTGCGGTCGAAGCTGCTGATGGAATTCGCACGCCAGTAATCTTGCACGTACTCCGCCAGAATGCTGGCCAGGGCGGCCGATTCTATGTCATCACAATCCATTCATTATCAGCGGTTTGCATATCTAGATTTTAGAGGGAATGAACCGCGTACTGGGCAATCGGCAATCCTTGCCGCACATGCTGGGCAATGTCTGCCTAGCGCGCACAATTGAAACAGCACTCAGTCTCAGTGAATAAGGCACTGGAATGGCGCAAGATTGCAGGGAAGTTGGCGCAGGGACGCTATGAATTGGGCGCATTGAAAAGAGGGAGTCGTCCTTTAGCTTCTATGACGACGGGCTCCGAATATGTCGTCGAGATCTTTCTGCTCACTCCGAGCCTGTTTCTGCTCGTAGGCTTCTCGTTGGTCATTGAACATTTCAATGATGGTTTCGTGGTCGCGATGAGCAGCGTGATACACCTTCAACTGCCGGTCATGATCCAGTTCGAGAGCCTGAAGAGTTTGAAGAAGCACCTTCTTTGCGTCCGCGCATGCTTGAACTTTGAATAGGTAGGAGTGAAGCTCAATTGCCGGAATGGTCTTCTGCATGGCTTGTTCACGCGCAATATGTGTGTTCGCGATGTCTGCAGTGAGTTGTTCAACCTGAAGGAGGATGCGGGTAATCTCCGCTTGAATCTTCTGGAGTGCGCGTTCTTCACGCTTCTCGGCCTCTTCCCGAACCAGTAGCACGGCCGCAAGTGGAAACTGGAAGGGCATCGCTAGGCAGGCAACGCCATCAGTTGCGCCACGACATCTTCGTATTTGCAGAAATCATCCGGCTTCTGCTGCAGGAAATTGTTGAGTGCGGGGAGATTCTGAATTGCTTTGTCCAATATTGGATCGGTGTTCTTTTGGTAAGCGCCGATACGAATAAGATCTTCTGAGCGCGCATAGGCTGCCATTGACAACCGCATGGCATTCGCCTTGGCGAGATGTTCTTTCGACACCATGCTTGACATTAATCGGCTAAGACTTTCAGTGACTGAAATGGGCGGATAGTGGCTGCGCATGGCGAGATTTCTATCGAGAATCACGTGCCCGTCCAAGAGCGAGCGAACCGTATCGACGACGGGATCCAACTGATCATCGCCTTCCATGAGCACGGTGTAGAAAGCAGTGATGCTTCCCTGCGAAAAGTTTCCTGCACGCTCAGCGAGGCGAGCCAGCATGTTCAAGACTGAAGGAGTGTAGCCTTTCGCAGTGGGCGGTTCGCCTGCCGCCAAACCAATCTCTCTCTGAGCCATGGCGAAGCGCGTGAGAGAATCGGCGATGAGCAAAACATTCTTGCCCAGGCTCGCGAAATACTCAGACACCGCAGTCGCCGCCAGTGCTGCGCGGATGCGCAAGAGCGGTGACTGGTCAGAAGTGGAGACGATGACAACGGAGCGGCGAAGGCCTTCCTCACCAAGAACCTCAAGGAACTCGCCTACTTCCCGTCCACGCTCTCCGACGAGTGCCAACACTGTCATGTCCGCTGCGGTTCCGCGCGTCATCATTCCAATCAGCGTGCTCTTGCCAACACCACTTCCGCCGAAGATACCGACGCGCTGTCCCCTGCCGCAAGTGATAAAGGCGTCGATCGCTTTGATGCCGCAGCCGAGCGGTTCGCGGATGGGAACACGATCAAGCGGCAATGGCGCGGAACCGTCAATCGTGACTGCGTGAGTGGCGCGATAATCGCCTTTTCCATCCAAAGGATTGCCAGCGGGGTCGATCACCCGGCCCAGTAACTCGGGCCCAACGCGAATGGAAGGACGCGCTCCCCAGGCTACAATTTGATCTCCCAATCGAATGCCTTGAGGAAGATCGGCGGTCATGGATAGAATGGTGGACCCGCGAAAGCCGACAATCTCGCCGGCATAGATCCTGTCGCCCGCGCCCATGATTTCGCAGGATTCGCCCACAAAACCAAACGGCCCTTCCGACTCAATCAGGTTGCCGACCACCTGATTGATCCTGCCCTTCCAGCGCAGCGTTGAGCCAGCCTGAAGAGCGTGAAGGTACGGAGCCAGGATCGTGTTCTTCATTTGTTCAATGGCTTCAGTGCGAGGAGATCGAAGAATCCCTGTTCGACTTCCTTCAGTTGCGTATCCAATCCGAAGTTAGCGGACCCAAGCTCTGTCTCCAGCACGCAGTCGTGCTCGCTGAGCGCCGAATCCTGCACTACCTCAACTCGGGCAGCATTCGATTGGCCGGCAAAGAATGTCTTCCACTGCGCAAATCGTCTTGAGCCAACACGAACCGTGACTTTCGATCCTTCGCGCATTTTGTCAATGGCCATGCGCACCAAGGTCGCCACAAGCATTGGATCAACCTGTGACTCCCGATGCAAAATCTTGGCGGCAATCGCCAGCGCGAGTTGAACAACTTCCGATTCCACGCGCCCAAAGTAATCGGCTCGCTGCGCCTCAAAACCGGAGACTGCTGTTGCGACCGTAGCGCGCGCGGCCTGCAGTTTCGTTTCGTAGTCCTGCCGCAACCTCAGTTCCGCGTGCTCAGCGGCTTCAGCGCGTTCTCGTTTGATCCGCTCTGCGAATTCCACTTCGGAGAGCTTGACTTGCGCAATGCTTTCACCGCTCTCTTGTGCATCCCGCGCCTCTGGAGAACCATCAACGGCTCCGTTCAGTGTCGGAAGAATTCCCATGTCCCGATATTCGAGGGCCCTGATGGGGATAGCGAACATGTTCTCGAACTCTACGCTAGAATACGTACTCATCGTCTCCCTCACTCTTGAGTGCAATTTTGCCTTCCGACTCTAATTTGCGCGCAATCGCGACGATCTCAGTCTGCGCCTTTACGACATCCTTGTTACGAACCGGACCCATCACTTCCGAGTCTTCTTTCATCATGTCGACTGCACGCGAAGACATCGTCCGATAGAAATGGCTCCGCAATTCCTCGTTCGCACCTTTGAGCGCGATCATCAAGGTCTTCTTGTCAATCGCATTCATCAGTTCACGCAACTCCTGCTCGGGGACTTCAAGAAGATCGTCGAAGGTGAACATGAGATCGCGAATGCTGATGGCGAGCTTTGGCTCGTCTCTCTCAATGCTGTCGAGTATCTCGCGCGCTGCGCCCGGGTCGAGGCGGTTCATCAATTCGGCGGCTTCTCTGAAGCCGGAATCGGCGCGTTTGCTTTGACTGCCCACTGACCTCAAGCGGCGGTTCAGGACTGAGGAAACCTTCGCTGCCACCTCGGGAGAAAACTGTCCGAGGTTTGCAAGGCGTCTCACGCAATCGGCGCGTACTTCCGGTTCCAGTTTCATCAGCAATGCCGAGGCCTGCTTTGCATCAAGATGCCCAAGGATCAAAGCCTTGGTCTGGGAGTGTTCGCCGATCAGGAATCTCGCGAGCTTGTTTGGATCTGCCTTGCTCAGTGAATCCACGCGCATCAGGTTCATTTCATCGGCCTGCGTCAACCGATCCACCATGTTCTTCGCGCCGTTCTCTCCGAACGCCTTGTTCAGCATGCGCGTCGCCACGTCCTGGCCGCCCATCGCGATGAAGTCCTGAGCACCTACCATCTGCTGGAATTCCTCAAGAACTTCGAGCGTGGTTTCGAACGGGACAGCGGGTAGAGTTGAAACTTCATCGGTGACCCGCTGCAGATCGTCGTCAGGCAGATTCCGCAGAACCATCGCAGCTGACTCGTCCCCGAGCAACGAGATGAGGATTGCAGCTTTGCGTGTGCCGCTCATCGGCGTGCGTTCGGTAGCGCTCATTGCGACTCCTCGCGCAACCAGGCCTGCACCGCGCGCGCAGTATTCACAGGTTTCTGCTTGGTGAGTTCGATTGCCTGTTGCTTGAGGTGAGTCGCGCGCTGGGTTCCATCAGCTCTTTCCATTGGCCCCGCGGAGAGCCGCTCCATTCCAGGTCCGGATGGCAGCGCGGGCGCCACGCCTGCTGCAACGAGACCCGGCTTCAGCGCTTGCTTTTGGATGGGCCTCAGCACAAACATGTAAGCCAGCAGGAAGAGCATGAGAAGTGAAACCGGGCGGAGCACAGAAGAATAATCGGCCACAGCCTTTTCTGACTGCTGGATCCAGCTCGGAGCGGCGAGTTCTCCTTCGGTGTTGTTGGCATCGAAGGACATGTTCTGAACGCTGATGCTATCGCCACGTTTGGCATCGAATCCGACGACCGCCTCGGCAAGTTGCTGGATCTGGTTCAACTCAGCCTGCGATCGTTTGCGTCTTGTGTACGACACTTTGTTGCCCTGAACTGTCTTGACCACTGCATCGTCCACCAAAATGGCCGCGCTGACTCGTGAGATCCTGCCCGCCGGCGTCACGGTATGCACTACCGTTTTGTTCACTCCATACTGCGCGGACTCCGTTGTGGCCGATTGCGTGGGTCCTGGTGTCGGAGGGGCCGGCGGCTTGACAGCCGGTATATTGCTGGTGGTTCCGGGAACGCCTGATGAGGCGGCCGCTGTACCGGCATGATCTTCAGACCGCTGCATGCTGAGCAGAGCGCTTACCGCTGGATCGTATTTTTCCTGGCTCTCTTCGCTTGTGCCCTCATCGTGATCGATGTTGACACTGGCGCGAATCCTATCCGCGCCAACCACGGGCTCCAGCGTGCTGATGAGTCGCTGTGTCAGGTTTGACTCGAAACCGTCGTTGGTCGTTTGTCCATCATGTCCCAAACCGAGCGACCTGGCTGAATCGGCGTCAACGATGGAGACATCCTCGGGCTTCAACTCATCCACGGCGCCTGATACCAATCGCGAAATGGCGAGGACCGCGTCTTTGGAAAGGCCATTGCCGCGAAGCTTGAGAATCACCGATGCCTTGGCGGTGTGCTGCCGGTCAAGGAAGACAGAGTCAGTGGGCATAACCAGGTGTACTCGAGCGCTCTGGACATCGGCCAGTGTTTCGATCGTCCGCTCCAGCTCTCCTTCCAGAGCGCGCTGGTAAGTTACCTTTTGATCAAACTCGGTCTGCCCCCATGACATCTTGTCGAATAACTCAAACCCGTTGCGAGCGCCGTGCTGCGCGCCGAGAGAAGCAGTGGCCATATGAGCCGCGGCCAGCTTATCCGCAGGAACGCTGATCGACGTACCATCGGTACTCGCCTGGTGGGGAATTCCCTGGGCATCAAGCTGCGCTGCAAGTTTCTGCACGCCCTCGGGGTCCAGGCCTGTTGACAGAGGCTTGTAGTCGGGTGTGCCGATTAGCCTGACAAATAAAGCCATCAGGGCCACGGTGGCCACTGCGCCCGCCAGAAGATACCTCTTCTGAGGCGTGGTTCTGGTAGCCCAAAACTGCTTTCCCTGCGCGATTCCGTCGTTGATTCCCGGCATAAGTTCCCAATCCTAGAACTGCATTTTCTCGATATCCTGGTATGCGTTCACGATCTTGTTACGTACTTGCATCATGAGCTGGAATGAGACATCCGCTTTTTCAACTGCGATCATGACACTGGTCATGTCGCCTTTACCGCTCTGCAGCAGGTTATTGACCTGGGCTCCGGCGTTGCTGTTCATTTGATCAACACCCTGAACGGCGTTCTTGAGCACCGCGCCGAAGTCCAGCCCTCCGCTGTTTTCGGCGCCGCCGAGGCCCGATGGTTGCGGCAAAATCGAATTTGGAATTCCACCCAGACTGACATTGCTCATCGATCTACTCCGAACTACGAGGTTTTCAGGATGTCGATTGATTCCTGAATCATTTGCTTTTCAGCGGTGATGGCCGACGCGTTCAACTGATAGGACCGCGCAGATCCCATGAGATCCACCATCTCCTTAACCGGGTTGATCGCCGGATAGGCTACATATCCCGACGCGTTCGCATCCGGGCTGCCCGGCTCATAGTGCATCACCGGCGGGGTGGGATCATCCACTACTTGCCTGAGTTGAACTGCCCCCGCCGGAGTTTGGGACAATCCGCCCATCACCGAATGAAAGAGCGAACCGGAAGTGGCGCTGAAAACAACTTCCTTGCGTACAAAGGGACCGCCCGAGTCGGTGTGCGTTGTCTCGGCATTCGCCATATTCACCGAGACAACTTCCGCGCGCTGCCGTTCAGCAGAGAGAGCGGAGGCACTGATGCTCATCATGTCGAACATGCCCATCGCTAGCTTCCTTCCTTGATGGCGATCAGCAGGTGGCTGAATTCACGTTTCACCAACTGCGTGCCGAGTTGAAACTGGAGTTGCGTCTGAGAGAGCATCAGGCCTTCGCGGTCGATGTTCACGTTGTTTCCGTCCGGACGCTCTGGCAACCCCTGCAACTCGCGGGACGCAGGTTCCATGCGCGCCGATCCGTTTCCGTTCATGACCTGCTGCATCGTGCTCTGGAAGTCGATGTCCTTGGTGTGATAGCCGGGCGTATCTACATTGGCCATGTTCGAAACGATCGTTTGCTGACGTTCCGTGACGACCTTGAGATAGCCCTGCAATTGATCAATAGAAGCCATATCAGGCATACCTCCTTGGCGGGAGACCGTACTCCCGAATTTTGTTGCGCAGCGTGCGCAGGCTGATGCCGAGCATTTCGGCGGCGTGCGTGCGATTGCCATCAGTGAGAGCAAGTGTGCTTTCCAGATGCAGCCGTTCTACCTGGCGAATTGGGGTACCGGCGGCCGGGGCCTTTGGCTGCGTGTGCACCAATGACAATCCTCTGGAAGCGCCTTGAAATTCCATCTCGAAGCAGCCGGCATCGAGGTCCAGGGTTCCGCTCAACGTGAGCACCCGACGCATGAAGTTGGCCAGCTCTCTGACGTTTCCGGGCCAGGTGTGGGACTGCAAGCGCTCGAGAAACTCCGGACGAAGCCGGGGAGTGGTTGACCGCATCTGGGCCGCGAACTTCTCAGCAAAATGCTGGGCGAGAACCGGAATGTCTTCCGGGCGCTCGCGCAAAGGCGGCAGCGAAAGCGGAATCACATTCAAGCGGTAGTAGAGATCACCGCGAAACTGTCCGCGCTCGACCATCGCGGCAAGCGAGACATTGGTTGTGGCGATCACGCGAATATCTACATGAACTGACTTCGCCTCACCGAGTCTCTCAAACTCGCGTTCCTGCAGAGCACGCAGCAGCTTGGGTTGGAGGTGAAGCGGCATTTCGCCGATCTCGTCCAGCAGAATCGTCCCGCCATCTGCCAACTCGAATTTGCCCGGCTTGGCGGATACTGCGCCAGTGAATGCCCCACGTCCATGGCCGAACAATTCGCTTTCAAGAAGAGCCTCGGGAACGGCAGCGCAGTTTACCGCGACAAAGGGCTTGCGGTTTCGGTCGCTGGAATCATGAATGAAGCGCGCCAGCAATTCCTTACCCGTGCCACTCTCCGCCTCGATAAGAACGTCGGCGCCTGTGCTGGCTGCTGAGCGGGCCCGCTGAATGGCGCGAAGCAAAGACGGTGCACGGCCTACGATGGCGCCGGCGGGAGCAGGATCGACGACTGCAATCTGCTTTGCCCGATGCATGGCCTGCGCGGCGATGGTCTGCAACTGGTCAAACGAAATAGGCTTGGTGAGATAGTCAAGCGCACCATCGCGCATCGCGCTCACAGCATCCGGTACCGAGCCGTAGGCGGTCAGCAATATCACGGCCGTTCCCGGGGAGAGCTGGGAGACTGAACGCATGACATCCATGCCGGTTCCATCGGGCATACGGATATCGGTGACGACCAGATCAAATTCTCTTCCTTCGAGATTGCGGATTGCCTCGCGCACGCCGGAGGCCGTTTCAACACGCCAGCCGTGGCGAATGAAATTCGCGCGCAGTGCCGTACGAATACCCGGTTCGTCGTCTACTACTAATACTGCTGACGCTGTATCGCAAGTCATAAGATTGGAAACTCCAATTGAAACGTAGTGCCGCGGTTTACTTTGCTGGAAACACGTATCTCTCCGCCGTGCGCAGTCATGAGCCGCTTGCAAACAGCCAAGCCCAGTCCCGGGGTGTCGCCACTTGCGCTGAATCCAACTTCAAAGATTCGGTCAATCACGTGCGGCTCTATGCCGCAGCCCGTGTCGGCGACTTCCACGACGGCGCGCGTCTTTCTGTGTCGCGATACCCGCTTGGTCGTAACTTCGATCTTTCCGCCGGCGGTGGTATGGCGGATGGCATTGCAGGTGAGATTCAGGATGATCTGGCGCAGCAGATTTTCGTTGCCTTGGATATTCAGATCGCCTTCTCCACCCGCGAATGAAAGAATGACGCCGGCCTGCTCTGCGATGGGACTGACGAACTCCACTCCGCTTTGCATGCAGGCAGTCAGATCCACCGGCCCCAAATGCGGGTTGCTTCCGCCGTTCATGTTCAGGACGTTGTTGACGGTCGCGGAGATCTGGCGAATCCCGGCGCGCAGGGGAGAAACCCAGGGTGCATCCTTGCCGCGGTCCTCGGCGATCAACCCGGCAAACAATTCCATGCAGGCTAACGGATTTCTAATTTCGTGAGCCAGGATCGTCGACATCTCGGCCAGCGCCATGGCGCTCCGTGCCGCTTCACGTTCCTGTTCGGCCTGCTTGTTTGCAGTGATATCCCGCAGAATCCAAATGCTTTTGAGCGGAAGTCTTCCTTCTTCCGACTGATGAGGCGTGGACGTGCACGACAACTTCCGGTTGCCGATTGCAATCCACCGCTTGCCGGCAGCGGTGGCTAAGCAAACCTCGTTGTCGATGTTGTTCCCTGACCCCGAGACAAGAGAGGCGAAGTCAACTTTGCTGCGAGCTGAGAGATCGTGCAGGCTTCCGATGTGCGCGCCTCCAACATCGAGGAGCCTGCGGCCTTCCGGATTGATCGTGACTACCGTCTCATCGGAATCCAATACCAGTACGCCACAGGGCATGGAATCGATGATTTGCTGCAGAGCAATGCGGATGCGGTCGTTTTCCGCCAGGCTTCTGGTGAGCGCGGAATTGCGTTCCGCGAGCTCAAAACCCAGATGCGCCACCTCTTGTTGCAAATCGCGGTAGGACGCTTCCAATTGCGACGACGCGGAGATGAACTCTGAAAAGGCGTCTGCGAGCAGCCCGGTGCTGTGCAGCGAGCCGTTGGCCAGCGGGTTTATTGGAACGACATGAGAATACGGCAACATTTGCCTATTCAACATGCACGATGAGTGCCAAACTGGAACCTTTTTGCCCAGAACGGGATTGGGGACTAGAGAAAAATGTGGTCGGGCTTGATTTCCCGACCGGAGCCCACGAGAATGGTGGCGCGTTCAATCGCGTTACGCAATTCGCGCACATTTCCCGGCCAGGTATGTTGCTTCAGTATGTCCAGAGCTTCCGGGCCCAGCGATACGCCGGGGTGAAATCTGGCGGTAAACGCGACGGCCAGATCCTCCAAGTCTTCCATCCGTTCCCGCAGGGGGGGCAGGTGAATAGGGAACACCGAGATTCGATAAAAGAGGTCTTCGCGAAACTTCTGTTCTTCGATCAGTTTCTTAAGATTTGCATTGGTGGCCGCCACCACGCGCACGTCAACCTTAAGATTGTCGTTGCCACCCAGCCGTTGCACTTCTCCCTGCTCGAGAAAGCGCAGCATCTTGCTTTGAAGGGATAGCGGCATATCTCCGATTTCGTCGAGGAAGAGTGTGCCTCCGTGGGCGGCATGAATGCGGCCTATGCGCGATTGCACCGCGCCGGTGAATGAACCTTTTGTGTAGCCGAAGAGTTCTGCCTCAAGCAGCGTTTCTGGGATCGCAGAGCAATTCACTACTATGAAGGGTTGTTTCCTGCGCGGACTGATCAGGTGGATTTCCTGTGCAACCAGATCCTTGCCGGTGCCGCTTTCTCCTGTGACCAGCACCGTGGTATCTCGAACAGCAACCATCCGCGTCAACGAGTAGGTGCGCTGCATTGGCTCGGAATCGCCAATCATGCCGCGCAGATTGTTTCTGCCCTCAGTCCGAAGACGTGGGGCCTGGCCATCGATTTCCGGAATACTGTTGTTTTGAACGGTTCCGCCGCGATTCACCAGGTCAACTAACTGTGTTGATAGCGCGGTCGGCGAAGAACTCCCAATCAGCAATTGACCCGTGTGCGAATTCAGCGTCAATATCTGCGTGTTCGGGAAACGCTGCTTGACCATCCCGTGAAACTCATTGGGCTCGAGATCCGGCAGCATGGGATCCAGCAGAAGCACGCCATCGTCGGTGCCGTTGCTCTCGAGCAACTCGAGCGCCCGGGTGCCACTTCCTGCCTGAACTACATTCCAGCGTGGGAGACTGAGCTTGTCATTCAGAGCCTGGCGGATTTTGGGATTCGGACTGACAACGAAGACATCGATTGGAACTCGGTCTTCATAGCGAGCGAATTGGGTAACCGGAACTCCCATGGGATATCTGTCCGCCTGTCGGTCCGTAAACAAATCAAAAATCAATGAACTGATCGCACATCCCAGGCAAGCGATGGATCGATCAGTAGTTGTTGAGGGTCTTTTTCATGCGTTGACCCTTCCTATGCGAGAGGCTGATATCCCGTATCTGCAACATCGAGCGTACGAAATCACATCCGTTCTGAAACCGTTTACTCCGAATTCCTTTCCATCCTGCATGTCCTTCTTGATCGATCATCCCGCCACTCTGAGAGCATCGCTAATTTCGTACCCGACTCCACGGATGGTGTGGGTCAGTTTACGTTCCCCTGGGCGATCCACCTTATCGCGGACGTACTTCATATAGACGTCGACTATATTTGTCGAAGGATCGTGCGGCGCTTTCCACACCTCTTCAAAGAGGGTTGCCCGCGTCACCGGTCGTCCGGCATTACGCATCAGGTATTCAAGGATTGCAAACTCGCGCGGCGTCATTTCAATCTTGCGGCCATTTCGTTCTACGCGGTACTCCTCGCGATGGAGCGTTAGATCTGCCACCTGCGAGGTATTTGGAACCGAGCCCGCATGGCGGCGCAGCAGTGCTTGAACTCGAGCCATCAGCTCAAGAATCGAGAATGGCTTGGAAAGAAAGTCATCCGCCCCGCTCTGGAAAGCCAGTACTTTGTCCTCGACACGGCTCCGAGCACTGAGAACCATCATTGCCAAACGCGGTTTGATCGGCCTGACCCGCTGCATCAAGCCCACGCCGTCAAGTATTGGAAGATTCAAGTCGAGAATGACCAGATCGTATCGCCGATCCTCTTCAAGCGCCTTCAAAGCGGCTTCCCCGTCGTGAGTAAGGTCTACATAATAGGACCCCGCCTGGAGTTCCCGGCTAAGGAAGGCGGCCAAAGAGGCATCCTCTTCGGCGATCAGAATGCGTTGTTTCGTCGCGGAATCAGTGTCCCGAGGCATTAATCCGTTTCTAAGCTGACAGGGTTTCACGGAGGTAATATTACCCTTCCATCAAGTACTTCACTGGGTGATTATCGTCACCTTACGTCTTGCCTAAGTGGAAGTCAACGACGCTAGAGTGCAAGACGCTGCACCTTTAGTGCTATTTATTGGGTTACCTATTGTTCGGAGAGCGAAATATTGCACTATATTTTCGTCCCAAAACAGGGGAAAAGAGCCGCATTTACTGCAAGAATGCCGATATGGTAAGGGATCACGCCAATTCTTGGACGGATGGCGTTTTTCGTTTCTATCTCACTTTGTCAATGCATTAAACTTGAGGTCTTGGCATAGGATGGCAAGCATGCATAGATTCGAATATCGGGAGCCCCGGTTTTCCTGTGATCTTCCAGTTCGGCTCACCATACAAGATTCAACTCTGATCGGGCGTTGCACAGAAATCGCCAAGGCGGGAATGAAGCTGGAGATTGAGGCGGCACTTGAGCCCAATTCATTTGGGAAAGTGTCGATGAGCTATGAGGACAAGACCCTTGAAGTTCGGGTTCGTTTTGTGCACGTTTGCGAGACTCATGCCGGCCTTGATTTCATTTATTCGTCCGATAAAGAACGAAAGGCGATGGCGAATCTTGTAGAAACCGTGGCCATTCTTCAAAACGGTAAGGTTCGGACCTTTTAAATCAGTTCCTCATCCCAGAGACCTATCCGTGGGAGATGAGACCAGGTCATCCAAGGTTCAGAGTGATTTTGTTACTGTGGAGGCGCAACGATCTTCGAGTGCAATTCCGCGCCGCTGGGTGCCATCTCTCCGCTGGTTTGAGAAGAGTATTGGACGATCAGCGAAATTCTGCGATTGGAAGGATCTTCCGGCTTATCCAATATGCGCAGGCGCTGATCGGCAAAGCCTCGCACTTGCGATATTTGATCGCCGTGAATTCCTTCTTGCTGCATCAGTCGCCGGGCGGCGTTGGCCCTGTCTGACGAAAGATCCCAATTGTCGTAGGCCTTGACCTGCGAATACGGCGTGGAATCGGTATGTCCCTCGATCGATACCTTGTTCGGGAGTTTACTCAACTCCCCCGACATTACTTGCAGCAGCTCCTTGAGCGCAGGTGTGGGCGTCGGACTTCCCAACTCAAAGAAAGTACCTTTCGCCGACTCCATCAGCTCGATTCTGAGTCCTTCGTCCGTGATCGTGATCTCGACCTGACCCTTCAGCTTTTCGTTCGGGTCGAGGCGGTGAATTGACTTTTCGAGCTGTTCCTTCAGTTTCAGCAAGTCCTCTTTCTTCAACGCGACATAGACGCCGGCCCCGTTTTTGTTGCTGCCAACCATTTTGGAACTGCCCCGCGGGTCCTTGAAGTAGCCTCCAACCGCCTCCTGGACCTCTTTGCTGGCATTCATCATCCAGAGCACGATGAACAAAGCCATCATCGCCGTCACAAAGTCCGCGTACGCGACTTTCCATGCGCCGCCGTGGTGACTGCCGTGCCCCGACTTCTTCTTGATGATGATGATTTCCGATGTTTCCGGCATAGTGTCAACCTTTCGCAGTTGCAGGCACGCCCGCTCCTGCAGATTCCGGTGCGTCGTCCTTCTGGCGACACGCTTTCTCTACTTCCTGAAAGCTCGGACGAACGTGCTCAGGAATGGCCCGGCGTGCCATTTCTACCGCCAGGATCGGAGACATACCTTTGATGAAGGAGAGCATGACAATACGCAAGACATGATAGTAGGCGTGCTCATCATCGACCAATTTGGACAGGTTCGTCGCCAGTGGACCTACCATTCCGTAGCACAACAGGATGCCCAGGAAAGTTCCCACGAGCGCGGAAGCTACTTTGTGGCCAATCTCTTCCGGAGGCCCTCCCAACGAACTCATGGTGACCACTACTCCCAGAACCGCCGCGACGATTCCCAGGCCGGGCAATGCGTCTGCAACCGTGGTGAGTGCCGTGGCTGGACTCGTCGCACCGTTATGATGAACCTCCATGTCCAGTTCCATCATCTGGTCGACGTCGAAAGGGCTCGCGCCACCCGTAATCGCCATGCGCATCGTGTCGCAAACAAAGTCTCGAATGTGATGGTTCTTGAGGAAGGCCGGGTACTTTGTGAACAGCGGGCTTTTCTCCGGCTCTTCAATGTCGGTTTCGATTCCGACCAGTCCCTCTTTACGCGCCTTGTTGAAGAGATTGAACATCATCCTCAGGGAATCGATATATCGGCTTTTGGAGAACTTCGATCCTGCCAGAATGCTGGTCAAACCACTGGCAATCTTCTTCAACACATGCATCGGATTTGCTGCGAGCATTGTCCCGATGGCCGCGCCGCCAATAATGATGAATTCGGACGGCTGCATGAGAACAGCCACGGGCCCTTTCTCCATCATGAAGCCGGCGAGTACCGCGCCGAAAACGATGACAATTCCAATGATTGAAAACATGTGCCTCGTTCCCCTGGCAAACTATTGCCCAAAAGCTTGATTCATCCATTTTCTTGACTTGCAGAAAAACACCAGTCAGGAGATTGGATCGCAGGTTCTTTATCGGCACGTGGGATGGTATTTTCTAGCGCCGCTATTGCTCAGAAGCCTCATACGCGCGGGCCATGATGGATGACACGGAATGTGTGGGGCTGGAGCTGAAATGGGGATGTGAAAGACGGCAAGGGGGAACAGGTTGCTAGGGAGCCACACGCCTTGGGGATGTCACGGCCACTACGACAAGATCGACGCGCCGATTCATCTGCCGGCCTTCGGGTGTTGCATTGTCGGCGATGGGCCGGTATTGGCCGTACCCAGCAACAGAGACTTTTCTAGGGTCGATTCCGGAGTCATTGATAAGGAGCAACAGCACAGCGGTTGCGCGGGCAGTCGACAGTTCCCAGTTGGAGCGGAACTCGTCGGTATGGATCGGCTGGTCGTCGGAATGTCCTTCGACACGAAGTTCCAATCCATGTTGAGAAAGGACCTTTGCAATGCGCTCGATTTTGCCGGCGGCGCCAGGCATCAACACAGCCTCTCCGCTGTTGAAGAAGCCGAGGTCTCTAAGGCTGATCACGAAACCTTCAGGTGTAACCCGCAGGATCACTTCGTGATCCCGAATCTCCTTGCCGATCGCTGACTCGAGCTGTTTCTGTAGTTCTCCAATATCCACTCCTGATGCTTCCGATCGATTGTCATCCGCCGGTTTCTGTGCTGAACGATCTTTCAGGACGGCCTCTGCCTGAAACTGAACCGGGGGATTGGAATCGTTCAAGGTGACGTCGTGATACGCGACACCGAAGCTGCTCATCCCGCCCGAGAATGCGCCCAGTTGCTGGAATCCGACGTGGATAGCCTGCGAGAGTTTCTTGATCTCCAGATTGTCTCTGTACGAACATGCAAATAGAACCACAAAGAACGAGAAAAGCACGGTGATGAAATCTGAGTAGGAGACCAGCCACCGGTCACGATTCTCCGGTTCCTCGGAATGTCTTCTTCTCCTTCTCATCGGGCAGCGACCTTCGCAATGCCTCGCCGCGCCGGCGA
>JBAWCO010000609.1:0-5250 GCA_049590315.1 Occallatibacter sp. | reverse complement strand
AATCAGGACCGTGACCTCAATCGACCGTCCAAAACGTCAGCGACTGCGCCGGCTCCAGAGTCAAGGGTCGACATTAATCATGCGACGGTGGACGAATTGGTGAAGGTCCCAGGGTTGACGCGAAGCTGGGCCGCACGCGTTGTGCGATTCCGGCCCTACCGCACTAAGAACGACTTGGTGGATAAGGGCGTGGTGAGCGGCGAGGTCTACGACCGCATCAAGGACTATGTAATTGCGCATCGTGAGAAACAGTGATTGAGCAGTAGAGCCTGGGTCTCAACCGAGACCCGGGCCGACATGTTGACCCTCGTATTCAAATTCCTAGCAACCCTCGGGTGGAACGCGTTTCTTTACGAACCGAACCAGTATCGAGCTCAGCATGACATAAAGCACGGGAATGAAGATCAGGTTGAGCACGGTTGAAAGCAACATGCCACCCACGATAGTGGTTCCCACAGAATGACGGCCCAGAGCCCCCGCACCGGTGGCAAAGACCAACGGCAGGATACCGAGAATGAAAGCGAAGGATGTCATCAAAATAGGCCGCAAGCGCAGCTCGCCGGCTTCGATGGCGGCCTCAGCGATGGAGCGCCCCTTGCGGCGCAACTGTTCTGCGAACTCGACAATCAGAATGGAGTTCTTGGCTGACAGGCCGATGAGCATCACCAGGCCAATCTGGCAATAGACGTCATTGGCGAGACCGCGCAGGGAGACCGCACCCAGCGCACCCAGGACGGCCATAGGCACAGCCAACAGGATGATGAAGGGCAATGCGAAGCTCTCGTATTGTGCCGACAGAGTGAGATAAATGACCAGCACGCCAAGGCCGAAAATGATCATCGCCTTGCCACCGGACTCGATCTCATCCAGCGTGAGACCTGTCCACTCGTATTTCATGCCGGGCATCATCATCTTCTGCGCCAGGTCCTGCATGGCTAGTGTGCCCTCGCCAGAACTGAAGCCTGGCGCCGCAGAACCATCAATCTCGACCGAGCGAAAGAGATTGTAGTGGCTGATGACTGGAGGGCCGGAACTCTCCGTGACTGTGGCCAGGTTATCCATCGGAACCATCTGGCCAGAGTCGGAGCGCACATAGAAGCTGTGCAGATCCTTTGCTGTCATGCGGTCCTGCTGGTCGGCCTGCACGTAAACGCGATAGGTGCGGTTGTTGTAGTCGAAGTCGTTGACATACTGCGAACCCATGAAGACACCGAGAGCTGTGGTGATCTGTGAGAGCGGAATATTCAGCGCCTTGGCCTTCTCGCGATCAATTGTGACCAGGGTCTGCGGATCGTTGGCGGAGAATGTGGTTTGCAAACCGGTCAGGTGGCTTTGTGGTGCGCGGCTGGCGCCGACCATCTGGTGAGCCACGCGGTCCAGATCGGTGAGGGTGTTCTTGCCCTGGTCCTGGAGAATGAACTGGAAGCCACCAAAAGCGCCCACGCCGTTGACCGCCGGAGGCTGAAAGATACCCACGTACGCTCCAGGAATCATCAGCAATTTTGGCGTGAGATCCTGCACAATTTCGGCGGCCGCGTGGCCTTTGGTGCGACGCTGATCGGAGGGCTTTGTGGCAAGGAAAATAAGACCCTGATTCGCCGCATTTCCCGAGAAGCTGAATCCCATCACGGCGAAAGAACCAACGACGTCTGAGTTCGTGGAAATCACCGCCTGCGCCTTGTCCGCAATTGCCGTGGTGTAGGACAGGGATGCTCCAGGCGGGGCTATGACCAGGCCGATCAGGTATCCCTGATCCTCTTGCGGAATGAACCCGGTGGGCACGTGCTGGTACATCCAGCCCGCATAGGCCAGCCCGCCTACAAAGAGAAGCAGAACGATGTAGCGGAGCCGCAACGCGAGATGGATCACCTTGGCATAGGTTCTTCCGAGCCAGCCGATAGAGGCGTCGGCGCCGTGAATGAATCCAGCGAATGCTCTAGAGAGAGGTGCGATGCGCAGGAAGTCGAGCTGGTGAGGACGCTCCTCTTCACCGCGCAGAAACAGTGCAGAGAGCGCTGGAGAAAGCGTGAGGGCGTTGAAAGCAGAGATGGCGATGGCAAACGCGATGGTCAGCGAGAACTGCCGGTAGAGAATGCCGGTGGTTCCGGGAAAGAACGAGACCGGCACAAATACGGCGATGAGCACGAGCGAAGTGGCGATGACCGCGCTGGTTACTTCGCCCATGGCTTCGGAAGTAGCTTTATGCGGATCGCAGTGCTCGGCGGCAATGTGCCGCTGCACGTTTTCGATGACCACAATGGCGTCGTCAACCACAAGTCCTGTGGCGAGCGTGATGCCGAACAGAGTGAGCGAATTGATGGAGAACCCGAATATCTTGATGAAGGCGAAGGTGCCGATGAGCGAAACCGGGATAGTGACGGCAGGAATGATGGTCGCGCGCCAGTCGAGCAGGAACAGGAAGATAACCAGGATAACGATGCCGATGGCCTCGGCAAGCGTCGTCAGCACTTCGTGAATTGAGTCGCCCACGATGGTTGTAGAGTCGAAGGCGATGGCGTATTCGAGTCCGGGCGGAAAGCTTTTGGCCAGGTCGGCGAGAACAGCCTTTGCTTTGCGATCGACATCGAGAGCGTTCGCATTGGAAAGCTGTTGTACACCGATGCCCATGGCGGGGAAGCCGCTGTATTTAAGGTTGGAGCTGTAGTCCTCGGCTCCCACCACAGAGTGACCGACGTCCTTCAGCAGAATCAGACCGTTGGGTGTGTTCTTGAGGATGATCTTGTCGAACTCCGCTGGTTCACTAAGCCGGCCGATCACGCGAACTGGAACTTGAAAATTCTGCTTCGAATCAGATGGAGGCTGGCCAAGCTGGCCTGCGGGGACTTCGACGTTTTGCTCCAGCAACGCGTTGACCACGTCGTTCGCGGTGAGGGAACGCGCAGCCAGCTTTGAAGGGTCAAGCCAGACGCGCATGGCATATTTGCGCTCACCGAAGATAACGACGTCGCCCACGCCGGGTACCCGCTTGAGCGCATCCTTCACATAAACGTCAAGGTAGTTGGAGATGAACTCAGATGAATAGCGATTATCGCGTGTGAAGAAGCCCGAGCCAAAGACGAAGTTCTGGCTGACTTTGACGATGCTGATGCCAGTGGCATTCACCGCAGCAGGCAGGCGGCCTTGCACGCTGGCCACGCGGTTTTGCACGTCCACAGCAGCGATGTCGAGGCTGTATCCGGTTTGGAAGGAAATGATGATGGAGCTTACACCGCTATTGGTACTGGAGGAGGAGATGTAACGCATCCCCTCAACGCCGTTGATAGCTTCCTCCAGCGGAATAGTGACTGCCTTTTCTACTGTGTCGGCATTGGCTCCGATGTAGTTGCAGGTGACGGAGACCTGGGGCGGCGCCAGGTTCGGGTAAAGCTCGATGGGCAGCGTGGGAATACATACCGCGCCGGCCAGAATGATGAGCAGCGCGCAGACCGTGGCAAACACAGGCCGGTGGATAAAGAAATCAACAAACACTGCGAGTCGTCCTTCCTGTTCGTTTTATGCAGGCATCGCGCGTCCGCTCCCAATGCAGCAAAGAGCGCCGGGAAGTTGCAGCAGGTCTACTGAATTACCCGCCCATAGGCATCACTGGCATGCCTTCCACCAGAAATTGTGTGTTGGTCACAATGACCTTATCGCCGGCGGTCAGGCCGGAAGGCACGGAATATGTGTTGCCAACCGTATCGCCGAGCGTGACTGGAGTCTGGTGAGCGGTGAAATGGCCGCCTTGATCCTTTGCCACAAAGACGAAGCTCTGCCCGCCCTGCCGAGTAACAGCGAGAACCGGAATGACCGCCATCGGCGATGTGCTCCAGATAACCCGCGCCTTGACCAATTGAGCATTGCGCAGAATTTCCAAGGGAACGTGAACCGGAGCCTTGACGAGGATGCCTTGCAGCGTGCTATCCACCTGCGCCGAGACAAAATCGACACTGGTCTTCTCAAGAAGCTTGCCGTTGGTGTCGGTCAAATCCACGCTTAGTCCCGGGCGCACCTGGCCAGCACGTTCCGTGGGAATGTAGATGTAAGCCTCGAGATCCTTGTTTTCATCTACCGTTGTCAGCAAACTGGCCGGCGAGCTGAGCGGTGAGACAAAGTCACCTACGTGCAATGGTATGTCGCCCACCACGCCATCGAAGGGCGCGCGGATGGTGTAATAGGCGAGCAGTTCCTCCTGCGTTTTGCGCGCCTCCACCGCCGACTCGTAGTCCGCCTTTGAATTGTCATATGCCTGACGTGCCTGGTCGTAGACGTCGTGGCTGGTTACGCCTGCCTCAAATAACTTGCGTTGGCGCTCGACTTCCACGGCGTTGTAGTCAAAGAGCGCTTTTTTCTGCCGCTCCGTGGCTCGCTGAGAGTCGACCGTAGCCCGCTGCTGCCGCGGGTCGATATCCATCAGCTCCTGCCCCGCCTTCACATGGTCCCCGGAGTGAACAAGGATCTGGGTGAGAAGTCCGCTCACCTGCGGCAGCAATGTTGCCGAGCGTCGCGATTTGATGGTGGCCACATATTCACTGCTCTGCGCCACGGGAGACAGCGTGACGGCAACAGTCTGCACCGGCATGCCCTGCATGCCGCCGGCTGCCGGCGCTGCTTGCTTGTTCTGGCAGCCCGTGGCCGCCAGCCCTGCCAAAACGAGACAACTAATGCTAAGAATGCGGTTCAATGCGCTATTCCTCAATCGATCTTTCCATTGTCTGGATTCTTCCGGCATGAAGCTCCTCGCCGAAATGTTCCCGAAGCAAGGCTGCGGGAGTTTGTTAGGGCTCTGGTTCCCGCTCCTGCGCGCAACACCAGCCAGCGAAGATTATGGAAACCTTACTGTTCCTATTCTGACGCCCTAGGGTGCCTCATCGACGCAAAAAATGAGTGGTCGCCATTTCCACTTGGATGGATCGGCCAGTTTTAGACAGGCGAGAGGTTGTGAACCACCCGCGGAACGCCCAATAAGGCTCTACAGAGTGTGCATCTTTTTGACATGCACACCTCAAGTTGGTAGCCTTCATAAGGGCGCTCTCGGCCGATTCATAGCCGTTCACGACCCTCCCAGCGTCCCCGTCGTCTAGCCCGGCCTAGGACACCGCCCTTTCACGGCGATAACACGGGTTCAAATCCCGTCGGGGACGCCAAATTAAATCAATAACTTAGCGATTTTCCCCCGCTTCAGCCGCGGAGCATTTTGAGGAGCATTTAAGCGCCCTTTTAGACCGCCAATGGAAGGGGTTTGGCCCGTAC
>JBAWCO010000608.1:0-4359 GCA_049590315.1 Occallatibacter sp. | reverse complement strand
GCCCAAATCTGCACCGGCAGACAAGAAGTAAGTAGCAGCTGAATCGACTTCACAGTTTCAGGAATCAAAATAGTCCCTATGAACGATAGCGTACGCAATACGGTCATTCTGGGTTCCGGCTGCGCGGGGCTCACCGCCGCGATCTACGCGGCTCGCGCCAACCTGAAGCCGCTCGTCGTCCAGGGCCACGAGCCTGGAGGACAGCTCTCGATCACCACGCTGGTGGAGAATTTTCCGGGCTGGCCGGAGGGGATCCAGGGGCCGGAACTAATCGAAAACATGAAGAAGCAGGCGGAGCGATTTGGTGCGACATTTCAGATGGCGCATTTGAGCAGCGTGAAGCTGGGATCGCATCCGATCAAGCTGCTGACTTCAGCAGGCGAGATTTTGACGCGGACGCTGATTGTGGCGTCGGGCGCGAGCGCCCGGTGGCTGGGATTGCCGAGCGAGCAGGCACTGATTGGGCATGGCGTTTCAAGCTGCGCGACGTGCGACGGGTTCTTCTTCCGGGGCAAGGAGATTGCCGTGGTGGGCGGCGGCGACTCGGCCATGGAAGAGGCGCTGTTTTTGACGCGCTTCGCGAGCAAGGTGACGCTGCTGCACAGGCGTGAGAACTTCAGAGCGTCGAAGATCATGCTAGAGCGGGCGATTGCACATCCCAATATCGAACTGCGCACCAACACCGTGGTGGAAGAGGTGCTGGGCGTCGAGGACAAGGAAGTAAAGGGGCTGAAACTGAAGGATGTGAGCAACGGCCAGAAGAGCGAACTTGCGCTGAGCGCGATGTTCCTGGGGATTGGGCACGAGCCGAATGCGAAGATGTTTACCGGGCAGATGGATCTGGATGAGGATGGGTACATCAAGACCACGGGGAATGTACTGACGACACACAATGGGGTTGTGATTCCTGGGGTTTTCGCGTGCGGAGATGTGCAGGATCGGCGGTATCGCCAGGCGATTACAGCGGCCGGGTCAGGATGCATGGCGGCACTGGAGGCAGAGAAGTTTCTGGAGGCGCACGGGCACTAACCACCTGCGGTGGGGCAGACGCTCGCGGGAGGCTCGCTGGGGTGTTTGCCTCCGACTAGAGAGAAACACTCAGAATTTGGCATGGATCGTTGGATCCGGTGACCCGATCCATCACAAGTGGAAAGAGGAACGCTATGGTTTCAATCTTTCCTGGGCGCTACACTGCGCGGAGCGATGAACCGTTTGCCGTCTTTCTGATTGGTTTTCGTGTGAACCGTTGGCTGGCGCTGCGGAGTTGGACTCGCGTGGCTGCGGCGATGCCGCCGATGATCGCGGAACTGAAACGCAATCCTGCTCTGGGATTGCTGCATGCACAGTATTTTGTTTACTGGCGCGGTGTGGGAGTCATTCAATACTGGCGTAGCTTCGAGCTGCTTCATGCGTACGCGCATGCACGGGATGCGGCGCATTTGCCGGCGTGGGCGGAGTTCAATCGTCGCATTGGAAACAGCGGGGTGGTGGGAATATGGCATGAGACGTACACGGTTGCGCCGGGGCAATACGAGAGCATCTATGCGAACATGCCGCAGTTTGGGCTGGGCAGCGCAGTGAAGCATTTGCCCGTGTCGGGACTCATGGATAGCGCCCGCGCGCGCATTGGACAGACCGGAAAACAGGGACCGGGTTAGAAGTTGTGAAAGACGAAGAAGGCCGCAGCAACGAGACATAGGGCGGCGGCGGCGTGGTTCCACCGCAGATGCGTACCGAAGTAGAGTGTGGTGAAGACGCCGAAGACGACAAGGGTGATGATTTCCTGGATGACCTTGAGCTGGACGGGAGAGAAGCGCTCGGCACCTATGCGATTAGCCGGGACTTGCAGGCAGTACTCGAAGAAGGCGATGCCCCAACTGATGAGGATGACCTTCCACAAAGTATCCTGGCGGTATTTCAGGTGGCCATACCAGGCAATAGTCATGAAGATGTTGGAGAAGATGAGAAGAACAATTGTACCCATAGTTAGTTTGGACGCGGAGGGTTTGAGCCGGGTTGCAGTTCGCGTATCCGATAGTTGGCGGGGACGGGATTGGGCGGACGTGCGATGACCGCGCTCAGGGAGAATCTGGAACGGCTGGAGGAGGCGATTGCGGCGGCTTGTCGACAGGCTGGGCGGGGGCGCGGCGACGTGGAACTGATGGCGGTTTCCAAAACATATCCTGCGGCGACAGTGGCTGAGGCTGCGGGATTGGGGCTTTCGCTATTTGGGGAGAACCGGGTGCAGGAGTTCAGCGAAAAGGCCGAAGAGCTGACGGGCTGGCGAGCTGGGGGAAGCAACGCCGCCGCGGCTGAGCCGATTCTTGTGCACCTGATTGGACATTTGCAAACGAACAAGGCCGCTCGGGCCGCGGAGCTTTTTGACGCGGTGGATACGGTGGATTCAATTCGGCTGGCGGAGAGGCTGAATGAGGCGGCAGGCAGGCTGGGAAAGAAGTTGCCGGTGTTGATCGAGGTGAAGCTGAGTACGGAGGAGACGAAGGCGGGGCTGGAGCCGGAGTCGGCGGAGGCGGCGGGACTACTGGAGCGATTACCGGATTTGGAGCATTTGCATGCGCAGGGACTTATGACGATTGCACCATGGGGTGTGGCGGAGGGCGTGACCAGAAGCTGCTTTCGCAGCTTGAGGGAGCTGCGGGACCAATGGGCGGCTCGGCATCCGCGGTTGGATTTGAGGGTGCTGTCGATGGGGATGAGCGGAGATTTTGCGCTGGCGATTGAAGAGGGCGCGACACGAATTCGGGTGGGGACGGCGCTGTTTGGCAAGCGCGCACCTTGGCCACCACCCCGGCGACGAGGATCTGTCGCTGGGGACCTCGGGACAGGGCCTCCAGAATGATCAGGTCAGTCGCGGGCGGGGTGACGCTGGCGGTGCGCGCGCAGCCGGGAGCCAAGAAGACGGCGATTGTGGGCATGTATGGCGAAGGAGAGTCGGCGCAATTGAAGATAGCGGTGCAGGCTCCGCCGGTGGAGGGGCGAGCTAACTCGGCGCTGGTAGCCTTTCTTGCGGAGACATTTGGGTTATCTAAGAATCAAGTAGAGCTGGTCAGCGGCGAGTTATCGAGAAGCAAGGTATTCCTTCTAGATGGAGTTAGCCTTAAGGAAGCTGAGGCGTTGCTGGGCCAATGGATGAAAGCGTCTTGAGCGAAGCCAATCCGGCCCCGAAGGCACCTGGTCTCGGATCCTGGGGATGGAAATCGTAACCCTCTCCAACAAGACCAGCCTTCACGTATCGATTCTGAAGTTGCTTCAAGTCGTGATAACTTGACGATGTGCATGAGACCGACCGGCAAATCGAGCAGGGTCTAGATCTTCATCGGGCAGGAAACGTTAAAGGCGCCGCTGACGTCTACCAGAAGGTTCTAGCGCAGAATCCAAATCAACCAGACGCACTCTACTTATCGGGTTGCCTGGCGCATCAAAGCGGGCATAGTTCGCTTGCGGTGGAGTTTCTGGACAAAGCGATCCTGGCTTGTCCAAGCAAGGCCGAGTACTACTATGCTCTCGGTAGTGCGCTCTCTAGTCTCGGGAATTACGACTTGGCGGAAAGTAACTTACGCCAAGCAATCAAACTGGGGAGCCGGGCCGAGTTTCATACCAGCCTGGGTATGATTCTGAAGAAGCAGCATCGGCTTACGGAAGTCATTGAGGAGTTCGAAGCGGCTGTCAAACTAGCTGCTGACGATGCGGACGCCCGCTACAATCTAGGGATCGCTCAGCGTGCTGCCGGAAACCAGCGGGACGCATTAACTAGTCTTGAAAAGGCGCTCCAGATTCGGCCGGCACACGTTCCGGCGTTAGCGGCCTTGAGGCAGGTGCTTGCTTCGGTCAAGAGAGATGATGAAGCTTCTGCACGCCTCAATCAAGCAATGGCGCCGCTTCGCGAGAGACCTGATGATCTCTGCGATTTGGCAGATGGCTTGCAGGAGGCTAAAGATTTCGAAGGTGCGATTGAGGCTTACCATCGCGCAATTGCACTCGGCACGGAATCTCCGCGAGCATGGTATGCATGCGGCTGTGCTGAGATCGCCCGTGAGGACTTCGCATCCGCCATCGCGTCCTTCGAAGAGGCCATCAAGCTGCGACCGGAATCGCTGGAGGCCCGACACAATCTGGCCAGAGCTCTCTATGAGATGGGACAGGTAACTCAAGCATACGAGGAGTTCAAAATGTGCGCGGCTCGAAGCGATGAGGGCGCGCGCCTTGCGCGTGCGGTGCTCGCGGTGATCGCACCTGGCGCACCGCAGGCGAACAACGAAGATGTTCTAAGGATCCGGGAAGCATGGGTCGACGACCTACCGACTGACGAGTTATCCCCCCGAATGGGGCTTCCTATCC
>JBAWCO010000607.1:0-1884 GCA_049590315.1 Occallatibacter sp. | reverse complement strand
CCGCCCAAAAGCTCTGCAAGCGGAACAATAACTCCTGAAAGGTGAGTGGCACGGGTTTCGGTGTAGACGAAGCGCCAGAGGGCGAAGCAATGGATGAAGGCACGTGAAAGCTCTCTCTCAACGGAACCGAATCGACGGGACTGAATCTGATTTTAGCAGCCAGAATCAGCCGCCTAACCGCGCCAACGCTTCGGCCGATCGAAGCTTCCGCTCCAGGTGCCGTTCCAGGGACTGCAAGGTGAATCTGCGCAGGTCTTGTGCGCGCCGCCGTGGCCAGGGTTCGCAGGTGAAAGCCGAAGCAGGCGCCCGAAGCATCCTTTGCGCCAGTTGCCACGAGTCGGCCGAGAGCCCGTTCGCGTTCCCATTCCGATGTTGAGCACAGAAGAGGCCGTCACCAAGCGAGTTGAAACTGATTTCGCCCGCCACCAGGGCTTCGCCGCAGGCCGTGCAGTGGGCAACGTCCGGCAATAGCCCCATCAGCCGCGTCATCCAAAGCGAAAAATACGTGAGCGGCATCCATGGCTGCTCCACCGTCGTCTGTTCCAATACTGCCAGCAGCAGCCGGAAGATCGTCTCTTGTGGATCGTGCTCGGGAAGCGCCTCATCCAGCAGCTCTGCAAAAAAGCTGAGCACTGCCATTCGCGCGTGATCCACGGGAGCAGAGAGCGGGGAGCGCGTTATCTCCAACTGATCCAGCCGCACCAACTCTTGCCTGGGCCGTTCGGCGAACCAGGCTCGCGCCACGGTCATTGGCTCCAGCGCCCCGCCAAAACGCTTGCGACTCTTCAGCGCCGACTTGGCGATTCCCTTCACCCGCCCGTAGTCGCGCGTGAAAAAGCTCACAATCAGGTCGGCTTCCTGTACCGGCCAGGTGCGCAAAACAACGGCTTCCGAGGTCATCACACTCATGCGTTTACTATCTTCGCACTCCCGTAACCATCCGTCCCCTGGGTTACAATAGCTTCAGAGGACCCCAATGCCCACCGCAATGGTCACCTTCAACGGCCGCATCACACTTCCTTCCCAGGTACGCAAAGAACTAGGACTCAAGATTGGCGACAACGTCGATTTTGTTGAAATCGAGAAAGGTCGCTTCGCCATCATTCCCGGCTCCGAGTCAATCATGGATCTGGATGAGATGGATGAAGAACGGCTAAGCGCCTGCTCCGATGAGAGTTGGGCGAACATCAAGCATCCCGTCTAGCGTCTCGACCGCTACCTAACACCTCCATTTCCTGCGCACAGACAAGAACGCGCATTCCGCTGGGCGAGATGCGCCTACGTGCGCGGTCTATCCCTGTGCGGAAATCCCCTGAAAAATGCGGGCGAATCTCGCATAAGCATTCGTGCGTTCATGGGGCAACGGGGCGACTCGTTTGGCTATCCAAGCTTGGAGCACGATAAGTTCCAAGGGAGGAACTTTCAAAATGACACAAAATTCGATGGATCAACGCACGCAAAACCAGCCCAGCCACGATGCGCAAGTAAAGGGTGGCCAACAGTCCCAACAGAATCAGGGTAATACCGGTCAGTCGGGCGACCACTCGCAGAACCAGCCTCCCAAGCAAGGTCAATCCCACCAGCCGAGCCACGAGGAGCAGGTTAAGGGCGGTCAGCATTCCCACCAAGGCAGTTCCAACCGGTAAGTGCGGGGCCTAGGTATATGTGCGGCTTAAGTGGCGGGCGATCGGAGGAAGAAGCTCCGATCGCTCCGCTTAAGCGGGAGCGTCAAAGATATTTTAAAGATTTGATCCAACTGTCATCCATAGAATCTAGGGAACCTCTAAGTAGTCGATCCTGAAAAACTCGTTTCAGGCATTTTGGAATTGAGTCAGGCATGGTTGTGGACCTTGCGAGGCAACAAGTCCGTTCCATATGCCCGAC
>JBAWCO010000606.1:0-9569 GCA_049590315.1 Occallatibacter sp. | reverse complement strand
GCCGCAAAAAGCCGTTCCGGCTCGGAGACACCATATTGCAACGGTATCACAGCAACCATCGCTGGCGTGACCGGCTGCCTTGTGGCGGAAACGGCGCCGGACACGCGTGGAAGTTGAATCTGGATTGATGGCAGATTGCGATTTCCTGGCTGCGAGAGCCTCGGGGATCAGGATTTCCTGCGGACGTATTCCATCTTGAAATCCCTTGTCCATGAAGCGCCGTTGTCCACGGATTTTTCCCAAATCTGCTCCATGGTATCCGCACTCATGCGGACAATCTTTACCTTCTTCAGGACAGCTCTGCCATTTTCATCCTGCGCTGGGCCCTGCAACTCAGCCGAACCCGGCGCGACCGTGCCCTTCATCATGTGGACACGTCACCGATCCTTCTATCCCCGCCTCTTTGCAATCGATGTGTGCGTCCGCCGGCCTGAGTGTGAGAACGCTGGAGCGAATCTACCGTTGCGAAGTGGGCACCAATTTTGAGTATGGCGCAGGCAGGTTCGCCTGATGAGGGCGATTGAACTTCTGGTTGCAGGACGCAGCGTAAAAGAGGCTGCCTTCGCAGTCGGGTACCAGCAGCCGGGCCCCCTTTGTGACCCTCTTTCGTTCCACTTTCGGAACCACTCCGAAAGCCTGGGTGTCTGCGTTGAGCCGCGGCAATTGATGACCCGATTGAGCCTTGGTGTTTGCCCCCAATCGGATACCGTTGGCGAATTCAGTCCGCGCCACTGAAGTTGTGCGAAAGGGGTATCGTACAGGCGTTTCAGAGAAACTTCCGAATTGCCGGTTATTCAGGGGTAATGCCAAGTACGCCGTCGGCGCAATCGCTTTGAGCAAATCAGAGTCTTCACTACTGCAGAGGAATCCGTGCAGGTGCAGAGAGCCTGACATTCTTTTCGGCACCCTTGATTGCGAGCGTATGCAAGTTCTTGTCAGAGCCTTGTGAAGACGATAGGGTTAGAGCCCATTGCCCATTAATGGCATCGATCAATGGGATCACGCCTTCTCCGCGCTTCTTGGCAGTGATCGTATCACCACCAGTTTCCTGGGCAACTTCCTTGAGGTTATGCTCGCCAATCGAGTCAGTGGTCTGATCGGAAAGTGAGAAAATCGCAATGCCCTCTTCTTCGGCTCCCTCTTCCGCCTTTTTCAGCGTTATATGGCTCGAGTTATCGCCTCCGTCCGAAAGCAAGACGATCACCCTGCGTGGAGCATCTGGATTTGTTGACCTTTTGAGAAGCAGCCTACAGGTTTCCCCAATCGCGTCGAATAGTGCAGTGCCACCACCGAATTTGACGCGGTCTATGGCAAGTCGTGCCGTCGAAGTATCTAGAGGAGCTTTACTCGTCGCAACCAGATGACTGAAGAAAACAAGATAACCGAGGTTGCCATTCTTAGATAGCGCATCGAAAATCTGTCCCGCAGTCTCCTTGACCAATTCGGCTCGCGGGGCCTCGGACTTGCTGACGTCAACTAGAACCGCGAACAACAGCTTATCTTCCTTCGCGGAGCGAAGTGAGACCACCTTGGTTGGTTGCTTATCGATGTATACGTTCAGGTTTGATGGAGAGAGCATGTCTGGGGAGACTTTATCACCGGACGCTGTCACGAATAGCAGTACCGGCTTATTATCCTGTGACGGAAGGGGAGATGCTTGCCCCGAGATCTGTATTGCCGCTCCCATAAGAAGCGAACTGCAGAGGATGCACTGAAGTTGAGGATTCATGACGGGGTAATCCTACCACGGGGTAGCGTCCGGAAGTCGGCAAACCGGAAGTAACCTGCATCTGTCGGTCAAGACCTCGAACCCGTTTCTCGGAAACGGGGTTCGCGCTAATTTGCGGTGGCGCGTTCGGTAATTCACTAATCTAGCAATGTCCCAATCGGCTTGAAGCGGCGGCTTGATCCGGCAGAAAGGCTGGAGTACGCTTTGAGCGTGCGCCTGTGGCCGCGTCTTGCAGGCCGGCGCCGTTTGAAATTGCTCGAAAGGAGAATTACCGTGAAGCCTTTCGGAATGGTTTGGTTCGCTGTTCTTTTCAGCGCCGCGGCGTTGGCTGCGCAAACCACCGCCGGTTACGGTGTGGCGGGGATGGAAGGGATCGCCAACTCGCCCCAAACCCAAACACTTGTGATTCAGCTACCGCCGCCCACCAACGCATGCCCGGTTTCCGTCCAGGCGCGACAGGCAGCCAGTTGGAACAGGATGGAAGTCGGTAACGACCACCCCAAAGGTCCCTCCCAACGGCTCCATCTGACCATGGTCAATCCAAAGTCCAAGCTGATCACCGGCGCCACGGTCACCGTCCACGGCCGCACTCCAAAGACTCGCGCTACGTTGACGCCAATGACCGCCGACAGCAACCCCTCGGACGCGACGAAAACTCTTGATGTTTTCTTCCCTGCCGGCGCTGGCATGGAAGAGTCCGCAGATGTCTGGGTGCCCGGCCTCTCGGCGGCGTACTCGGTCGACCTGGTTGCTGTTACTTATGCCGACGGATCGACCTGGAAGATCGCAGAGGGGCGAAGCTGCCGCACATCCATTGATGGATTCATGCTGATCAGCGGACGTTGAAGCAGGCCGAAACTGACAGAGCGCGATCTCTATCATTCTGTCTTGGGACCAATCTGGTAGGTCCCATAGTCGATGGTCATCACCGCTGTGCCGCCGATCCGCACCTTCGTTTCGCTGCGCATGTGCTGCGGCAGCCAGAAACTATCCGTCCTCGCGTTTGTGTAGTGAATCTTCGTCCGCGAAATCCAGAATGATGGGCTCTTCGCCGGCTCTGTCTCCATCTTCACCACGGCGAAGTCCGCTCCATCCACCCATATTCTTCCGCGATAGAGGAACTTGCTCACCTTCACCGGCTCAACGTCAATCATGTACGCCGGCCGCCCGTTTACGCTCTCAGTGCCAGCCAGATGGAATCGGTAGTTAGCCTCCGTCAGGGCCGTTGAGCTTTTGTCCTGCGATGCTTCCTTCTCGCTGTCCACCGCCCGTTTCAACACTTTTTCGCAGAGGAATTTTGTCCCGCTCTCCGACACAATTCGAAAATTCTTTCCCGTTGACGCGTCGTAAACAACCTCCACGTCCATCTTCGCCGCCGTATTGGCCGGAAATCCCTGGTACTCCACCTGGTAGTGCCGCAGCGCCTTGTATTGTTTCAGCTCTTTGTTTTGTTCCTGGTTGTGCAGCGCCATGCGCTCCAGGATCTGGGTTGAACTCAGGTTCATGGCAGCACTGGCACCCGCATCCCCAGGCCACGCCTCTCCCGCGGTAAACAGGAGGATAACCGCGAGGAAAAGACATTTGCGCTGTCGCAAAGACATGCCCGCATCATATCCCGACCTGATCAATGCGGGCGAGCCAAGAGACCCCTCGTAAAAAACTCACAGCCTGAAGTACACGCCGATCATGGGCTCTGCAGTATGCGTGAAGGCGCCGGTCGAGGTAAACAGCGTTGTCAGATCGGGGGCCTTGTACAGGTTTCCGCGGTATTGCAGCCGCAAACCAAGATGCGGGACCAACCCCCAGTCGACTCCAGCTCCGTAAACAAACACGGGCTTGGTGGATGAGTTGGTGCTGGTCTGTCCGCCGCTGGGCTGGTTGAAGAGGACGCCCACGCCGGCCAGCGCGAAGGGCCGGATATTCGCCACCTTCAATGACGCGACCCAGTCGCCGGTGACTTCGTGCGCGTTGGCAGACACTGCTGTCGCTGCGCCGCAATTCGCGGCAACGGGGCACTCCGGCGGGATGGTTGCGCGGTAACTCTGGTTGTCGCGGTTAAACGAGTATGTGCCCTCATACCCGATGATCGGATTCACGATATGCCGTACTTCGATCAGTCCACCCGCGGCATTTGACGGACTCTGCGTGGTGTTGTTGCCCGAGGTAGTCCCGCTGAATGCGCCGTAAAGACTTGCCGCCACGTCGGTCCGCGAGAGGCCCTCCACCGCCGCACCCACCTGAGCGCTCACGACCGTGCTGCCCAGCGCTGCCACTCCCGCCAATAAGAATGCCGCCTTCCCATACTTCATATGCATGATGTCTCCTGTATCCGTGACCCGAGTTGAATTGGGCCGAGCGGATCGAACAGCCATGATTCACTCCAACCCGTAATCTCAGACTTTGACGTGGTTCGAAGATCTTTGGTGGCTTCCACCGCCCGTGGCATTCCGGGTAACCCCAGGTCTCGCCCTTCGGGTCCTCGGTTTCGGGTTATTCTGTCAAAACACCATGACCCGACGGACATTTCTCCCCGTCCTGGCGGCACTCACCAGCGCCACGCTCTCACAACCCACCCCTGCCGTAGCCCAGGAGGCCGCGAAGAACGTGATTCCCTATCTGGACGAACAGCCAGTCCGCGCCCGTCATGGAATGGTCGTCAGCGTCCACCATCTCGCCTCCGATGCGGGACTTGAAGTTCTTCGCGAGGGCGGGAATGCGGTTGACGCCGCCGTCGCTACAGGGTTTGCACTTGCCGTTGTCCACCCCCCTGCAGGGAATATCGGTGGCGGCGGATTTATGCTCTTCCGCTCCCACACAGGAATGACCATCTTCATTGACTACCGCGAGAAGGCACCTCTTGCCGCCACTGAAACCATGTATCAGGATGCCCACGGCAACGTCATCCCCGAAGACAGCCTAGACTCCTCCGTCATCGGTTACCGGTCCATCGCCACTCCAGGTTCCGTGGCCGGCCTGACCCACGCCGAAAAGAAATACGGCGAGCTCGGCCTGCAGCGCGTGATGGCGCCGGCGATCAAGCTCGCCGCTGAAGGCTTCGTGCTGACCGCTGATGAAGCCAAGGACCTCGCCGATCCCGACCTCGCCAAATTCCCGGACTCCAAACGCATCTTCCAGCGCAACGGCAATCTCTACAAGGAAGGCGAGACCTTCAAGCAACCCGAGTTGGCGCGGACGCTGCAGCGCATCGCGGCCGATCCTGACACCTTCTATCACGGCGCAATGGCCCACGAGCTCATCGACGAATTGCACAAGGGCGGAGCGCTGCTCACGCTTGAAGATCTTGCGCAATACAACGTGGTGGAGCGCGCTCCCATCACCGGCGCATTCCACAACTACACCGTCATCTCTGCGCCTCCACCCTCTTCCGGCGGCATTGTGATGCTCACCGCGCTCAACATCCTTGAAGGTTTTGGCAATAAGGATGGACTCGACCTTGCGAAACTAGGCGACCGCTCTCCGCAGTCCATCCACCTGATTGTTGAGGCCTACCGGCGCGCTTATATGGACCGGGCCGACTATCTCGGCGACCCCGACTACAACAGCATCCCAGCCGCTCAGCTCACGTCGAAAAAATACGCCGATGCCTGGCGAGCATCCATCGACCCAAACAAAGTGACTCCCTCGGCATCCCTTATCCGCCCAGCCGGATTTCTGCCGCCAGCGCCAACGACGCCCGGCAAGCGCCGACCGGAATCCAACGACACCACGCACTACTCGGTCGTGGACAGCGAGGGCAACGCGGTTTCTGTAACCACCACACTGAATGACTGGTTCGGCTCGCACGTCACCGCCGGCCCGCTTGGCTTTGTGCTCAATGACGAAATGGACGACTTCACATCCAAAGAAGGCGTACCCAATATTTATGGCCTCGTCCAAGGACCCGCCAACGCCATCGCCCCCGGCAAGCGCCCCTTGAGTTCGATGACGCCGACCATCGTTCTGGAAGACGGCAAGCTCCGTTTCGTGATTGGCTCGCCGGGCGGCGCTCGCATTATCACGACAGTAGCCAACATCTTTCTCTCCGCTTCAGAAGGCGGCCTCAATATCCAGCAGGCCGTCGATGCTCCGCGGTTCCATCACCAATACCAGCCTGATAATCTCTTCCTTGAGCGCGGCTTCCCGCCGGATATCGCCGCTGCCCTTCAGGCTCGCGGTTACACACTCAGCATCTCGGATCATCATTGGTCCAATGGTGAGTGCATCGCCATTGACCCAAAGACCGGCGAATTGCTCGGCGGACAGGACCACCGCAGTCACTACGGGAAGGCGGCCGGCTACTAGACCGCACTCTGATTCAATCCCGCAGTTGTACCTACCGCCGGCTACGGCCAGATTTGGCACCGGCCGCATTCTTGCATTGCAGAAATCAGCGGGACAACTCCAGCGCGCGTGCCATCATCGAACGGTCAGTGAACAAGGTAGCGCTCGCGACCTGGAGTACTTCGAGAGAAACGGTAGATTAGAGTTCCGTCCCGTTCCAGGCTCTCAGATTCCTTGTTACTCCCGCTCGGACTCAGTTTCCCTCGCGTGCAGAGTGATCTGACGGGATTGCTGATTCAACTCCCTCTCTTTCCCAGCCGTGCGACAAAGCAGGCCTGCGACTACTCTCCGTATCGCAGGCCTGCCATTCTTTCAACACAACTTCCATCGCCCCTCAACCTTCCCCCTCAGTTTCCCGTGCGCTCCGATCCAGTCTTGCCCGGGCCGGATGCACCATCTCCTGCAACACCCCTTTCAACGTAAATTGTTGTAAAGATGAGACAATAAGGGTAACGATCGATTCGTCTCTCCGGCGATCCCGGAGCAGGAGAATACCTGAAGATGCTGCGCGTACTCTCCACGCACCTGTTTTTGACTCAACGCCTGCACTCCTCGCAGTTGGAGTTGGCTGCCCGCTCGGGAGTTGAGGCGGTAGAACTATTTGCTGCGCGTCAGCACTTTGATTACACAGACCGCGAGCAGATTGCCGAGCTGGCCACATGGTTTGCCTCCAATCCACTGCAGCCCTGGTCGATGCATGCTCCGCTGTTTCCTGACCGCGAGATGGGCCGCGCCGGCGCTCCCGCCGTCAACGTCCTGCATCCTGAAAAAGCACGCCGCATCGCCGCGATGGATGAGATCAAGCGCGCCCTCGAATCCGCTGAACGGATTCCCTTTCGCAACCTCATCGTCCACCTCGGCGAGCGCGACGACGGCTGGTCGCTGCGCTCCATTGAGTACGCCCAGACCGCTCTTGAGCATCTCGGCGCCTTTGCACGCCCCCTTGGCGTCCGCCTCCTGGTCGAAAACCTCATCAGCGATCCGACCCTCCCCGAGCACCTGGTGGAGATTCTTCAGACGGGCCACCTCAACTCTGTTGGCTGTTGCCTTGACGTTGGGCACGCCCATGTGACCGTCGGGGTGAGCGGAGCCATAGCAGCTCTCAACACTCGAATCGCCTCGGTCCACGTGCATGACAACCACGGACAGAAAGATGAGCACCTGTGGCCCAGTGACGGAACCATCGACTGGCCCTCCACCGTGCAGGAACTGAAGAAACTTGCCGTTCCGCCGGCCATTGTCCTCGAGGTGCACCAGTCCTTCGCGAGCGACCCTGCCGTGGGCGCGCGCATCGAGCAATCCTTAGCTCTCTTCGCTTGACCCGCAATTGAAGCGGAATCGATAACCTCGCCGCAAACGTGCAATGGCTGCACTCCATGAGTCTTGTGATCGATCGCTTCAAAATCGCAACTCACAAGACGAAGTATCCTATTGGTAACCCATGCTCCGATGTCTGAGGCGGTTCCAATTGCGAAGACGGCGTTGGATGTGGGGTGGCGCGAAGACTTTGAACGGAGTCGGAAAGGCTGACGGAGGTTAGCTTTGGGAAGTTGTCGGTCGCCGCGCAGCAGATGCAGCACCTCCGCCTTTTACCCACCACTGTTTCCAGATGCCCGTGTAAAATTCTGGATTCGATTCGAAAAGTGGCGTGCTCGGGTCGAAATCCCCTTTCATCTGAAATATTTCTGCGAGTGCTTTTACTGCGAAAAAGCGGACTAATCTGTTGGGATCGTCCAACCTTTGAACGAGCGCCGACGCGCTCCGGGGATCTTTGAAACGTCTGAGCGCGCCAACGGCGCTGAGTCGAATGGATAGAACGTTGGAGGAGGCTAGGGTTTCCAGCGCTGGCACCGTCTTGTCGTCGTTTATCTGGCTCAATTCTGAGCTAATGCTCAGGATTGCAATAGACTGCGGTTCTTCTCTTTGGTTACGGAGATAGGTGCCTAAACGCTCGATTCCGCTGCTTGGTTCGGCTCTGAGCAAGACCGCAATAGCAGAGAGCGCGATGTCCGGGTCATCGGATGCGCTAAGAGACTTTAATTGATCGACCACGGCTGCATCGAATTCTGCCGTTCCCTCAAGCAGCCGCATAGCGTTGATTTGATCCTGCTTGTTACGCGACTCTATTACAACTCCGAGGGCTGACACCAGTTTCAAAATGCCCAACGGCCCCGTTTCCTGCGGAATCTGAGTAAACGGCGTGGCCCCAAGGAACGGGTCTGAGAATGTATAAACTGCAGGTCGAGACTCTTTTAAGAAGAGCAGGGCCACTTCACCCTTCGACAGTGCGGGCATGAATACTCGCGCTGTCGGCAATTCATCGTCATACTCAAGAGTTAAATATGCTTCCGCAGGATGGCTCGACTTGTAGATGTCCAACGCGTGAAGCCTAGCTACGTTATGTCGCCGAACGAGCGGTTTCCCATTGATCCAAACCGTACGTCCTGTCTGGGTCTCAATCGACTCTGCGAGGCAAGCACATACAACGTCGGCTTGTTCGAAGACGGGGGTGACCCGCTGGGTACCTGGGATCGGCCCAGCCTCTGCAAGAACTACGCTGCAGAACGCCAACATCGATAGTGAGCACATTAGCCGCCCCATGATTTCCCCCTAACGGACCGGTGATGTTATCGCAGTGTGCAGTCCATGATCTTGGTATCGCTGTAGGGTATCGGTTTGCACCTCAACACCCACCGCCTCGTTTGTGCTGCCGACGAACCAAGATTGAAAGCCATGATCAATCTTGACCGTCGTGAGAGTCGGCTGAGGAGGGAGGGCGGATGGCGTTAAGCCAGAGTTCGCCTCGCAAATACTATCGGCAAAGTCTCCATTTGTGGTGACATACGGGGCAGCCGTATAACTTGGCCAAGTATTCCCAATATAGTCGTCGGTGATTCCCGTAAAGGACTCGTTCACCCCTATGTTCGCTATGATGACACCCCTGAAGCTTACAATCTCGTACGGAACCACGCTTAGAAAGCCGCTCGTGCCGCTGGCGGAACAGCCTGCTGCAACGCCGGTGTTGCTAGCGGCGCCTAGGGAAAACAGATCGTACGGAGAGTCCACCGTGAGGTTGAGCGTTGCAGACATCGCGCTGCCTCCGGACGGTGTCCATGATAGCTGGATCGTTGCATCGTTGAGATTGGTACTATACCCTACGGTGTAAATGGTCACCGTGTTCCCACTCGTTGTCGCTGTCGTCTGCTGACTACCAGATGCAAAGCTTATCTCATTTGATCCGTTGGTGATCGTCCATTCGAAAGTTCCGCCGCTTGCCCCGTTTGCGGTAACTGTGCTCTGTGTACTGCCGAGCGTGAATGAGGAAGGCGGGTTAATCCCTAGGCCGAAGAACCACAATGACGGGCTTGATGTCAGAGTCGGCGTTACGTTCGTGGGTCCACCCTGGCTGAGATTCGCCATTGGGCATCCGACTTCGTTCGCGCCACTGCATACGGTGGCATAGACAGGATAGTTGGACGCAATAGCAACAATGTTGGTC
>JBAWCO010000605.1:0-2145 GCA_049590315.1 Occallatibacter sp. | reverse complement strand
GTTCTGGATGCCACCGACGTTCCGCCACAAGTTCTGGTCGATGATCGAGGAGGCTGTGTTGGCTCCGTTCAGTGCGGAGTTCGACGAGTTCAAATATCCGAGCGCGGTCCCGAGATCCACGCCGTAGAGCGACTGCAGTGATTGCAGGGCCTGTTGCCGCTGCTGCTGCTGCAGGTTCGCCTGCGCGTTCTGGATGCCGAGAGCGTTCTGTGATAGCTGGCGGCTGGCCGCACGCGATCCCGATCCGATTGCCCCCTGGAATCCGCCCGCGTTGCGCGTGCGTGCCGCTTCGAGGTTCGCCTCGCCGGTGATGCCACCGACCGAGCCCCCAAGCGACTGCTGGCTCGCCGTGTTCATGTAGGCAAGCTGCTGCGGGGTATATCCCTGCGGGTTAGTGGCTTCCTGTTCGAGTTGGGGCGTCAGGAAGTTATTGACGCCGTTCCCGGCTGCCCATAGGTTTTGGCTGTTCGCCTGACCCGTGCCCGCGTTCTGGATTTGAAGGCCTTTCGCGCCTTTACCCATAGAAGTTCTCTTTCCTTAGAGAGCCATGCTCCGCCGCGGCGCAATCGGGTCTGTCATCAACCCGGGCACCAGCTTCTGCAGGCGGAATTGCACATCTGTCGTTCCCGGAAGCGGCGCGATCTGCGCCTTGTAGAAAATTCGTTCGCCGCGGATTCCGGTCACCCACTGCAGGTCATAGGGTTGCGCCGTGCCCGCGTCCTGGTCTTTGTTGAGCTGGCGGAAGCTGGTTGGCGGCATCGGGTTGTTCAGGGAATCGACGAAGGGCGTGAAGTAGGCGAGCCCCACGCCGGTCATGTAGGCGGTGAGGCGCTTTGCCAGCTTCCGCCCAGTCCCGAGCTGCAGCTGCTGCTCCTGGTCGTGATTCACGAAGCCGTAGGTCGTGTAATAGGGCGTGCCCGCGGCGCCGCCCAGAATTCCGTAGTCGTCGTCGGTCAACTTCAGCGGGTCGAGATAGTAGAACTGGCCGAAATTCCCGCCGAGACAGATCTGCTTCTGGTTTCCCGGACGCAGCAGAATCTCGCCCGTATTCATCGCCAGGTTCCAGCGCGTCCACTTGCGCGTGAGGTCGCTCGATTTCATTAATCCCGACAGCGTGATGTGGAGCGGCGGGGCGTTCGCGATCTGCACTGCGGTGTCCAGTTCCCGGTAGTCCATCACAAGGATCAGGTTCGGAGTTGTCGCCGCTCCGATGGGAACGCCGCAGTAGATGCGCCGGTTGTGCGGATCGTTTTTCACCCACACGGTCTGTTGCGCAGCCAGGTTGATTTGGTCCCACCAGTACTGGTACTCCTGCGAAATCTTCCAGTGGTCGCCACCCGCGAACAGATACAGGCCTTTTGCGTCGGCGGATACGTCCCAATCTTCCGCCGCGTCACCCGATCCGAAGCGGCCGGGATCGCCCCCTCGTAAACTCATCGCCCCCACCGACCGCGTGACCTGGTTGACGGTCCAGGTGTCGGGCTCTTCGGAGTTGGCGGAAAATTCGTGAACGCCGGAATCGGTCTTCAGCAGGCAGTTGTTTCTTTGCAGCGAGAAACAACGAATGGGTCCGGGATCGTCTTCAGGCCCGAGTTCTCCTGTGGTTTCTGCGATCCCTTCCGGGTTGTTCACGTAGGACCAGCGCGAGAGGTTGTCGCGGTAGGGATTGTTGTAGAAATAGACCTCACATTCGCCCAGAGTGACCAGAGTGTTTGCCGCCGAGCCAAAAGTGAAAACCTCAAGAAGCACATCGGAAGGAATGGTGGCTTGCGTAGCGACGGGCGCCAGGTTGCCGAACACAGTCTTCCCGAAAACGCTCGACACAAAACCTCCACCGGCAGGGACAGCGGCGAGAGGAATCTTGGCGAAAAGCAGGAACGACGGAACGCTGGCGCTTGTCAGGTACGCCTCGATAGAGCCGGTGGCTCCTGGCGCAACTTGCGCCCAGCAGCGAAAGCCATAGTAAGTGTTGGGCGAGAGGATCGCGTTTCCGAAGGTGTCCTGGTATGCGGACTGGCTGATCTGGCCGCGAGGATTGTTCGAGCCGTCGTCGGTGATCTGCCAGCTCATGCCGGCTGTCCACGATCCGCCATTGATCAGCGTTCCGCCAGTCGTGACGACGGTCCACCAGGGCGGATTTGTAAG
>JBAWCO010000604.1:0-1827 GCA_049590315.1 Occallatibacter sp. | reverse complement strand
GTTCTGGATGGTCTCGTCCGTGGTCTGGAATATGGTTTCGCGGCCATCCTCTGGTTGGAGACGATGTTGCGTGGCGTCAGTGGGATAGCGATAGGGAAGAACGACGGTCATGAACGTCGCGCGCAGGGATTTCTGCAGAAATCTTTGCCGGACTCTGTCGGCGCTGGTGCTCTGGTTATTCCATGCCGCCTGAAGAGCGCGGTGTTCGAGCGAGGTGTAAAGGTGCTCTCCCTCGCGCAAGACTTCGAGGTCGCGGGCGCTGGTGACGCTGCCCTTCGTCTCATAGCGTTGGGAGGCGGCGAGGTATTCGAGAAAGTGTTCGACGCCCAGTGGCGTCGCCGAAGTGACGCCGCGGAGCCGATCTGCTGGAAGGAAGCGGTTGAAGGTGGCGGCGGCGCGTGCGGAGCTGCTATTCGTATCGGTCACATAGATGAGCTCGAATTCGCCGAGCGCCTCAAACAAGGGCTGGTACTGTTTGAGGAAACGCTCAAAGCGCGTGGTGGTGACCTTCCCCTCATCAAAGAACGTGAACTGGGGGATGCCGGTGTTGGTGACGAGGATGGGAAACCCATCCGAGAAATGCATCAGCCGCCCCGCGTAGTTGTGCGGCAGCAGTGCGTTCGAGATGCCGCACTGCGTGGTAAAGAAATCTACCTTGCTGGCCGCGTCTTGCAAAAGATTGGCGCTGAGATTGGCGAGGATGAAATCGAGCACCATGAGCCGGGACTTAATGTGCGCGTCCCCCTTGATGCGCCGGTTCTGAGAATCGTGGCGACCCAACGCTTCATACACTGGCTTCGATGTCAGGTGATAGATATGCCAGCCGTGGCCGCACTCGATCACATGGATGTGTTGGCGCTGGGTAGCTTTCCTGAGCAGTTGCGCGACCAGGGTGCCCCCCTCCCTGCCGGCGAAGCGATAATACTGCCGGCGTAGGAAGTAACCGGAGTGCACGGCGACCAAATACAGGAACGACGCCTCGCGCGCGGCGTAGCCGATCGATTCGAGCGACGAAATGGGATCGTAGTTGAGAGTCATAGATCCAGAATGTTCTCCATGAGACGTGAATCGTCCTCGATCTTCGCGGTCAAGCTGGAGCGGTCGGAGGCCGAGGCGTAGTTGCGGAAACCGGCCTGCGCTTTTGAGCGCAAGTGCCCCGCATGATATGCGGCGGTCAGGACTTCGATGTCCTGGTGCCCGGTGAGTGAACCCTGGTCGACATCCTGGCCTGCATCAAGTGGCAGGTCATAGTCGATCCGGGCATCGGGAATCTGAATCTTGCCATCGACGAACGGCAGCTCGAAGCGCTCCGCGACCTGTTGTTTGATCTCAGCCATGTCGCGCTTCGGATCGGCCTTGCGTTCGGCGTAGATCGCCTTTTGCACATCGGCCTTGATCTCGAAATCAAGGCGCACGCGGAGATTGCTGCCACCGTTGCGCTCTATACGTTCGGCTTCTTTCTGATATGCCCGGTAAATCTGGGAGTCGTGCTCGACCTCGCGTGGCTTGACCAAGCCAGCGTAGACCTTCTGGTCGTTGGGAAGGTCGCCCTGCTTGATGAGCAGGCTGCGGCCATCTCTGGTGAGCGTGACGATTTCGACGCGCTCAATCGTGCGCCGCCATCCGTCGCGGCGCAGATTGACGTGCTGGGTTTCGACCAGCCCCTTGTCGCGGAGATATTTAAGGTCGTTCTCCAGTAGGCGGGTTTTTCCGTTGTAAAGCGCCTCGCAGAGGTCAGCCGTGCGGACCACGCGAAAGCGCCCCGCTTCGCGTAGGAGTTGCTTTTCTTCGGGGCGCAGTTCCAGCCCGACGACGTTGCTGGCGGCC
>JBAWCO010000603.1:0-4386 GCA_049590315.1 Occallatibacter sp. | reverse complement strand
GCTGAAACCCTCTGACTGATACACCGCCTTCAGGCTGTTCACGCTGGAACGCAATAGCTGCTGGCTGAATTTCCCTGGAGACAAAAAGTGACCCTTGCTGACCGCAATGTGTGGCGTCAGTTCCGATGTCGTCAGCTTGTTGTTCCCCGACACTTCCACTGCTGCAACCTTGTGTTTCTTATCTTTTGAAATCCGGTAGAATACGGTTTTTCTGTTCGCTTCTGTCTTTAGCTGTGCATCAACATTCGCGTCGAAGTAGCCTTTCGCCTGAAAGTACGAAATGAGCGCCTGCCTGCCTTCTTCAACTGACTCGTCGTCCACGTCAACGCCCTGGTACACGGGCAGCAGCGCCTTCCGTGTCCAGCTCCATAGATGTGCGCCTTCAATCTTGACCGTCGAAACCGGTCCCGGTTGCACCGTGAAGTGAATGTCCGCGCGATTTGTGTCGGCGTGGTACTCCGCGCCCGCAAGCGTGACCCTTGCTCCCAGCCACCCCTTCTTTTCAAGCTGTATCTGGAGATAGTGGGTTGCTTTGGTGAGCGTGGAAAAGTGGTAGCTACGGCCGGGACGAATCGCTGCACCGCGTCCGCGTGCCAGAAATGTTTGCAGGCTATGTCTTAGCGCAGCGGTTTCTTCAACGTTGTCGCCCGCAATGTCCAGTTCCCCGAACTTTGCCGCGCGATTCAGTTGGCAATCAAACAGAATATTGGCCAGACCGTTCGCGGAGTCCACCTTGACCTCCGCATCCACCTTCGCCTGGAAGTACCCCTGTTGTCGAAAGAAGGTGATCAATGCCTGACGGTCCTGTTCAACATCCGCCGCATTGAAGGGCGTCTGCGCCTGGAAGTTGGCGACCTGCGCCATCCGCGCATAGCTGAATCGCTCCGCCCCGGGAAACTGAAAGATCCCAAAATAGATCGCAGGCTCCAGAATGAACAGCACTCGAACTCCGTCTGCCTCTGCATCCACCTGCACTCGCACGTCCTGGGCCTTTCCGCTGGCCTTCAGCGCAGCCAGCGTACCATTCACCTTGTCAATCGAAAACGGTTGACCCGGCTTCTGAGCAAACAGCGGCTCGAATTCCGATGCAGATGCAGAAGATTGCGGACGCCCAGCCACTTCAATGGCCGTTACATTCTGCCCCTCATAGCTGGAAAGTATCTGCGCAGCGGTCGCTGGATTCGCGCGGGCCTGAGGAGGAGATGCCGATCCACCTTGAGCAGAAAGACATGAAGCTGCGCTCGCGAGGACGAAAACTGTGGACGCCATGCATAACCATCGCGCCGTGTCGCGGGCACATGGGACAAAGATTGAGCTTTTCGAGCTTGACAAAGGAATTTCCAAACGTTCTCAATCGCACCGGGGTGTGTAAACCGCTTCACCGTTTTATGAGATGCCCATTTTCGCAAGCGGGTTTGACCATGAGTCTTGACCAAATGCATCAGACCACCATTTTGCGCCCATGCGAAAACTCGATTGCTCCGTGCGGTCGGCTAAATGCCGGCAAGCATCCAAGCGATTACAATGTCCGGCCCCAAGCTATCCGGACGTTGAAGGATGTTCATCCGCGGCTCGTACTCCATACCCGGTTCGCAACTGGATCGCTCAGAAGAGCGGGTATGGGACTCCGTGTCTCGTTGGCCTTTGCGTTCGCTTTGGAATCTCCAAGGTGTACCTGTCCGTGTTGTCGCCGCGCGCACATGGAAATCCATGCTCGTGGATCGCATCTTCGGCCGCGCCGCAGAGCTGGGGTTCTACTTCCTTTTCGCACTCTTTCCTACCCTGTTTAGTGCAAGTTCCATCCTCGGCCTTGCCGCGCGATCCGCTCACCGGTTCTGTGATCGCCTTCTGGACTACCTCGCTGTGGTTATCCCAACGGCTGCTCTCGGCGAGGTCCTGCGAACCTTCAATGAAACTGCCATCGCGGCCAGTTCCGGTAAGCTGACATTCGGACTCATCGCCGCCATCTGGTCCGCCTCGGTTGGCATCTCCGCCGTCCAGGACACGCTTGACGATGTGTATAGAGTCGAAGACAGCCGCTCCTACTTTTTCGCCCGCATCTATGCCATCGCGCTCACCATCGCCCTCACCGTAATCGCCACTGCCGGCCTTGCTTCCTTACTAGGAGGCGACTTCCTCGCCAAGTTGGCTCATCGATCCATCCGTCCGGATCTGCTTGCAGACGTGGCCGCCCTCATGTCAAGGGTGATCGGCTGGATTGTGGCAACCGCGCTTATTGCATTGGCCTTCGCCGTCATCTACTATTGGGCGCCCAATGTTAAAGCCCGACGCTGGCACTGGCTTACCCCCGGCGGCGCTATCGGCATCGTCGGCTGGCTGCTTTGCTCTCTGGGTCTCCGCGTCTACCTCCACTATTTTCCTAGCTACACTCTTACGTACGGCTCCCTCGGCGCAGTCATTATTCTGCTCACTTGGTTCTATATCACCGGTTTCATGCTACTTCTTGGCGCAGTGATCAATAGCGAGATTGAAGAAGCTGCCGCCGACAAGCGCCTTGCCAGCGCTGGTAGTAATAGCAGACCTGCAGAAGCCTGTGGGATAGGCAATTCAACTAACGCCTGAGGAACTGCTCTAAAGTTCCTTGACCGAGAGACCCTGATCGGAGGACCAAGACGCGGCTCACCTCGTGTTTGCCCACAGATCAGTGCCATGACGCAGCGGGAGCAAGACCCAACTAATCGTCCACCATTCTCTGACAGCAAGAAGGTCGCGAGGCTTCGCGGATGCGGCCTTAGCGTGTCTCCGTCACAGGTTCGTCCACGCGTAGAATGCGGTCTCCATCCACATTCTTCAGTGTCTGCACAATGCCGCTCGGCCAGCGAATCTCTATGGACTGTGCAACGGTGCTGCTCCCCAGCCCGAAGTGAGCCCGTGGATCGCTCGAAGATAAATACCCACCCGACGTGGAAACGGTCTCCCATTGACTACCTGCCGACGTGGTCACCTGAATTTGAGCGCCGATGCCATCGCGGTTGCTCTTATGACCTACCAGCTTGAGCGTGAGCCAGTGATTCGCTGTCGGCGTCTCGTTGTGCAAAATGTGAGCCGCGCCGCCATTCGTCGTCACCACAGCATCCACTCGGCCATCGTTGTCGAGATCGCCAATAGCCATGCCGCGGCCCACCCACCGCTCCTGCAATCCGGGGCCCGAAGCTGCGGTCACATCAGTGAACTTACCCGCCGTGTTACGCACCAGCATCATCGGCTCGCGGTAATGCAACTGCGGATAGCTTTTCTCCACCGTATCGAGGTCATGCCCCTGCGTAATCAAGAGGTCTTTCCAGCCGTCGTTGTCGTAATCGACGAAGAAGGCACTCCATCCGGAATGGAGCAAGGTCATGCGCGCAAATCCTGTCTTGTAGCTCGTATAGTCGAAGGTCCCATCATGCTCATTGTGGTAGAGCGCGTACTTCTGATTCGCCAGTGTTGTGACTACAAGATCGGGCCAGCCGTCGTTATCGTAGTCGGCAAAGTCCACGCCCATGCCGGCAAAGGTGCGGCCATCGCCATCCACTGCGACTGCTGCCTCAAGGCCGACTTCTTCAAAGGTGCCGTCCTTCTTCTGATGAAACAAAAACTCCGGCATCGAATCATTGGCGACAAAAAGATCGATGCGTCCATCGCGGTCGTAGTCTCCAATTGAGATCCCCAGCGCCTTGCCCGGTTTGTCAAGACCAAGCTTGCGCGACACCTCCGTAAAATGCCCGTTGCCATAGTTGTGATAGACCAGCATGGAGATCGGATCGAAGACATCCGGGTGGCAGTAGCCGCGGTTTTCCGGCGGCCCGCACCACTTGTCCTCCCAGTCCCAAGTCACGTAGCGCAGAACCACCAGGTCCAGAAGCCCGTCGCCATCCAGATCCACCCATGCTGCGCTTGACGACCATCCACCGCCCGCGACGCCCGCCTGCGCCGTCACATCTGTAAACGTGCAGTTGCCGTTGTTGTGGTAGAGATGATTCCCGCCATAGCCGGTAACGAACAAATCTTCATTGCCGTCATTGTCATAATCCGCGGCAGCTACGCCCATTCCGTATCCCACGCCGGAGATGCCGGATTTCTCCGTAATGTCCTCGAAGGTTCCGTCGCTCTTCTGGTGATAAAGCCGATTCCAATACTCGGGTCCTGTCTTTTCGGGAATCGTCCCCTTTGGCGTCGGGTCTGAGTAGGGCGCTCCGTTCACAAGGAACAAGTCCAGCCGTCCGTCGTTGTCGCAGTCAAACAGCGCAACGCCGGAACCCATGGTCTCAATCAGATATTTACGCGAGGTGTGCGGCGCCTGGTGCAAAAAATGCACGCCCGCCTGCGCTGTGATGTCCACAAATTGCACCGCAGCAGGCGCTCTTGGTCCTGCAATAGGAGTCC
>JBAWCO010000602.1:0-3673 GCA_049590315.1 Occallatibacter sp. | reverse complement strand
GCTCGAAACTGTGGCGCTGGCGCTATCGGGCCGACGGTAAGGAAAAGCTGATGGCGCTGGGTGAGTATCCTACCGTAAATCTCGCTGAGGCACGCGAACGTCATTTTGCGGCTCGCAAAAAATTGGCTGCGGGAATTGATCCCATTGTCGAGCGCAAAGCCAAAGCCGCGACCCGGCAGCGGGAAGAGAAAGAACGGGAGCGCGAGACCGAGAACAGTTTTGAGAAAGTCGCTCGCACATGGTGGGAGTGGTGGGCCGCTGGAAAGTCTCCACGCCATACCGATTACGTTCTGCGGCGCCTGAAAGCTGACGTCTTCCCGGCCTTCGGTCACAAGTTCATCGACAGCGTGACCCCGGCTGACATTCGGAAATTGATGCTTGAAGTCGAGGGTCGAGGAGCAAGAGACGTAGCGAAACGCGCGCACGAGACAACTGGTCAGATCTTCCGCTATGCGATTGCCCATGGTATCGCCAGCCGGAACCCCGCAGCCGATTTCAAACCCAAGGATATTCTGGCGGAATCCAAGGAAGAGAACTTTTCGCGCGTGGATGCTAAAGAATTGCCCACGCTGCTCACGAAGATGGTTAGCTACGACGGGGATGCAATTACGCGACTTGCCATGCGACTCATGGCCTATACATTCGTGCGCACGTCTGAGCTCATCGAATCCGAATGGCCGGAATTTGACCTGGACAAGGCCCGTTGGGATATTCCGGCCGAGAGGATGAAGATGGAGACGCCGCATATCGTTCCGCTGTCACGGCAATCCGTGAACGTTCTGCGTGCTCTTCAGCTGTTAACAGGAAACGGCAGGCTCGTTTTCCCTGGAGCGCACGACAAGAACAGGCCCATGAGCAACAACACGATTCTGTTTGCCCTGTATCGTCTTGGCTACAAGGGCCGGATGACGGGTCACGGTTTCCGCGGATTGGCATCCACGATCTTGCATGAGAACGACTTCGCCGACGAGCACATTGAATTGCAGCTCGCGCATCTTAAGCGCAACAAAGTGGCCGCTGCTTACAATCACGCTAAGTACCTAACTCAGCGTGCATCGATGATGCAGTGGTGGGCAGATTACTTGGACTCTCAATTGGCCAAGGGTCAGGAGAACCAGAGCGGCGCAAGCTGGAAGCGCGTTGCGGTGCAAGCCCAGACGGCTGGCACTAACCCGCTCGCAGCATTAAGCAACGGATCGCGACGCATGCACGCGCTCTAAAGCCCACTGCCTGAATTCAGATTTGACCCATGCAACTGCACGCGGGCCGAGGCGGACTGGCGCAGGAAAGCTCTTGTCTCGGATCAGCTCGTAAATGCTGGTTTTCCCCAGGCCGGTGACTGCTTTCACGCCTGGCAGACGCAAGAATTCGACGTCTCCCGAAGTCTCTTGGAAATTCCTGAGCGGTATTCCGTTAGGCGCAAGGACTTCTTTGACGGGTGGTTTTCGGTTCCGATCAATCCTTTTTGTGTCACGTCTGACCGGAGTATTGAAAGTCAGAGAACCGCGAATATTTCCGGCAGCAAGCGGAGGAGGTGGTTCAGGTTTGGGGTCGGCTTGGGCGGCGTGGGAGGTTATCTCAGTCTCGATCGCTAGCGGCAGCTCAAACTGTGCTGCCTCGTCGATGCGCAGGCGGCGTTGGGAAAGGGGAATAGGGCACAAGGGGCACCTCGCCAGTCTTGCATGGGTTGACAATAACGCGGAGGAGTCAATAAAGTCAATATCGTATCGTTACAGAATATCGCGCTGTAATCGCCGTTCGAGGGAGTTTGATGGCTGACCGATCCCCACAGCATCAACCAGTCATTTCGATTCGCATCTCCGAAGAGCTTCGTGAACGGCTCGAGAAACTCAAGCAAATGATGGCGCTCAAGTCTGGCGAAAGCGTCTCCACTTCGGAAGCCGCTAAGCGGCTTCTTGAGTCTGCTAAAGATGACCGAATTGAAGTGGTTGGCCTACTCCTTCAGCCAACGGAATCCCTTCTCAGAGTTCGCAAAAAACTAGAAGGTGGGCTGACGCTTTCACAGGCCGAATGGACACTGATTGCTTACTACTGCACGCAGGGCGCAGAGTCATTCGCTAGCACCGAACAGGGGCAGCTTTCGTATGAGGCTTTGGCCGATATACTGGAAGCTTTTATCGCCGCTCATTCTGTCGCCCGCAGACCGTCGAGAGTCTCCCTGGAATGGGTTTACTTACAGACTCTTCCGGAGGACAGACAGTCGGCGCTGAAGGAGCCTCAAGAGGTTACGAAAGACGATGTTCGACGAGTAGTCAAGCGTACGATTCAGATGCTCAGGAGCCCGGCTCAAAACAAGCGCAGACCGATTCTGGCGGTTCGCAATTTGTACACGATGTTGGACGACGAGAAGTTCTCCAACGCCGAGAAGCTGAACGATGCGCTTTGGGCGCACTGGAAAGCCCTATGGCGGGTTTGCGCACGAGGCTATTATGCCGTGCACAAAAAGCCTCTGAGAGAGAAGCCGATTGCGGGGACAGAGGACGGGGATTTTGAGTTTCCCATTCAGCGTGGATTGCCCTCGTTCGAAGAGGGCGGATTCCAACTCGATTTGATACGGGATGAAGGGAATGATTTCATCCCTCGCCTGCTGTTTCCTGGCCCTCTAACGCCGAGCTATCCGGTGTTCGGATATCCGAGGATTGCCGAGTTCCGAAGGATGTTGGAACTGCTCGACCTGGAACCATTGATGACCCAATGGAAGGGCTACTACTTCATTGCCTGGACTGGAATCATGGAAAACGAAGAACGCGGCGTGTCTTTTCGTTCGAGTGAGAACGGAATCAGTTTCAATTTCCCGATGGATCAATGGAAGGCGATTCGGAGCCTGTTTCGCCGCGCGTGGCAATCGCCTGAAGTGGCCAGCGCATGGGACGCTTTGGTGCTCGAATACGGCGAGCTTTAAGTACACGGTGCTGCGCACCGGCTGTATTTCGACACTCCACCCCTGAAAGGGTTGCGTTTGCAACCGCGCGTTTCCATTTGGGAACGTTTTGAAACATCGCAACTTGTGAGGACTATGTAATTTTGGAGGTTGCCTTTGGAAACGGCGTTGCAGAGATGCAATGGAGGGGATGAAATGACAACCGATACTGTTCGAATTGAAGATCGTTTCGCCCGGTTGCGAGGCAGAGAAACGCGCACACGCAGTGTCGCAACCCGGTTCACTCCGGCTGAAGAAAAGGCATTGCAAAAGGCCGCCGAAGCGAGCGGAAAGAACCTTCGGGAATGGGCCCGCGAGGTGCTTCTTGGAAGTACCAATGTGGCCCATCAGCCTGAAATGCCCATGCACATTTTCACGGAACTAGTCGCAATCCAAATGCTGCTGATGAACACACTTGAACCGCTCCTGCGTGGAGACAGGATGCAAACTGAACAGATCAGACTTCTCTACTGCCAGGTACAAACTAGCAAGGCTGCGCAAGCGCAGGTACTTCTTGAGGCGCGCGCCAAACGGCGAGCCGAAGAAGCCGCACAATCAAAGCGATGACATTCCCCGGATAGCAGGAGCCTGGCCGAGGCCCGGCCGGAGTCAAGGCCGCACTTCGTGCGCCGCGTTCCGCGGTCGTAGAGCCTTGACACCAGCCTAGTACTACAGTTGTAACTAATTAGCAGGAAGCAAGGAGCCTCGTTTTCGGTAGTGACAGAACTGTGC
>JBAWCO010000601.1:0-5852 GCA_049590315.1 Occallatibacter sp. | reverse complement strand
GTTCTGGATTTTGGCCTGGCTAAGCTGCTGGAAAATGAATCTGCAATTCAGCACATACGAGAAGAGACATTTACCAGTGCGGTTCTGGCCTCAGAAGAGCCCGGCAATCCGCGGCTGACCAGAGCCGGGACCAGAATGGGCACAGCGTACTACATGTCTCCGGAGCAAGTGCGCGAAGAGGAATTGGATACTCGCACCGATCTATTCTCCCTGGGCCTGGTCATCTATGAGATGGTGACAGGGCGGCGCGGGTTTACCGGCGAAGATGCGGACGCCATCCACGAAGCGACCTTGCATCGGGAGCTGACTCCGGTGAGGCAATTGAGCCCTTCGGTTCCTGCCGCGATGGAGCAGTTCATCGAAAAAGCTCTCAGAAAAGACCGGAATTGCCGTTATCAGTCCGCCCAGGAAATGGTAGAAGATCTGGAGGTTTTGCGGGACAAGCTTCAGCCTCGGATGCACTGGAAGAGACCTCGAAGATTAGCCCTTGCCGCTGCAGTGTTTCTGACGGTTGCCGCGGGCGCTGGCATGTTGGTTGAACGGTTCTGGCACGTTCCATCCTCCCAGCCCAATGTTCAGGTCAAGTCCCGTCGCTCTGTTGCAGTTTTAGGATTTCGCAACCTTTCGGGAAAAGCGGCAGATGACTGGATCTCTACGGCATTGGCGGAGATGGCGAGCACGGAACTTGCTTCCGGCGGGCAGTTGCGAATTATCCCAGGCGAAAATATAGCGCGCATGAAACTCGATCTCGCGCTGCCTACGACCGTGGGCTATGGGACCGATACGCTCAAGAAGATTCGCCGGAATCTGGATACGGATACCGTGGTTCAAGGTTCCTACCTGCTATCGTCTGCGAACAAGCTGCGCATCGATTTGAAGATTCAGGATTCCGAGACGGGCGAGACGATTGCGGCAGTGTCGGAGGAGGGCAGTGATGCTCAAATCGCGAGCCTGGTGACGCAAGCCGGCGGGAGTCTACGCAGGCAATTGAGAATCGCAGACGTAGCAAGCGATGCGCTCGATAAAAATCGCGCCACGCTGCCGACCGATTCGCAGGCCGCTCGATTCTATTCCGAGGGTGTAGCGAAGATACGCATCTTCGATGCGAGTGCGGCCCGCGATCTGTTCATGCGAGCGATCGCCATCGAACCGGATCATGCACTGACACATTCACTGCTGGCGGAGAGCCTGGCCGCACTGGGCAATGATGCGCAGGCGCGAGCGGAGGCAAAGCGGGCCTTCGAACTGTCGTCGACTCTGCCTCGCGAAAACCAATTGCTGATCGAGGGGCGATATCGCGAGTTGTCGCATGATCACGTCGCAGCTCTTGAGACATATCGCACACTATGGAAGTTCTTTCCGGACAACCTGGAATATGGTCTGAAGGTAGCCAAGTCACAAAACGATGCTGGTGTTCCCAGGGACGAGCTAGTCACTGCTCGTCAGTTACAACAACTCCCGGGAGCAACAGGGGCTGATCCTCGCATTGATATGGCAGAGGCTACAGCGAGTTCCTCCCTTGGAGATTTCAACGGTTCTCTGCAGTTTGCCGTAACAGCAGTTCAGAAAGCACGGCTGCAAGAAAGCCCACTGCTCGAGTCAGAAGCGAGATACCGTGAAGGCTGGGCTTTAGATCGCCTGGGGCAGTTTGACAAGGCATTTGCGGCCGATTCCGAGGCACGCGATCTGGCGCGCGCGGGCGGAAATCTTCGCCTGGTCGCCAGGGATCTGGACGGCATGGGAGGAGTTCTCTATGACAAAGGCGATATGGAGGGCGCTCGCAAGATTTATGAGGAGGCTTTGGAAGTCGCCCGCCAAGCTGGCGCTCAGTTGATGATTGCGACCGCCTATAACGACATCGGCAATGTTCTCTACACGCAGGGCAAGCTGGCAGAGGCACGCCGATCGTACCAGCAGTGTTTGGATATCGATCGTTCCATCGGCTACAAGGCAGGTATAGCAGGCAGCCTGGGAAACCTCGCCAATGTGGTGCAGGGGATGGGCGATTTGCGAGGTGCGACTCGCATGCAGGACGAGACACTGCAGGCATTTCGGGATATAGGGGACAAGCGCGGAGAATCCTCAACGATGACCAATCTCGGATTGGTTCTTAGCGATCGAGGCCAGTTGAATGCCGCAAAGAAGATACTCGACGAAAGCATGTCTGTCGTTCAGCAAACTGGTTATCCGCGCGGGCGCATTAAATCGCTCATCGCTCTTTCAGATATATTTCTGTCCATGGATCGGCTTCCTGAGGCACACAAGGCAATTGTCGCTGCAGTTTCACAAAGCAGGGAAGTAGAAGATGAATTCGATGTAGCAAGTAGTGAAATGCAACAGGCGGTCATTGAAATGGAGCTTGGGAAAAACTCCGAGGCTGCAAGTTTGGCTCGCAGTGCTGCCCGAGAGTATGCCAAACAGAAAGTTGTGTCCACTGGATGTTTCGCCGAGGCGCTTCTCAGCCTGGCCTTACTGGCCGAGGGAGATCTCAAAGAGGCGCAGGCGGCCTACGACGAGGCGGCGGCGCTTTACCAGCAAGGACCGGATCGCGAAGCCTGGTTCGAGTTAACGATAGCAGGCGCAGCAGTGAAATCGAAAACCGGGCACGCAACAGAGGGTCAAGCGATGCTCGAAGATGCAATCAAGCAGGCAAGCCGTGATGGCTATTTCGGTTACGAACTGAAATCGGAACTTCTGCTGGGAGAGATCGAGATTACCTCAGGCAAAGTCTCATCCGGAATGCTGCGCCTGAAGCGCCTACAAGCACAATCTCAAGCCGCGAGCTTCAATCTCATTGCCCGCGAGGCAAAGACCGCGCTGGGCCAGATTCACTAGTCATCGCGAAGACATGCAACGATGGCGGTATTGAAAAGGGATGTTATTGTCGGCCAACCCTCAAAGGGCTTGTTCATAAACGCGATCATGCTCAACGCTATGGCAGCCGCAAGCCGATTCGCAGTGGAGCAGAAAGCATCTATAAGTGCTGCAGGGCGTCCCGCCGCACCCGTCGCGATCAGGCCTATTCCGGTCCACATTCAGCACGCTAGTGACGGATGTGGATTTCGACGGAAAGCGACGTCCAGCCTTGCGACTCTGCGGCTGCGATCTTTCTCTTGGTCCTGCTTGCAAATTCCGCCGACTACGGTCTGCTCAATCCATGCGCAGATGAGCCTATCGTTTGAAACCCTCCAGACGCATTCGAGGCGACGAATGATAATTTGCTCTGCTGTAGGCATGGTCCCCTTTCTGGTTTTGAATGGCCACTCAATGCTGCTGAAGCGAAATGGTGCAACCGGCCTGATGATCAGGGTTGGAGAACAAGAGGGCGATGCCTTTCCTAAAGGTGAGATCAACTCCACAGACGATCCCCGGCATATTGAAGCTCAAGCCGACCATGCCGGATGCACGGGACCCGAAGCTGACAGATGCACCTACACCGTCGGGGGTGCTTTTCGCGGAATCGGGGAGCAGTCGGCAAGGCGAAGTAAGCGAATGCCATGCAACAATGCCGCCTGGCGTAGGGAATTGAACAAAATCGGAGAGAACCTTGGCGACCGCGTGATTGGTAACTCCCACGCAGAATGTGAATGCGAGTGAAGCAGATAGAAAATGATTCTTCATGTTTTTCCTGGCACTGAATCAAAATGGAGGAATTGCCCGCGATGGCTGGTTATTCCCCTCTATCTGTTACAGCGCAAAACGCGGCCAGATGCAGTCACAGCTCATGAAAATATTCCCGTCTATGTATGGACCGCCAAGATCACACCTGGTAACACGGTCAAGCTCTTTTTGCTGGGACACTGAGATTTGCCGGTTACGGAGATTACGCAGAAGTGATAAGGGCGGGGACTGGGACTAAGGGACTGAGGAAAAACTAGTCTTGGTGGCGCCATAGGCGGACCAGGTCTTCGGCGGCTTCGGGCCAGGTGGGGAAGTCGAATTTGAAGCCGGCGTCAAGCAGACGGGTGGGGATGACGCGCCGGCTTTTGAGCACAAGCTCGGACTCGGTGCGCAGAAAGAACGCGGCGATCTCGATGAGCAAGGCCGGCTCGGGGAGTCCATTGGGGCGTTCCCATGCATCGCGCAGACGTGCCATGAATTCACGGTTGGGCAGGGGATTGGGTGCGGCGATGTTGACGGGGCCTTCCAGCTCTTCGTGGTCGATTAAGAATTCGATGGCTCGGGCAAAGTCGGTCTCGTGGACCCAGGAAACAAATTGGTGACCGTTGCCCTGCGTGCCTCCCAGACCCATGCGGACCAGGTTCGAGAGCAGAGAGAAAGCGTTGCCGGGAATGGGGCTGAGCGTGATGGCGCTGCGCATGGCGACCTTGCGCGTGCGTGGCGTGTAGGCATTGAAGAAAGCAGCTTCCCAATCTTTGGCCACGCCGATGGAGAAGTTCCAGGTGTCGGGTGCGCTGCGTGTTCGCCCAATGAGTTCATTGCCGCCTAGCTCGCCGGTGGCCTCGTCCATTTCGCGATCGAGGGCGTGGCGATAAATGGTGGCCGTGGAGGCATTCAGCCAGACACGCGGCGGATCGGCGAGGGTGTCGAAGACCTGGCCGAGGAGGCGTGTGGTGCCGATGCGCGAGTCGTAGATGGCGCGGCGATTGGCCGCATGATAGCGGCAATTGACGCTGCGGCCGGCGAGATTAATGCATACATCCGCACCATCGAGCGCTTCAGTCCAGGGGCCCTCGTGCTCGCCGTCCCAGTGAATCGTTTCCCATTCTGCTGTGTAAGGTGCGCGCGTGAGGACGGTGACATGATGGCCGCGTTGTTGAAAATGGCGCGCGAGGATCTGACCGACTTGCCCGCTGCCGCCGGGAAGGACAATGCGCAACGGACGCGTGGTCACGGTCAGGCCTCCTCGTATATGGCTTTGAGTAGTTCGCCGGCGGGACGGTAGAGCGGACGGAGCAAAGGAATGCCAGTGAGCTTGATCAAGAGCAGCATCATGTGGAGAGTCTTCTCAAAGAGCAGGGCGGTGCGTGCCTGTTTGGCAGATGGATCATAGACCCAGTAAAGCATGAGGCCCATCTGATAGAGCCAGAGGAGGCGCGGCAGGTAGGGCAGGATGGAGGGCGGGAGATGTACGCCGGAGTCGGCGACCGCGTGGGCGAAAAAGGCGATGTCGCGGTCGCGGATATAGGCCGTGGCCGCGCTGAAGGGTGAGAGCGGGTGGCTCGGGTCGATGTGCGCGGAGAGGGCGCCCATGAGCGCGCGGTTGGGATGGAAGTACTGGAACTTGTAGCCGATGAGGCCGCGGAGGCGTGATTCAAGAGTGCGGCGAGAGTCGAGGATGCGCTCGATCTCCGGCTCCATTTGCTGCTGCGCCTGCTCGTAGAAGGCCATGACGATGGCATCTTTCGACTCGAAGTAATAGTAGGCCGCGCCCAAGGCTACGCCGGCTTCGGCGGCGATTTCGCGCATGGTGGCGGCCTGAAACCCGCGCTCGCGGAAGACGCGTAATGCAGCCTCAAGAATGCGGGTGCGGGTGGCTTCAGATTTGGGGGTCGCTTTGCGGGCCATGGCGATCACGAATTGGCTGGCGCGGTCGCGAAGACTGTGCGGCGGCGGAAGAGGGCCAGCAGTAACAGGTTGAAAAGGTGGACGCAGCCAAGCATGAGCAGAAGGCCGCCGACTCTGCCACTGACGGCTTGGGCAACTTGGCCAAATGTGCTCATTTGCCAGTCGAGTGCCGCCCAGGCTGTGAGATAGCCGATGCTCATCAGGTAGAAGCCGATATCGAGAAGCTGGCCGATGGCCTTGATGAGGGTTGGTTTGCCGTGAAAAGCTTCGTCTAGAAGGGTTACTCCAGCACGGTGGAGAACGCGGCCGAGCCAGAAGATCAG
>JBAWCO010000600.1:0-3754 GCA_049590315.1 Occallatibacter sp. | reverse complement strand
CAGTGCTTCCAGGGGAGTTGAATGCTTCGGCAGGGACGGCGCCTGCACCGGTTGGTTTTATTCTGGCTCTTGAGTACCGTCCCACTTGCACTTGGCGCGTGGAGGAAATGCCTCAAAGCGTAGCGCTGCTGACCCTGTTGCAGAACACGCCCCATGCCTTAGAGGGATCTCCAAATCTGATTCCGGCGCTTCAACGTGCAGTCGCCGGAGCTGCCTGCTACACGGGGGTCCGGAACGAGGCTGCCCAGGCTGCAGTCCAGATACTTCAGCTAGTTGACGGAATCTCGTGATATGAGTCCTCTCCGAGGTTTCATTGCCATGGTGTTTTTAGAAAACTGGTAGCGATTGATTTTGGCAGCAATCCGCGTTGCCTGAGGTGGGCCGGGTTTCGGTCCAGCTCTAACGAATGCTCGCTGAAACGTTTATCATTGCGGGGCCATGAAATTTTGTTCATTCGACTCTCTCCGGAGTCTATTCGCCCTTTTATTTCTGACTGGTTTTGCCTATATGCCCGGCAATGCCCAGATCAAGCCTGTTCCGAATCCCCAGCTAGCCTCAAAAGAACTGGATGCACGCGTTGATGCTCTCTTGAAGAAGATGACGCTCGACGAAAAGATCGGGCAACTGGTGCAGTTTTCGGCCGGGTATGCAACGGGACCGAATGCTTCGAATTTGAAGTATGACGAGCTGGTCAGCAAAGGGAAAGTGGGATCGATGCTGAATGTGGTGGGCGCTGAGGCGACCAATCACTATCAGCATATTGCGATGGAGAAGTCGCGGCTACACATCCCCATCATCTTCGGGCAGGACGTGATTCACGGGCATCGGACGACGTTTCCGGTGCCGCTGGCGCTGGCGGGAAGCTGGGACCCCAAGGTAGCCGAATTGGTGGCGCGCACCGGCGCGGTGGAGGCCCGTGCGGACGGACTGCAGTGGGTCTTCTCGCCGATGGTGGACATTGCGCGCGACCCGCGGTGGGGACGGATTATTGAGTCGGCGGGCGAGGACCCTTATCTTGGATCGGCAATGGCGCGGGCGTGGGTGAAGGGCTACCAGCAGGACGATCTTTCGAAGCCGGATTCGGTGGCTGTGAGCGTGAAGCATTTTGCAGCTTACGGCGCAGCGATTGCAGGGCGCGACTACAACGCCGCAGACATGAGCGAGATTACGCTGCGGCAGGTTTACCTGGAGCCGTACCACGCCGCAGTGGAAGCGGGCGCGGCTACGATGATGAGCTCGTTCAACTCGATCAATGGAGTTCCAGCGACGGCAGACCCGTTTACGCTAACGCAGATTTTGCGAAAGGAGTGGGGATTCGACGGGTTTGTGGTTTCGGACTGGGGTGCGGTGGCCGAACTGATCAATCACTCGATTGGCGATGGACCGACCGTGGCGCGCAAGGCACTGGAGGCAGGCACCGATATGGACATGGAGGGAAACCTCTATGGGACGGTGCTGGCATCGCAGGTGCGCACGGGCAAAATTCCTGAGAGTGTGGTGGATGAGGCGGCGCGGCGGGTGCTGCGGGTGAAGTTTGCGCTGGGCTTGTTCGACCATCCTTACACCGAGCCCGGACCGGCATACGACGCAACGCCGGAGCGGCGGGCACTGGCGCGCAAGGTTGCCACGGAGACGTTTGTGCTGCTGAAGAACGACCCGGTGGAAGGAGTGGGGACGCTGCTGCCGCTGACTGCGAAGGCCAAAAAGGTTGCGCTGATTGGGCCGCTGGCTGACAACAAGCAGGAGATGCTGGGCGCGTGGGCTGTGACGGGCGATCCGAAGTACGCGGTAACGCTGAGGACGGCGCTCAGCGAGCGGCTTGGGGACCGGCTGCTGTATGCGGAGGGGTGCGGGCTGCTGAGCGGCCCGGATGAAAACGTGCTGAGCCGGGTGAACTTCAGCGGGCCGTCTGCCCCCGATGAGCATCTGCCGGTGCCTGACGATGACAGGACCATTGCCGAAGCGGTAGAGACGGCGCAGAAGGCGGATGTTGCGATTCTGGCGCTGGGCGAACCGGCTAACTGGATGGAGGGTGAGGCTTCGAGCCGTGCCCACCTGGGTTTCACAGGTGCGCAGGAACGGCTGCTGAAGGCAGTGGTGGCCACGGGCAAGCCAGTGGTCCTGGTGGTACTGGCCGGACGGCCGCTGGAGTTGAAATGGGCCGCGGAGCACGTGCCGGCAATTCTAGAGGCATGGAATCCCGGAGTCGAGGCGGGTCACGCGGTGGCCGATGTGCTGTTTGGCGACGTGAATCCATCGGGCAAGCTGCCTTCGAGTTTTCCGCGAGCCGTGGGGCAAGAGCCGCTTTACTATGCGCAGTTGCCGACGGGACGACCGGCGCGTGTGGATTTGAGCCATTTTCCCCAAGACGCGAGGGAGAAGTTCGTCTCGCGCTATATGGATGAGCAGAACTCGGCGCTGTTCCCGTTTGGCTGGGGGCTGAGTTACACGCGGTTCAGTTACTCGCAGCCGACGATCAACCACGCGGAGGTTCCGGTGAACGCGATTCTGGCGTCAAGAAATACGCCGGCGGCCACGGTGGGCGTGGATGTGAAGAATAGCGGGAGCGTCGCGGGGACCGAGGTTGTGCAGCTCTACATTCGGAACACGGCGGCGAGCGTGGAACAGCCGGTGCGGGAGCTGAAGGGATTTGCGCGCGTTACGCTGGCGCCGGGCGAACAGAAACACGTGGAGTTTCCGCTGGGGTTCAACGAGCTGAATTTCTACAACGTGGAGATGCAGCGGGTCGTGGAACCGACGACTTACAAAATATGGGTGGGTGGGAGTTCGCTGGCTACGCAGGAAACGAGCCTGTCGGTGATCGAGTGAAGATAGATTACTGACGATCGCAGTCAGTGCGCGCTCAATTCGCCGGGCGCAGATGCTTGAACAGGCTTTCGAAGCAACCTGGGATTTGGGCGTCCCATTCGTTCCAGTCGTGGCCACCGGGCTTGGTGTGGAACTCATGAGAGAAATGGTGGTCGCGGACGCGAGATGCGAATCTCTGGTTAGGTTCGAGCAGGGGTTCCTGTTCGCCAGCGGTGAGATAGAGGTAAGGGGTCTGTGCGGGCTCGGCCGATTGGACCAGGACAAAAGGGTCGCGGGCTTTGCGAGAATCGCTTCCATCGGGGCCGAAGATGGTCCGGATCCGCCACCATTCGCCTATGCGTTTGGGGCTGAACCGCCGATGAAGAATGTCGATGGATGGACTGAAAGCGGCTACATAGACGAATAGTTTCGGGCGGCTAAGCGCTAGTTTGATAGCGGCAAATCCGCCCATAGATATCCCAACAATGGCGCGGCCTTCGCGACCCTTGATGGCGGGAAATCGGGCTTCTACATCGGTGATCAAATCGTTCGCGATGTAGTCCTCGTACTTGTCCTCCGGCTTTTCGGCGGCATTCATGTAATAAGAGAAAGCGCCTTCCGGCATGACGAGAATCAGACCCTCCGAGTTATCGGGTGCAGCATAGCGGGCGACGTCAGAATAGTTCGACCAGTCGCGAAAACCACCGTTTCCTCCATGGAGCAGATAGACAACGGGGAGCTTTTGGCCGGAGACCAGTTTTGCTGGTAGGTAGACGCGGTAGGGCATGTTGCGGTTGAGGGCGTGGGAGAAGAAAGTCACATCCTGCATGGTGACGCCGGGGAATTGGCGGGGATGGTCGGGCAGGAGCTGCTCAGCTTGGTGACAGCAGGTGAGAGATAGGGCGAGCGGAATCAGGAGCAGCAGCGTTGCCGAGCGGAATCGTAC
>JBAWCO010000599.1:0-1992 GCA_049590315.1 Occallatibacter sp. | reverse complement strand
GATGGACTCCCGAAAATGTCAAACTGTTACTGCCACCCCGGAAAAGCCGGGGGAACTCCCGGTTGGATTAGTCAGCTTTGCGCCGGCTTCAATGCCACTCATAAGTGGAAACGGAACCCGCACTCAGCGACGTCGCAAAGCTGCTGCCATGCCAGCTCACCGTGAAATCCTGAGAGGTGTCGTCGTCGTTCAACACCAGGAGGACAATCGAGCCATCGCTGTTTTTGAAGGCGACGGTTTCCAGGCCAGCCTGGCTCAGGTCGCTTGAATCGATGCGCACCGCCCCAGGATGCACAAAACGGCTGGCATGGCCGATGGCGTAATAGTCGGCTGTGTAAGTGACCTTGTGCGGTTCCGCGCTGCGGTCCACGGTGACAAAGCCACGGCAGGTGGCGCAACCTCCGGAGTTCGGACCGTTCTTCTCATCAAGCGCCAATCCCCACAACACGACGGCCTTCGCCCATTGACGTGTCGACTCAATCAACAGCTTCTCCGTAATGGCTAACACGTTTCCCTTCTGCCAGATGCCGCCGGAGCACTCGGTCATCCACAGGCCCTTGTCAGGGAATTGTTCATGTACCTTCCCTTGCGCGGACACGTCGCCACCATAGCAATGAAAAGCGGACCCCGGAACGTATTGTGAGGCGGCGGAATCGGCGAGGATTGATTCGGGATACTCGGGATGATCCCAGTTGTGGTCGTAGGCCAGGATGCCGGTGTGGAGTCCCACCTTTTGAAGCGCCGGGCCTACGTATTTGGCGATCAGTTCCTCTTCCTGGTCTGCCGGCATCAATGTACCTGGATAGTCCTTCGTCTCATAGAGTGGCTCGTTTTGCAGAGAAAGATATTTCACGGGTACGCCGGCTTTTTGAAAGGCGCTGACTGACTTTGCTAGATACAGCGCAAAATCAGCCGAGGCATCCTCGCGCAACTGGCCGCCGATCATCGAGTCTTTGGTTTTCATCCATCCGGGCGGGCTCCAGGGGGTGACCATGATGCTGATCGATGGGTTCAGTTGAAGCGCCTGGCGAAGTGCCGGCAGGATGTAAGCACGATCGTGATCGATGGAGAACTTCTGCAGGCCTGGATCGCGTTGACCGGGGGGCATGTCGTCGTAGCTATAGTGATTGCGCGCTAGATCCGAGGCGCCCAGCGGAACGCGCACGAAACTGATTCCGATACCGTGCTGAGGGTCGAAGAGTTTCCGCATGACCTCTTTGCGCTGTGCCGCGGACAACTGCTCTTCAAGCAGCCACGCGGAAGAATCGGTCATTGCGGCGCCAAAGCCGTCGATGGTCTGGAACTGACGCGAGTCATCGACAGTGATGACCTTCCCGGCGGCGGGAGTGGATGCGAAAGAGAGCGCCGGGTCCTGCTGAAGAGCCTGCTTGAGGTCGGGCGTTGTTTGATACACAGCAACCGACTGTGCCCGGGATTGGGCGAGACAGGATGAGAGCAGAAAGCAAAACAGAATGAAGCCCGGGAATTCTATGCGCATGAGCCTATCCATAATTTGTATTCAGGAGCGAATCCAGATCCTTCGGACGAACCGGGCAATTGCGGAATCATGCCTGTCATTGCTGTCAGGTCTGCTTGAAGAAGAATACGGCACGGAGCTGTGAAGCTCCGTGCCGTATGGTGGTCAGAACGAGAGGCGTGCGCCAAGCTGAATGACGCGCGGGCCGCCAGGGCCTAACTGGCTGTACACGCTGGTCGGCAGTCCGAAACCGGAGTCGGGCGAAATCGATTCCGGCGTGTACGTGCCGTCTCCGTTGTAGCTGGGCAGCGTGAGGTTCGCGCCAAAGTCCTTGGTCGCAAAGTTGGGATGGTTAAAGATGTTGTAAGTTTCGCAGCGCAACTGAACCGAGCGCTCCTGCTTGCCGGGCAGTGGGATGTTCTTGAACAGTGACATATCCCAGGTCTGCATTCCACCTGCGCGCAGACGGTCCGGCGTGCCGGGGTCAGGATGACCGATGGCAGGCAGAATCGGTT
>JBAWCO010000598.1:0-8418 GCA_049590315.1 Occallatibacter sp. | reverse complement strand
AACCGGGCGCATCTGTAAGCTGCTCGCCGGGGCCGCCTTCTTGTTGCCACGCAGCAGACTGGTTACATTGGCGATGCCGAGGATGGCAAGAATTGCCACAAGGGCAATCACCACGGGCATACCTTTACGCAGCGGCGGCTTCGCTTCCGGCTGCTCGGGAACGGTAGCAGGAGGATTATGATTCGTTTCCGTCATGGCTATTTCGTGCCTCCAACGCGATGGAATTCAACTTTCTGCTTGCCGATTGCGAGATACCCGCGCTCCAACTGCTTGGGCACGGTGTAAAGCCCGTCGCTGAAATCGAAGTTGATGAGCGAGCCCTTTTTATCCTTCAACTCATAGAGAGCCGGTGTTTCTTGGAATACACCGCGCAAGTAGGTGAACTTGTCGTCTCGCCAGATTTGCTGGAGCCCGAGTTCTTTGGCTTTCTTCTCGTCCCATGCGTAATCGAAATGCAGCGTACCCGGATAGTCTCATTACGCTCCCGTGGTTTCGCTATGGCACAATGCCAGATTGGCTCAGAGTACGCCTGGTTAACAACCTAGGAGAACGTGAGATCGAAGTAAGGAAAGCCTTGAAGGCCTATCTCGAAGCTGGTTCCGAGCAAGGACTAGCACGAGATGGAATTGATATCGCCCCCGCCGGCCGTGAATTTTTGAGGCGGTACGGTCAACTCGACGACTATATCTATCTGTCATTTGTGTCTCGTCATCGATTAGCTAAGCTCTCTGTCCAATCTCCGTCGCGCTGGCGAAGACTACTTCGTTATTCCCTGGTATTCCGGGCGGCGACTGCCATCGTGCTCACAGCCGTAGCGATCGTTGGATTGCAAACTGCTGTGTCTCGGCTAAACCGTCTTCTTGTGAAGAAGTCTCAGTCAAAGATCTCAATTCCCGCACGACCGAGCGAGCCCTTCGTTGCATCGATGCTCGATGTGGCGAGTGTTCTGAATGACCCCCAAAATGGCTCATCGAGGGAGCGTCTTCAACGCTACTCAGATATTGCGAGCGATTTGTTGAACGTCGACAATCCCTTAAGATCTCTGCTCCAAAACCCCAGAATTACGCCGCAAGTCGCCGCGGAGCTCCCTGACGTGCAATTGTCCTCTACAACTCATCCCGAAGCGGGAATGATTTGGTTCCGAGGCGAAGACGCGGGACTCGTTATCGAGAGTGGAATAGCTTCAAAGAGGGAACCGTGGTCCCAAAATTCAGGGGACCTGTTTTTCATGCGATTAGCCAATCTCCATCTCGTGAGCAGAAGCACTGGTCGAGCCCTCGAAGTCGCTTCGGCGTTGAGTCACGGAGAGATCAAAAAGCAGTCATCCTCTCAAGGCACCAACGACACCGACGTAAGCAAGGGAAATACAGGGACACTTACATCAGGGGAGGCTGCGCCAGTCAACAACCCAATTACTTGTTCGAGTGGTCCATTTCATGAGGGAACCGTCTTTGACTGGACCTTTAGGTTCTCTCCCAGCTCGCTTAGGATCGACCGGTCGGATGGTGGATGCTGGGGTAATTTCGAATTGTCGGGCACCCAATGGGCAGGTGAAATGGACTGCAATAATGGCGCAGCTTATAAAAAAGTCTCTCTGAACCCAAACAGCAGCTGCACGAAAATTGTCTCGTCCCTCGAATGGCTCACATTTGATGCGGGGACAACAGAAAATGCGAAGCTCACGGCAAACGCCCCCGCGCAAGTTCGGCAGGCATTGAATAGCGCGGCGGGCGTGGCGCCCGAACCTGTAAAGGCGAACTCAAACTCAGTGGCTGGCACTGGAATCCTGAGTCCAGATCGGAAATTAATTGCGTCCTATGATGTGTCGGAATCGATGCTCACAATTAAAGATGCCAGCAGTGGGCGGTTCATTCGTTCGATGTCTGTGGCGCCGGCCCCTCGAAGTATGGTATGGAGTCCCACGGGGACGCAGATCGCAGTCGGAAAGGTCGACGGGACGATCGGAATTGTGAGTATCAGCACCGGAGAAGTCACTGAGATGATTGAGGGGGCTGGAGGACCTCTATCTCTATTGGCGTGGAGCCCCGACGGACAGCGACTCGCCGCCGCCCTCGAGACGGGCTTGATACTCATTTATGACGTTGAACGCAGAGAAATGACCGTGAAGATCTTTGACGACGACAAGGCAGTCCGTGACTTGACCTGGAGTCAAGATAGTAGACGCATTACTGCTGGAGGGTTTTCAGGCCCGCGCACGTGGGACGCTGGAAGCGGTACACTCCTTCCCCAAGCAAAATAGTGTATTGATGTTGGCCGAGCGTCCATGATCGCCCCTCCAAGTTCCGCTCTCCGCTCCATGTTTTTTTCGCTCGCTCTTACTTCGGTGATATCTCGGAGGCAAGGTCGGTCATCGCGAAGCTGGAGGTCCCGACTATTTGGTCATGACGTCAAAGACCTCAAGGCCCTTCATCTGTGCATACTCTCCGAACTCTTCGGTGAGGTCTCCTTCGCCACGGGTTTTCCCTTCCCAAACTCGAATTGCCACCCCCTTCTGCCGAAGCATACTCGCCAACGAGAGAGCCTCTTCGATGATGATGTGGTTTGTTTCGAGATATGCTTTGTCCGCAGGAGCAACGGGAGCGATCACGAGATCGCCGACCGCTTGCACTTCGTCAAGCACAGCATCATAGAGCGGACCCCAGTTGCCGGGACGATCGGTCACGGAAGTAGATCGGAATCTATCGCGATCAAACGGCAGGATTACACGGCGTCGAAGCCCCAACCCGCCTGCCTCAGCAAGAGCCAAAAGGTCGGCTCCACAGGCCGCTGAACTGACCAGAACAGAAGCCTGCAGGTTTAGCAATTTGTCGCGGATCCGCCATTTAACCAGTTCCACCGATTTAGGTGCGGGGGAAAAGCGCGGATGATCCTGATCTTTCGGGTCGACGCGTCTTCCGGCCAGAGCTACAATCATTTTCTACGCTCACCTTCTCGATTCGGTAGACATTTTCTGGCAGCAAACAAAATAGCTGAGGTCTATGATGCCAATTTACCCTGAACGCTGGAAGAGTCTGTTTGGCCGGTATAAAGATGACCGGCCGCGCCGAATGCTTGCATTAGATGGAGGTGGCATCCGGGGCCTCATCACTCTGGGCATTCTGCAGAATATCGAGACTTTGATCCAGCAAAAAACCGGTTTGCAGCTCTGTGAGTATTTCGATTATATCGGGGGAACCAGCACCGGTGCGATAATTGCCGCGAGCTTGGCTCGCGGTATGACGACCTCCGACCTGATCAAGTTCTATCAGGACTATGGGCGCGAGATGTTCGATCCTTCCGCCTTGATCGAACGGTATAAGTACTTGCATACTGCGGACCCGTTGGTCCAGCAGCTACAACAGGTCTTTGGAGCCAACACAACACTGGATCCGGACGACCTGAAATGCCTTCTTCTAGTGGTGACGAAGAACGTGACCACCGACTCTGCTTGGCCGGTAAGCAGCAATCCCGATGCAAAATACAACGACCCGGCACGAATTGACAACAATCTTAAGGTCCCGTTGTGGAAGCTGGTTCGAGCCAGTACGGCTGCTCCAGTGTATTTTCCCGCGGAGGTCATGACGTGGGACCCAAGCAACCCTGCCAAAGCCGCCGTTTTCGTCGACGGCGGAGTGACGCCTTACAACAACCCTGCATTCCTGCTTTACCGGATGGCAACTGAGCCGGCGTATAGGCTGAACTGGACAAAAGGCGAAAAGAATCTGTTACTAATCTCCGTCGGCACAGGTGCTGCGGAGTCTTTGGGGGCGACGGCCGCGGCACCCAACAAGAATATCGTGTCCACAGTGGCAGGACTCCCAGGGGCGTTGATGTACGCAATGCAGGTCGACCAGGACATCGTTTGTCGCAGCGTGGGGCGCTGCACGCATGGTGCGCCGCTGGACCGAGAACTCATGGACCTTGTGCCGAGGAGCCTGCAGGACGGAATGACCTTGCAGGAGTCCTTCGCCGCTGCGAGGATCCCGATTGAGCAAGATCTTGGGCGGAACTTTCTCTACGCTCGATATAACGCGGACCTGAGTCGTTCAGGGCTTAATGCACTAGGATTTCCAAACGTAGATCCTGACAACATTCAGAAGATGGATTGTCCCGACAATATCCCGATGTTGCTGAAAATAGGGCAGGCCGCTTCGGCAGAGGTGCTGTCCGAACACTTTGGATCGTTCCTCTAGCACGTGACTGTGGGAGAAAGGGGTGAGCCAAAACATGCGTTATCGTGATGGGATTTGGAAAGAAGACAAATTGCCGATATTTTCAGGCTTTATTTTTTTGCCGAATCAAGCCCTTTAATCTCGTGAGTTCGCGATTGCTCTTCGCTTAGAAGGATCATTCCGGAGGTGATTCCGTGCCGCGTCCAATCTGCTTCATGATCATGCCTTACAACAAGAAGCCGACCAGTGCGCAAGCGGGCTCTCAAGCTCCCGATAAGGTTGATTTCGACCGTCTGTGGGAGGCTGCACTTCGTCCGGCGATCGACAAGGCCGGATATGAGCCTGTCCGCGCGAACGAGGATATCGGGGCCCTCATTATCAATGAAATGATTGAACGGCTGGCGATATCAGATCTGGTGATCGCTGACCTCTCCATCCCCAATGGGAATGTCTACTATGAGGTGGGCATCCGCCACGCCGCTCAACGCCTAGGTTGCCTGCTTACAGCAGCCGACTGGGCGAAACCGCTCTTCGATGCTGCACAGATGCGCTGCATCCGCTACCCTCTCCCAGCCGAATCAATTTCCGACGAAACCGCGGCCGAGATCATCAATATCATAAGCGCCGCCGTCCCACTTCTGGCCACCGGCGAATCCCCGTTCTACCAGGTATTCCCAAAATTCCCCGATTACGATCCAGCCCGAACGACTTCGTTTCGGAAGTCCCTGGAAGACCTCTCCCTTTTTCAGGCGCAGATCATTGCGGCACGTTCTGCAACTGACGGTGAAGAACGCCGCGCCCGCGCTCTGGCCTTGCGCGATGAGTATCACACTGGCGGACCCATCCAGAAGGCCGTTGCAATTGAGCTGATGTATACACTACGGGATTGCACGGATTGGCAGACGATGTTGGAGTTCATCGGCGGCCTTCCCGCAGACCTTCAAAGTTCTCCACTGGTGATAGAGCAGAGGGCCCTCGCGTTGTCGAATTCGGGCGACCATGACACCGCGATCGGCGCGCTGAGGGAGCTGATCAATACCCAAGGCGACACATCAGAGCGCCGCGGCCTGCTCGGCGGCCGATATAGAAGGAAATGGAATAAAACAGGAAACCCGCTCGATCTCGATCGTGCTATCGCGGAATATGACGCGGGCATGAAACTAGATCTCAACGACTACTTCCCCTCCTCAAATCTCGCTCGTCTGTATCGAACACGCAACCGTAAAGGGGATCAAGAGAAAGCCCTCGCCGCAGCTGCCGTGGCGATGACAGCTTGTGAACGCGCACGAAATCGCAATACAAACGATGAGTGGCTTAATCCCACTCTCCTCGGCGCCGCTTTCGATGCGGGAGACGCGGAGAAAGCACAGGACCTAGCCAACTTAGTGATGTTGGACGGGCCAGCGGCTTGGAAGCTGGACTCGACGCTGGGTACATGCCGGATCGCTGCGCAACTCTACGAAGAACCGCGACGCGGCGAACTTCTGACGATCATTTCGAACCTCGAGGCCATGCTGCCTGTGAAAATGAAGGCTCAGTGATTGCAGAATGCGAAGTGATCCCGTCGTTATCACTTCGCCCTCCGGCCCCCTCCCGGTTGTCTGATTTGTGTACTTGAAGGATCGCGAGGACGAACAGCAGACGCTGGAGATTGATTGGTGGAGGAACGCTTGTAGCGCATCGAAGAGCAGCGGATGCTGTAGGCATCGACCCGGAGTGCGCGGTCTGGGGGCAAGTCGCTGTAGAAACGGGCGGACCTCCGAGTCTCCGAGTCTGCATCAACACTTGTTAAACTAGCGTTTTGCTGGCAGTGAAGAGGGGAAACCATAAGGACCCCTTTCCGGCAGAGTAGCGTTGGCGGTGTCCTCCGCTACTAAGCCGCCCCAATCGTCTCGCATAAGAAACGTGAATCTTCGCGTCCAGGGCTGGAATCCCCCAAAGGCGTGCGCAACAAATGCTCTCGCTGACGGCCTCCGGATTTGGGATTGCACGTTGGGTCTTTGTTGATCTCGAGATTCCGTTTCAGTTCCGGGGTGTCTGGAGTCGGTCTCCTACCGCGCTGAGCCGAGGTTTCCACTTTGTTCAAGCAATACCATCACGTGACGCTCAAGCTCTTCGCGAGAGCTCGCCGGATAATTGGTTAGATTGCGCGCGCCGGGAGGAACGATTCGAGTATTGTCGACGCACAGAATCCACACCTTCAACTTACCCGATTCTTGGCGCCGCAATGCTATGGACAATTCATCGAAGCACCAATCGCTGCAAGCGTATTCCTTGCACCAAATTGCGACGAAGACGCTTGCGGCGTAGATTGCTGCCTCAATCGCACTCGTGATCGAGGTACCAGGCGCGAAGTCCCGCTCATCACGAAAAACATCAAACTGCCGCCGCCTCAGCACGGTCTCTACGAAATCGGCCTCGCATGGTCTTGCCCTCGGATAGCTTATGAAGAACTTCAATGGCATCGACACTGGAGAACTTGCGGCGTGTTCGCTGCTCGCCGCTACGAGGAGGTCGACTATTTCCGCCGAACGACTGGGATCGTGCAGTGCTGCAACGTTGGAGCCCAGTCGATCTTCGAGTACATACCGTCTACGATCAAACGCCTGAGCCGCCGCGCCGCCAAGGAACGTGAGGGGCAAGAGAGGCTTCTTGCGAACATCGACCAGGCCAAGCAGCAAACTTGCCGACCTGCCCATCTTTCCGCCCAGAGCAATTACCCCGTGGCTTCGGTCCATCGCATAGGTCTGCGACAGCAACCACGCGTATTCCAAGACATCATTACCATGCTCATCCCTTGGCGTCGGATGCTGGAATGACTTGAGACGTTCCACGACGGTAAAGCGCCCCATAAAAGCACGCATCTGAGCCACAACTGCCGCGGCGTCTGGATGATGAAACTCTACGTCCGATCCGAAGTTGGAGGCTGAAATCATCTTTAGCGCACTCGTGGCCGCGATCGTATCTGCGGAGCCTTCAAATGGGCTGCAGACGAGTAGATCATGGCCCGCCCGAGCGGTCGCACTACCAAGCTCGGCCATTGACGCATCGAGGTCCGCCGTTTGCTTCGTACAGAGTGGATCAGAATTCTCAACACTAACTCCGCCAATCAGGAAGATCTTCATAGAAGCCATGGTAACTCCGCCAGCGAGATGATCGGGCGCGGCTCGCCAGCGGCCGGGTTGTATTGCGCTTAGCTGCCTCGCAAACGAGCGTCTCAGCGGAATCTTGAGCTTCACTTTCCGGGCCTCACACCACTGCCGAAGCAGCAGAAGCGCAAATCGCTGCGCAAATGGCGCAAAGCATTTGAGGAGGTCGATTTGATCGCGCTATCCGACCCGTGACACATCGTACGCTTGATTCGCTATACTCGCTCGCAGCATCCAAATGACTCTGCGCGCGCAACAGACCGGTTCGAGCGAGACTCCTAAGCCCCTGAGCGAGTCGGCGTCTTGGGAGAGAAGATGCACATAGTCGGCGGATTCTATCGCGAGATTTGCTACATTCCGCCTTGGAATGCTGTGTTTGGCTCCGGCGGTCGCGCTGCAGCAGCTGTCTCGCGACTATCACCGGGCAGTGTCCTTCACACGTATGCAGAAGATTTCGAATGCGAAGCCGTACCCACCGGCGAGGAAACGGTTGATGCCGCTCTGCCTTTCCTATCGTTCGCGGCGGGATTGATGGCCGCGGCTGAGATTCTCAAAACCACCATACCCGGATATCCATTCTCGCCGAACCGTACGACCCTCTATACGCACCCAGAGGTTCTGCCGCGCTTTGTTTCCCCCAGCGTTGCGCGTCGGGCGAACTGCCTTTGACCAGCACGGCGGGCGAGTAGAAGCCCATCGGCTGATTGTTGAGAATGGCGCAGGTGAACGCGGCCAGATACTTCACTTTGAAGTAGGCGGAGGCATACGTACGACGCTCGATGCAATCCATGCGGAGTTGTCGAAGAAGGCGGGGGTGTCACCTGCACCAAAGCCACCGATGACACCACGCGCGAGAACGGCGACGAACAGCTCGTCCAGGAACGATGTTCTCGGGATGCCTACGGCGATTCCAGAGAACACTACCACGCAGGTTTCGGCAGTGCCTGCGAAGCCAGCTCGTGGTGTGGTTTTGGAATTTGCGACAAAGATGCGACAAAGTCGCAGAAGGGAGGTGGCGCTAAATGCTTGAAATAATTGGTGGACCTGATCGGGATCGAACCGATGACCTCTTCCATGCCATAGTCCCAACATTAGGC
>JBAWCO010000597.1:0-9277 GCA_049590315.1 Occallatibacter sp. | reverse complement strand
GGTCATTGATGCCCTGGGTCCCCTGCGAGGTGTCGACGGACAGGCTCTGAAGCAGGATCTGCACTTGCTGATTGGCCCAGTCATTCGCGTTCATGGCGTTGAACGGCGCAAACTCCCAGAACCGCTGCGGAGTGAGTCCGCCGCTGGTGTCAGTCGGATTGAAGATGTATTCCAACCAGGTGATTGCGTCCTGGAACTGTTGGTTTTGCAACAACTGCGAAGCCACAAACATGGGGATGTGGTAGAAGGTTTCCCAGTTATAGAGCGAATAGGCGCCGGAGTCGCCCACAGCAAAGTCGAGCGCGCTCTCGCCGGGATCCATGGCACCGGTGGCTCCGGGATAAGGCGTGACCACTGGGGGTTTGGGACTGTAGATCGTCTGGAAGTTGAAGTTCGGCGTCCAACCTCGCACCGCCTGCGGATTGTTCTGCAGAGTGCGGGACATCAGTTGCCGAACTCCACCGATCTCGTATTCACGCAGAAAGGTGCGCGCATAGGGATGGTAGAAGGTGAGGAACTCGAAGTGGGTATTCCAGGAGTTCATGTATTTGAGGCTGGTGATTTCCTGCGGCGAACTCGAGACGGTGTAGTAAGTGGGCTGCACCAGGTAAGTGCGCGTGGGGTCGTAGACAAAGAAGGGATCGGTAGAGTCGAAGACCGCTTCCTTGAAGGGCACCACGACGGTGGGGTTCTTGATGGTGCCGAGTAGTTGCAGACTGTTGGCTTGGCCGTTTTTGCTGGTGACACAGAGAACATTGAGAGGCACCGAGCCGGCATTGCCAAGCGTGTAGTTTCCGTAGATCATGTTCTGACCAGAGAAACCGTAGCCCGCGGGAGTGGGCAGATATCCTCCCAGGTTTGCCGTCGTAATGAGCGGATAGGTGGTTTCCTGGCTGATATCGACTAGCTGCCCTGGGGGCAGTAGCTGCCCTACCTCCTGGATTGTCAAAGGTGATTCCGGCATGGGCAGAGCGGCCTGCGCGACAAGAGAGGAGGTCCCGAAGGCAAAGATAGTGGAGATTTGCGGCTCAGAGCCCGACCAGGTTAGGAGCACCAGCGCGATTGAACCCAGGTAAACGCCTGGGAAGACCATTGGGAGTTCGTAGTTAATTGCAGTGCCGCCAAGAGCAGCGCCTATTGCCGACCCAATCGTCTGAATAGACTCCTCGATCGCATTAATCGTGGCGAGTTCGGTGGCCTGCGCAATGGCTTCTTCGATGGCCACGAAGTAGACCTGAATCTGGAGGTTGAAGTTCGAGTCCTGATAGGCGCGGAAGGTGAAGGCTTGTACAGAATCCGGAGTTGCGAAATAGGCCTTCTGGGCCAGCATCTGCTTGGGCTGCCATTCCCCTGCGCTCAACTGGCTATACGCGAACTCAACTGACCAGAATTTCTGCGGCGCGGGCTGCGAGCCGCCACCGTTCGAGGGCACGCTTTGATCGCTTTGCTTCTGAGAGATCTGCTTGAAGATCGGCCAGATCAAATACAACCTTTGGTCCCAGATGACCGGTAGCAGTTGCTGCGAGGCGATATCCAGATTCATCTGCTGCCAGGCGCTCCAACTTCCAGAGAAGGGCGACATGCCGGTGCGGGTGCGGTAGAACCACTGCGCGGGAGTACCACTGGTCTTAGCGAACACGTGCAAGATATAGGTGGTCTGCGATCCCGCCGTTCGCGTTTCGTCGTAGTGCGCCACCACTTGCAAATTGGCCACGCTAAGCAGACTGCGCAGATAGTTCTCCAGCGCGGTTTCAGCCAAGTCCTCGTCGCAACTCCCTGACTGCATGTCGCTCTCAAGCGTGGAGAAGAACGGAGATGCGTTGGTGCGTAACTCCGGCAGCACGTAGTTCTCAGGATAGAGAAAGACCTCGCGATTGGCCTGCCACAAGCGGTATTGCTGCCGCCACGACCACTCATCCCAGCGCGGATCTGTCATGGGCACAGTGACGCCGCCGATGGACAAATTCAGGAAGCACTGCTGGACAAATTGTTGAATGGCCAGCGAAGCTTGAAGCAGGCGCGTCATTAGCGCGCAGGGGCACATCTCCGGATCGATCAGGTAGTAGTTGTAGATGTCGTCAGTATTCAATAGCAGCGGAACGGGAGCAGCCGGTCCCGGCCCGAGCATATAGGCGACCAGGGCATCGCGACGGTTCTGGCGCAGTGTGTCTTCAACAGGTTGAATGGCGCTGAACCAGGCGCTTTGCGCATACTGCGCCTGCAGAGCTCCCATGGCGGCAGTGGCCGAGGCGGCGGTAGCTGGAATGGCGGCAAGCTGCACCAGGGCGGCACCGCTGATACCATATTGCGTCGTGACGTTGAGCGCAGTCGCGATGGCCGTGAGCATGGCGATGTCCACCATGGAGCCGGTCTGCGCAGCCGGAGCAAACGCGGGCGGTGTCGCGTTCAGCGCGGTTGCAATTGCCAGCACGTCGCTCACGTTGGCGTTGAGCGCAAAGGCCAGGCTGGGCTGGCTGACGGTGCCGCCGCTCGTGTAGGCACCACTGCCCGTTGAGCCGTCGAGGGTGAACGAGGACGGGCTCGTCACAGTGATGCCGAACGTTCCATTAGCAGCCAGGTTCCCCAATACGTCGGCAATGATTACTTCAGCACCAGTCTGCAAACCGTGTGGTGCGGAGGTGGTGATGGCGATGGGCGCGGCATTGGTAGCACCGCTCACGTCGAAGACTGGGCCGGTGATGGCAGCCGCCGTAGTGGCGGGCAACGGGTTGGGCGGGAGCCACTGGGTCAGAATGTCGAAGAGCTTAGGAGAGCGCGCCGACTGGCGTTGATCGAGTTTGAGCGCACGCAGCATGCATTCCAACTGCGCATAGGGGCTGACACTGGTGGGACTCAACGGCAGGGCGCTGGGATCAAGCCAATTGAACAAGGGGGCGTTGGCCACGAGGAAGGTGAACTCGGTCTCAGTGGGGTTGAGCGAAGTGTAGAGCGCCGCCGCCTTAGCCACCGTGGTGAAGGCGTTGATCAGCGTGGGGAAGTTGGCGGGGTTGACACCGGCGCTCTCGTTGACGAGCTGGCTGATCGTGGCCGGGGCCAGTGGAAGCACGTTTGTCTTCAACAGGACCGGGGTGACGACATTCGCGGTCGTCGACGTTGCCGTTGCCAGGGCGGTGACGAAGATCGTTTGGATAGTAGTGTTGTCGTAGGCGGTCACGGTGATGGTGCCACCGCTGATCCAGGCGCCATTCCCAGCCGATCCGTTGAGCGTGAATGAAGTGGGACTGGTGGTGGTGATAGTGAAGGAGCCGTTGGCCGCGGTGTTGCCCACGATTCCGCTGATCGTGACCTGCGCGCCGGTCTGCAGTCCGTTGCCCAGCGCGGTGGTGATTGCGATGGGTGAAGTGTTCGAAGCACCGGTCACTGCAATTACCTTGGGAGTCGGTAGCTTGGCGATCGCGGCGCCTATGGCCTGCAGAACCGCCGTGGCAGCAGTCAGAGTAAAGGTCAGTGAGCTCTGGCTTGCCGATTGGCCGCGAATCAGGTAGTCCAGATCGTGGACCGCGAGGCCTGTGCCCTGCAGGACGGCGAGGCGGCGGCAGAATTCGAGCGTGTCAGCGGGGTTGTGCGTGAAAGGCTGATAGTTGGTGAGTTGAATCCAGAGGATCAGGTCGGAGACCGACAACGAAAGCGCCGTGGAGAGCCGCTGATATTGCAGCAGAGCATTGAGAGTGGGCAGTGTGAGATCGGGGCTGGCGCCTGATACGGTGATGATGGCCGAGATCTCATTCCCGCTCAAACCGAGTGCAGCGGTAATCGCGTTTTGCTCGGCAGTGGGTGTGCCTGAACTGGAGATGATGATCTGGTTGGGCACAAGCACGCCGGTTGTCGTCCCGCCGCTGGTCCAGTTCCCGTTGCCGGTCGAGCCATTGAGAGTAAACGTCGTGCTGCCGGTTACGGTGATGGAGAAGGTGCCATTGGCCGCAGTGTTGCCGCCGATTCCGCTAATGGAGACCTGCTGTCCAGTCTGATAGCTGTGCGGCTCGGTGGTGCTGATAGCAATGGGCGAAGCGTTGGTCGCGCCGGTAACGGTGCTCTCCGTGACTGGAACAAAGATGGTGCTCGCGCTGGCCAGTACCGCGGGATTGCGAAACACCTCGCTGTAGGTGGAAGGCGTGACCGTGTCTTCATTGCCGAGGTGGTTCGTCACATCGCGCGTTTCCAGCGGCATCCAGAAGCTGAGCACTTCCTGAAGGGGAAGGTTCAACTGGTTTCGCACTTGAATCGCGCCGGCGAGAAAGACGAGGAAGTTGTCGTCGAGCGCCCCGCCCGCCGATTCCTCAATCGCCCAGTCCAACTCCCACATCTGCATCCCGGAGGCGGTCCAGAGCCGCAGGAAGCGGTTAGTACGATCGAGCACATCGGCAGTGAGACCTGTGAAGGCCATGGCGTCGATATTCGCGGTCAGTATCTGCACGCCGGATTGAGTGATGAAGCCCGCCTCGAGCGTCACGCTGCCCTGCGTCACCCACATCACTTCGAGCAGTTGATAGATCTGTTGCAGCGTCAGGCCGCTCCGGTTCATCAACACCGGAACCTTGCCGAGAGCAGCGGTCCAGTCCGCGGGATTGGGCGAGTAAGGCTGGCGCGTACCGGGGTCGATCACAGTTGCTGGGTTCTGTGCGAACCCCCAGCGTTCCCACGCCTGGTGGCCATCATTCCCTACGACGACGGCCTGCATTTCCGGATTCAAGCCGAGGCTTGCCGCAGCAATAGTCTGAACAGTGACCGCAGGTGCAGGATTACCCGCGAAGAGCGACAGCACGGCCGCGCGGGTTGTGCCCAGCGCGCCGATGTACGCGGTGGTCTGCGCAAAGGGCAGGTCGAAGGGCAGCCCAAGCGGGAAAATGGCCTGGGAGGTCAATGTGTAGGCTGCCTGCGAAATCTGCTGCGGCAGCGCGCGCCGCTCGGCTGAGGTTCCGGTTGTGTCAATCACTGTGACGGGCGTGGAGGGTGGTGCGATGGCTGCTTCCAGCAATTCGTTAACCAGATCGATGTACGGCATGGTGGTGTTGGTGTTGTTGCAGTCCAGGGCGATGTACTGCACATCAGGCCGACGCAGCAGGAAGGCGTCGCGCGCGTTGCTGACACCGCCTCCGCTGGCGGGGAACCAGCTCAAATACTGCAGCAGATCGACCAGGTAGGCGGCGGGACTGTAAATCGATTGACAGTCTTCGCACTGAAAGTAATCGAAAGAGCCGAAGAGCGCCTGCATATCGGGCAGGTTATCGAGTAATTTTGGATCCGGCGACGACGGTCCCAGAGCCGCTAGGTTGACGCCGTTGAAAGCGCCATTGTAGCGGCTGTATGCCATGAGAGCTGTGGCGTAGGTGATTTGCGCGCGGGCGTAGGCCATCTTTGCCAGCGAGCCGCTGCCAAAGGGTTTTGTCATTGCCGCAATGAAGTTATCCCGTCCTTGGAAGTAGACGCTCTGCGCCGAGGTGTGACCTGCAGTTTGCATGGCATCCACAGTGGTGAAGTGAGGCGAGACACGGAAGAGACGCTGCGCAGTCTTTAGATCGGCAACTGCATTGGCTGAGAGGTTGCTCTTGTTGGATGAAACAAAATGATCGATGCTAGTTCGCTTGAAGTTGAACTTCGGATTTCCGACGATGAAACTGACCAGTTCCTCCTTCGATCGCTCGAATGAAGTGGTCGTCGCCTTCGTTAGCCCGCCGGCAAACGCTGTGGTCGAATATCGGCTTGTAAAGCGCCCGGCCAACACCAGCGCAAACCGCGCGATCTTCTGTTGTGGGGTTTCATTAGGTAGCACCGTGGGGATGCTGGTCGCATCCGGATCGACTTCAGTGATGCGTGCAATCCAATCGTTCTGATCGAGTAGAGCAAGATTCTGGATGCCGGCCAGCGAGCCGGTCGAAATTCGTCCCAACGTGTCCTTGACCAACGGGATGTTACCGGTGAGCAATTCGCCAAGGCTAAGGGTGGTGTTGAGCGCAGTGAGATCGGCTGCGGGCAAATTCTTGTTCGCGCGAAGGGTCTTCCATGTGGGGCCCAGCATGCCGCCATTGTCGGCATAAGCCTGGGTGAATGCGGTCTGCACCGCAGAGGCGACGCTGCCAGCGGACAGTAGATCATTTAATGAGGTCTTGCCGCGGACATACGGCGTGTTGCCCACGCTGGTTGTGCGCATCGTGTCCAGAAGCGCAAGCTGCGCGGCTTGCTGGGCTGCATAGGAAGCGGGAAGAACATTGGCGCTGGTTGCGTCCGTCAGTACCAGGCTGAGCTGGTCGTGCGAGTGGGATAGAACCCCGCTCAGAACTTGCGCCTCGAAGGTGGGGTCGAGGCCCGCCTCCGGAAGACTTTGCAGAGCAGCATCCAACGAGGCGGGAATGCCCTCGTAGAAGATGCCGAAAAACGTCGCGGGCAAAATCTGATTTCGCTGTCCCAATCCCTCAGCGATGTAGAGATAAGCCACGTCCGCAAACTGTGCGCCAACGGAGTTGGCTAGAAACTCGAGTTCGTGTGACTTGCTGTTTTCCTGCAGGCTGGTGAGCGAGATAGTCCCAAGTTGCGCGCCCACGGCACTCGAGAGCGCCGTGTAGGTGGAAGGCTGCCGCACTACTCCGTTTGTGGCGGTGGTGAAATTGATCTTGATCGTGACCGGTGCGGCGAAGTAGGTGGGCGAAGAAGCAATCAAATTCCCCGCCTCGTCATAGGCGCGCAACAGCAGATTAAGAGCGCTGGGGCGACGATAGCGGATAGAAAAGTCGCCCTGCTTTCCAGTCTTACCCTCGCTTAGCCTTTCGGAGTTTCGAATGCTCTGCGCATACAATTCCACGCGCACTCCGACAATCGGTGCACCGTCCTGATTCACCAGCGTTCCGGTCACCTTGCCGTGATGCTGGTCAGCTGGTTTCGGTTTGGTGGACGAAGTCCCCTCATTGATCGTTACAGAGATGTTTTCTTCTTTGATGTAGACGGAGATCCGTTCCTCAATAGCGATCAGCACGGCCAGCGTTGGTTCATCGATGCAGCCGTTTTCGGCGAGTCGGTGTTGGCGCTGCAGAGAGCGAACCGCGGCTTCCGTCGAGGGGCCGAACTCGTTGCGCTCCCGCTCCCCAGCCTCGATTTCCGAGCCCGAAGCGGTCAATACGCGGTGCAGCCGCGCGACCTGGGGCCCATAGCTTCCTGTCTTCAGTCCGATCTCCATCGCGACCTCCTTGTTCTCAAAATCTTGTTTGCTGTGTTTCTGTAGCATCAAGCAACTGCCAAGCCGGCAGAGCGCCCCTTTTTCGCGCCGCCTGCCATCTCACGTCTTCGGCTGCGAAGGGCCGCCCGGCCATGAAGCGAATCTGCTTCTGCGCTAGTTGCCCTTAGTCGTCTTCCTGTTGCCTCCCAGATCGACCCTCACGCCAAAGGTGTAGGTGTCGGTCTGCGTAGGGCCTCTGGAGTCGCGGTTCCACTGGAAGTAAGGCTCGACCCCCCAGGCACTTCTTTCCGTTGCTGAATTCCCGCTGACCGTTTCTTGAATGAAGAATCCACCACCTAAAGCGAACCCCGTAGCTGAGGTCGGATCTCCCGGACCTGCGCCAGGAATGCCCGCGCTGTAACGGGATGCCCAGACTTCGGGGCCAAATTGATACTTGGAGTCCGGGTCCGTTTTGATTCCGACTTGTGCGGAGACTCCTTCTGTTCCCTGATTTTCAAGAGGTGCACCCGTTGCATCCTGCGAATACCGGTTGTAATTTGCCCACAGGTTGATATCGACCGTGAGGGGGTCATTCTGTCTTCCACCGAGTTCAAGTCCGGGTAGGATTTGCAGGTAGGGACTGACCGGGAATGCTCCGGATGGACTTTGTCCGAGATTTGCCGCTGCTGTTCCGTAAATGAAGAGTCGGGCAAAACTTTCACTTGTGCCTAGCCAAAAGTGTGGCGTTACGCCCAATGATGCGCCCCCACCGAAGCCGGAAGTGGAGCTTTGTCCGCCGAGGATCCCAAAGAGCATGAGGTCGCCTCCCCCGCGGCCTCCGGCAGGGAAGAGGCCGTAGCGGAGTGCAGTGCCCAAAGAGAAACTTGGTCCGCCAAAGCGTCCTGCCGGCGTGGACCCAGCCACGCCGCCGACCGAAGGAAAACTCTCGACACCCTGGTAGCCTCGCGGAAGTCCCAAAGCACTTTGCGTGGTCGTCAGGCTTGGCAGTCCGGGATCCGGGCCGTTATCTGTCTGCTGGGCGCCGGGGGATGTGTCGTTGGAATTGGAGTTTGTAGAGGTAGACACGACGTGTCCCGATTGGTCCGTGACGGTAACGACGGTTGTATTAGGTGGCACATCCACGGGCTGGGTTGTGTTCCCATCGGTACCCTTCGGATCGACCAATGTGATGGGCCGGTTCCTGACATAGGCGTAGAGATTGAGTCCGTCCTTCGTGCCTGTCGGGTCGCAACTTGTCCATCGCCCGAGCCACAATGCGTAATAGCGGGCGCCATGATAGTTGAGCCCTGTCTCCACATCGCGCTCCTTGCCGATGTACCGGTAGCGTTTCTGGTTGACCTCTGTCAACGAAGCCCCCGCCTGGTAAGAAGTGCTTCCGAAGGGGTAATACTCCTCATAGGTGACGACTGCGCCAGTTGAGTCCAGTTCCAGGCACGCCGAGCCCAAGTGGTTGTCGTATTGATAACGAGTGAGGCTAGTGGGCAGGGAACTGGCAGCCGCGCTGGTGTCGACGGTCGTAGTCTCAACCAGCGCAATCCTTCTGCTGCCGTCCATGACATGCAGAGTGTGGCTCTCCAGCGTGGTATTGCCATTGTTGTCGTACTCGCGATACACCTCGTAGCCGCCGAGATAGAAGCGCTCACGGAGCTTGATGCCTGCCGGAGACAGGGTCGTCTTGCGTGTTCGCTCCCCGGCTGAGTTGTAGTCGTACCAGGTTTGCATACCTTGGCTCGCGATGCCGGGCTGATCGCTGGCATTGACCGCCTGCCGTGTCGTCATCACCAGCATGTCCTTGAAGTCCCACCGCATTGAACTCAATTGCGGCATAGAGGACATATTGCCGTGCAAGTCATAGCTGTAAGGCTCGTTCAGCGGCATGTTGCCGCTGATGGCCGTGCTGCTGAGGCGATTGCTCAATTGCCCACCGACGAGCAGGCTGGCCTCGTTGTAGGTATACGCACGCGACCATCCTGGATTGGCCGGATCAGAGCCTTTGTGAATCAATGCCATCAGGTTGCCCGCAAGGTCGTACTGATACTGCTCTGTGAAGGTCCCCATAGCGTTTCCGTCGCTGGGACTGAGAATCCC
>JBAWCO010000596.1:0-2105 GCA_049590315.1 Occallatibacter sp. | reverse complement strand
CACTCAACCAGCGCCTGCATCGTCTCGTCAGGAATCGTCTCAATCGTCTTCCCCATCCGCCGGCTGTGCGTCGACACAAAATGCCGCACCAAAATCGGTATGTCCGCGGCCCGCTCCCGCAGCGGCGGAGAGAACACCGGGAACACCTTCAGCCGATAATAGAGGTCGCTGCGAAATTCCTTCTCCGACACCATCTTCGCCAGGTCGCGATTCGTCGCAGCAATCAACCGCACATTCACCTGAATTGGCCTTGTCCCGCCCAGCCGCTCAATCTCCCGCTCCTGCAGCGCGCGCAGCAGCTTCGGCTGCAGGTCCAGCGGCATCTCGCCAATCTCGTCTAGAAACAGCGTCCCCTCGTGGGCTAATTCCAGCCGTCCAATCTTGCGCGCAATCGCTCCGGTAAACGCGCCCTTCTCGTGCCCAAACAGTTCGCTCTCAATCAGCCCCGCCGGAATCGCCGCGCAATTCAGCTTGATAAATGTCCGCTCGTTCCGTGGACTCAGCCGGTGAATCGCTCTTGCCAGCAGCTCTTTCCCCGTCCCCGTTTCCCCTTGGATCAGCACCGTCGCATCAGTGGGCGCTACGGTCTCAATCTCTTTCAGCACCTTGCGCAGCCCTTTGCTTTCGCCAACAATATCCTCGTAGCGATTCTCCAGGTTGATCTCCGCCTCAAGGTATTGCTTCTCCTGCGAAAGCCGATCCCGCATCTCCGATATCTGCCGAAGTGTTACTGCGTTGCTCACGGCCACTGCCACCTGCACCGCGAGTTGAGAAAGCATCTCCGCTTCGCGTTGCGAAAATGCGCCCTCAAGCCGGCTGGCCGTTGCCAACACCCCAATCGCTTCCCCCCGATGAAAAAGGGGCACCCAGCAGGCTGACTGCATGCCAAGCGCCGTCAAGTGCCGCGTAGTCTCAAACGGAAACGGCGAGTCCTTCAATCTCTCCAGCACCAAGGGCTCCCGGGTGCGGAAAGCTTCCCCGGCTGGAGAACCTTCCAGTGGAAGCCGCACGGCCCCTCTCCGGGCCTCTCCTCCTTCTCGCCCCAGGAACTGCACCACAAGACCGCCTGTGGCTGGGTCTATGAGCGCCAGGGTGGCAACGTCGTGCGGAATCACTTCGCCAATGCTCGCCGAAATGGCTCCCAGCAGCTTGCTCACATCCATGTTGGCCAGCAATGCGGAGCTCAACTGCAGCATCACCGCCTCTTCTGCCCTCTTCCGGTCGGTAAAGTCGCGCGTCACTTTGGCGTACCCGGTCACCTGCCCCATATCGTCGCGGATCGCGGTCAGAATGCTGTCCGCCCAGAACCGCGAGCCGTCCTTGCGCACGCGCCATCCCTCGTCTTCGATGCGCCCGCGGTCCGCCGCAAGGCGCAGCATCTCCGCCGGTCGCCCCCTGTCCACGTCTTCCTGGGTAAAGAAGCGCGAAAGATGCGCGCCAACAATCTCGTCCGCTGTATATCCCTTGATGCGCTCGGCGCCGGGGTTCCACGTCATCACGCAGCCATCACGGTCCAGGTGGTAGATTGCATAATCCCGCACGCTCTCCACAATGGACCGGAGTTGTTGATCGTTGCGCCGCAGAGCCTCCAGCGCTTCCCTCTGTTCCGTCACATCCCGCACAAAGCTCAGCACCACCGGCCCCTCGGCGGTCTCAATCGGCTTGAGCATAATGTCTACCGGGAACTCGCTTCCATCCTTGCGCAGCCCAAACAGGTTCATCGCCGCACCCATCTGCCGCGCCCGCGGGTGCGCGTTGTAGTTTTCTCTGTGGCTTGGATGTCGTCCGCGGAAGCGTTCCGGGACCAGGCTCTCAATCGGCCGCCCCACCAACTCCGCCTGTGTGTGACCAAACAGTTCGGCAGCACGCGGGTTCGCACCCCGGATCACGCCTTGCGAATCGGTGACAAAGATTGCGTCTGGAGAAACCTCGAACAGGTTCTCCAACGCGAGTTGAGCGAACTCAGCCCGTTCGTGCTGAGGCAAAGCCGCTGCGTCCCTTTCCGGGGAATCAGACGGGCGCATTGTTTTTTTGACCTTGAGTAAAACCTACTCGCTCTTTCATACAAATGGCAACCAGAGCGATATGTCAATAGGATAAGGCGT
>JBAWCO010000595.1:0-3606 GCA_049590315.1 Occallatibacter sp. | reverse complement strand
CTGAAGTTGAGTTACGAATGTAACACCAACTCACAGGTCATGAACCTTCAGGCAGCGCCCAATACCGGGCTTCCTGGCGGCCTGCAATACGCCGGGGGCGCGGATTTCAAGATCATTCGATCTTTGACGCTGGCGGCAGATATTCTCGGCAATCAGTTCGTGAATGTGCCCTCATTTACTCCAGGCCAAACCAATTTGCCTGGGCCCTCGGGCAAGGGTGGAATCCCAGCGTCCATTTCCAGTACTACGCCAACCAACCAGACATACACGACTGCCAATTTCAGCGGAGGCCTGAAGTGGTCTCCCAAAGCGCATTTTCTTCTTTACGGAAACGTGCTGGTGCAGATGAACAACGTTGGTTTGCGCAGCAACCCCGTTCCTTTGTTTGGAATCGCATATAACTTCAAGACAAGGCGCTAAGGAATCGCTAAAAGGGGAAGTTACAGTGAAGGAGGCATTCACAACGCGGCCGGCTTCGTAAAATACTGCTGCTTCTCTTACCAGCCGGAGACTTGCCAGGGGCCTTCCTGCTTCCCGATAAAGTGGAATGTCTTTTGAGCTTTGAAGGGCTTCGGGTCGCCATCCTTGGGATAGACGATCAATGTCTCCGAGCAGGTCAAGGTTGGAGCTTCCGCGGAGCCGCCCACCTGGCAGCCCTGCTCCTTAGCCTCAAATCTCTTGGCGGCGTCGCACCATCCCTGGGCCAGATCGCGCAGCTTGCCCTGGTACCTGCCACTGAGGATTCCCTGACATTCCTTGCTGCTCTTTCCAGAGGCCTCCGCAAACAAGCCTTGATAGGCATTTAAAGCGGGAGTTAGCGCTGCCAGATCGGGGCCAGCGGGCTTCGCCGGAGTGTTGACCACAGGCGATGGGGCGACTGCCTGCGGCTGCGGCTTGGGCTCATTCACAATTACTGTCTGCTTTCCGAGCGAGGTCCCGTTGGCAGTCAATTCGTAGGTCGTGGTAGCGGTGGGGTAGACAGGTGCGCTGCCATGAGAGCCAAGACCTTCCCCGTAGTTGCTTATCGAGACCGTGGAAGCGTTGCTAACATCCCAGGCAAGTTGGACCGAGTTACCCTTTTCGATTGAACTGGTACTTACCTTCAGGCTGCCGGTAGGTGGCGGAGCTGGAGCAACGGGAACCGGTTGCACGGGAGCCGGCTGCGCCTGGACTGGAGGCGCGGGGGCTTGTTTGGCGGCCTGCGCGTTCGATGTTATTTGCGGCTTGGGGGCCGGCGGTTTCAAGGAGAATGAATCCGTCGTGCTCTGGTTGAGCGCGATTTGGATTGAGTGTTCCTGGAAGGACGAGTCATCCGGCGCCGTGTATCTGACAGTGTGAGAACCGATGGGGAGATCAATCAGTTGGCCAGCCCTATGTACGCCCATGTTCTTGCCATCAACAGCGACTTTGAATTCAGGTAGATTACCCTCCGGAGCAAGGGTTCCGGAGGTTCCAGCTGGCAAAAGCTTGGTTAGCGAGACGACGTCTTGGTAGGTTCCTCCCGGACTAACATCCGCCTTGTCATTGAAAGGCTCGAAGCCGTCCTTGGTAACTTGAAGCTGGTGCGAGCCGGGCTTTACCTCGACTGTAACTTCACCGTTGGCGTCCGCGATGACAGCGGGAGCATTGTCAATGGATACCGAAGCTCCAGGCGGGGCTTTCGCGATCTTGATATGAGCTATGGTCGCTACGGGTGGCGGCTGCACCTTCCACATGACGATGGCAATAATAGCTATCACCGCCAAGCTAGTAATGGCGAGGGCCAAGACGGGGAACTTCTTCTTCGGCCTGGCGGCCGCTATCGCTGACAATTGCTCATCGAAGGCAGCGCCCGCGCTGACCTCCGTTCCTGACTGCTCGAGAGCCTTCTTGACCGACTGCCCGATACGCTGCCAATCCGCCTGAATTTTGGCGTCGGCAAATTCCATCCATTGGGTGGAGCCTTTCAAGGCTGCGAGTGCACCCTGCGGATCATTCTTGAGCAGTGCGGCGCGGGCCGACTCGATGGATTTCTCGACGATTTCATGTGCGTGTGCGGAGCGTTCTTTTTCAACTTCCTGCGTTGCCGCAGCTAATTCCGCGGACTCACCATAGGCACGTAGAACCGCTTGCAACGAGCCCAACGCGGCGGGAAAATCCTTTTTGCCGGTCGATTCGCGAGCTGCCGCGATCGCCTTCGCGGTTACCTGCTTTTGTTCCTGTTCGGCTTTGAGAGATCTCAGCAATTCCTGCAATGCCTGATTTCCAGGCGCTGCGGCGAGCTGCTCCTGCAACAGGCGGAGCGCTTCGGCCAGCTCGCCGCCCTCTCTCAACTGCCCAACGCGCTTTTCAAGAAGTTCGATCCGGCGGGCAGCTTCAACTTGCTGCTTTTGTTCCTGTTCTGCGTTGAGAGATGACAGCAGTTCCAGCAACGCCGGATTCCCAGGCATTGCGACAAGCTGTTCCTGCAGCAGGTGGATCGCCTCGTCCAGTTCGCCGCACTCTCTTAGCAGTTTGACACGTTTCTCAAGCGTTTCGATCTTGCGGGCGAAAGCAACCTGTTGTTCGCGAATCTCCTCAAGGATCCTGGACAACGAGGCGTCGCCCGTTTCCTGGATGCCTTGCTCGAGCAGTCGGATGGCATCTTCCAGACGCCCATCACGGATGAGAGCGCGGCCTTCAGAGGTGCAGCGTTCAACCGTTGCGGCACGCCGCAGCTTCGACTGTTCATCCCGAGCGAAGTTGAGGAGATCGACGATCTCATTGTGCGGGCCGAATTCAATTTGGAAGGATTCGAGGGCTCCGATCGCCTTATCGAATTGCCTGGCGCTTACCTGCTCGTGCGCCTTCTTGAGCGTGTCGGCACGCACCTGCTCCACACGGAGGGAATCCAGCTGTTGGCGAAGGGAACGCTCATAAGAAACCAGCCGCTCTTCGCCGGGCATCTGGTCCAACGCCTTCTGAAGCCCGCCCAATGCTTCGAGGGGAGAAGTCGAGAAGAGCTCTTTCGCCTGCGAGATTGCGTTGTCTACAAAGCGCTTCGACTCAAGTTTGCACGTTTCGTCGTCTACTTCGGCCTTCAAACGCTGCAGGAACGCCTCATTTGGCAGCTTCTCGATGGCGCGATTGACCAATTCGGCGGCTTGATCGAGGGACTCAGATCTTATGAACTCATTGACTCTGGACCGAATCTCATTCAGAATTTCCCGACGCTGGTCCTGCTCTTTGACCTTTGCATATTCCCGGCGCAGTGCTTCGGTTTCAAGATTTGACGGATCCAAGCTTTCGGCTTCGGTGAGGAGTTTGTCGACAGCTGTAAGATTTCTCGTGGCAAGCTCAGCACGGGCAACCTCGATCAATTCGAGAACCTTGACGCGTTGGGCCTCAAGCTCTGCCTGCCGGGCCAAAACTCCATGTACGGCGAGGAGCTTTTGATTTTCGGGGTCATCCTGGCATGCCTTGGCAATGGTTCGTAGCGCGGCATTGATATCGCCCCGGTTTTTGGCTGCCTCAGCCTCCGACAGGGCTCTGCCGGTGACTTCGTAGCGGCGCTTTCTCGCCTCAGCGGATTGAATTCGATCCTTGACCTCAGTAGAAGAAGGATCAATATTCTGCGCTTCTTTCAGC
>JBAWCO010000594.1:0-47127 GCA_049590315.1 Occallatibacter sp. | reverse complement strand
GAAACGAATCCAGTTGAGATCCGGCTCACAGCAATTATGCGCCGCCAGCGCATAAACGACTGCAAATCGTGCCATCGGGGTTTTGCACCAAATCGCCATGAGCTTCGATCCCGGTGATAGCATGGCTTGGAACATTCCCTTGGGAGAGGCACTCCATGAGCGACGTCATCCAACTGGACACACTTACACCGGAGCAGATCAGCACCATCACGCGCCAGAACAACTACGGTACCTGGCGGTTCCAGAAGACCTGGAAGCCGCTCTATGTAGCGGATGCGGAAGGCTGTTGGTTCGTTGACGGTGCGGGCAAGCGGTACCTCGACTTTTCTTCACAGTTGATGTGCGTGAACCTGGGTCACAAGAACCCGGCGGTCGTCGAAGCCATTGCCGAGCAGGCTCGCGAGTTGGCTTATGTTGCTCCGGGATATGCCACGCGCTCCCGCGCCCGCCTGAGCGCCAAGCTGCTTGAAGTTCTGCCCGAGGGCCTCACCAAGTTTTTCTTCGCCACCAGCGGCACTGAAGCCAACGAGGCGGCCTTCAAAATTGCGCGCATGTACACCGGCAGGAACAAGATCATCTCGCGCTACCGTTCCTATCACGGATCGACCAATGGCTCCATCGCAGCCACCGGCGATCCGCGCCGCTGGGCGATGGAGCCGGGCGGCAAGGGTTCCGGCTTCATCTTTGCACCGGAGACGAACTGTTACGACTGTCCCATCAAGCACACGTATCCGGCCTGTAACATCGCCTGCGCCGATTACATCGAGCACATGATCCGCAATGAGAGCGATGTGGCGGCCATTATTCTGGAACCGGTGGTGGGCACTAACGGCGTTCTGATTCCGCCTCCAGAGTACTTCCCTCGCCTGCGTGAAATCTGCGATCGTCATGGCGTCCTGCTCATTGCCGATGAGGTGATGGCCGGCTGGGGTCGCACCGGCAAGTGGTTTGCCGTAGACAACTGGAACGTGAAGCCCGATATCCTGGTCACCGCCAAGGGCATCACGTCAGCCTACATGCCGCTCGGCCTATGCGCGACCACGACGAAGATTGCCGATTACTTCGAGGACCACTACTTCTCCCACGGCCATACTTATGAAGCGCATCCCATGACGCTAGGGCCGGCCGTCATCACGATCGAGGAGATGCAGCGCCTCAATCTGGTGGAGCGCGCGGCGGAACTCGAGCCCTATGTGCGCGAGAAGCTTGAGGCGCTCAAGGCCAAACATCCGTCCGTGGGTGATGTACGCGGCCTGGGCCTCTTCTTCGCCGTTGAAATCGTGAAGAACCGTACGACCAAACAGCCCTTCAACACGATGCGCGACAAGGTGGAAGGCAAGCCGCTTGTGGTGGATCAAATCGCCGCCAAGATGATGGCGCAAGGAGTCTCGATCCAGGCGTGGGTAAGCCACTTCGTGATTGCTCCGCCGTTGATTGTGACTAAGGACGAGTTGGATCTGGGAATCGCCGCCCTCGACGATCATCTCGCCATTGCGGACGCGTTGGTCGAATAGGCAGCGCCTCGCCGCTTTAGTATGCAGTCTTGTCCGGCGATGCAATCCACGCTGCAAAGCTGGCCCAGGCTTCATCGGCCAGCAACTGCGTAGCTTTGAGGCTGCGGTCCGGCTGACTTTTCCGGAATTCTTCGTAGAGGAAGGCATCATCGAATCCCGCGCGTGCGGCATCGGCAGCGCTTGCGCCATAGTAGATCGCATCGAGCCTCGCCCAATAGCTGGCGGCCAGGCACATGGGGCAAGGCTCGCAACTGGTATAAAGCTCGCAGCCGGCCAGGGTAAACGTGCCGAGAGCCTTGCAAGCCGCTCGAATCGCATTTACCTCGCCGTGGGCGGTCGGGTCGTGCGTAGCGGTCACTGTGTTGACGCCCTCGCCAACAATGCGGCCGTCGCGCGCAATCACAGCGGCAAAAGGGCCGCCTCCGCCAACATTGACGTTCTGAATCGCCAACTCAATTGCGCGGCGCAAAAAATCCGGATTGGGTGCAGTGGGAATCGCCAACTTGCTCTCTACCTTCCTCAGCGGCGAAAGTAAACACAGTATGGCACAAGCATTCCGATCGACGAACGTGCTGACGGCCGAAGGCCTGAGACCCGCGACGCTGGTTGTCGAGGGCGAGCGCATCGCCGCGGTCCGCGAATGGGACGATGTCCCCGCCGGTGTTCCGCTGCGCGACTTTGGCGAACTCGTCCTGCTGCCCGGCCTCGTCGACTCCCACGTGCACATCAACGACCCCGGCCGCGACTGGGAGGGTTTTTCAACGGCCACGCAGGCCGCAGCCTCCGGCGGGGTAACCACATTGGTCGATATGCCGCTGAACTGCATTCCGGAAACAACGAATGTGGCCGCTCTCGAAGCCAAGCGCGTCGCGGCGAACGGTCGCGCCTGGGTGGATTGGGCCGCGTGGGGAGGTGTGGTACCGGGCAACGCCGATTCCCTCTTGCCGCTCGCTGCCTCCGGCGTTCCAGGTTTCAAATGCTTTCTCATTCACTCCGGCATTGACGGCTTTCAAGCGGTAAATGAATCCGACCTACGTCTCGCGCTGACGAAGTTAAGAGGCACTGGGCTGCCGCTGCTGGCCCACGCCGAGGTGGCTGGTCCCGTTGATGCAGCAACAGAGGCGCTCAATGCTTCCGGCGCGGACTGGCGCAAATATTCAACCTATCTCTCCTCGCGGCCCGACGAAGCCGAACTCGAAGCGATTGGCATGCTCATTCGTCTTGCTGAAGAGTTTCAGACGCCCGTCCACATCGTGCACCTGGCCACGGCAAAGGCTTTGCCCCAGATTGCCGATGCGCACAATCGAGGCGTGCCAATCACGGTTGAAACCTGCGTGCAGTATCTATGGTTCTTTGCCGGGACAATTCCCGATGGCGCAACCGAGTTCAAATGCGCACCGCCAATCCGCAGCAGGAACAACTGCGAATCCCTATGGGACGGTCTCGAATCCGGTCTCATCGACATGGTCGCCACAGATCACTCGCCCTGCCCGCCCACGATGAAGCGCCGCGAGGAAGGCCTTTGGAACCAGGCCTGGGGTGGCATCGCCAGCCTGGGCCTTGCGTTGCCGGTTATCTGGACGGGTCTCAACGGGCGCGGAATTGATCTGAGTGAGAGAGCGGAGCGGGTAGCCGCATGGATGGCCGCTGGCCCCGCGCGACTCGCCGGTCTCACCGGACGCAAAGGCGCGCTCATCCCCGGTGCCGACGCGGACTTCGTCGTCTTTGATCCTCTCATCGCATGGGCCGTCGAAGCAAAGCATCTCCACTTCCGGCACAAGCTGTCGCCTTACCTCGGCCACCAACTCCACGGCCGCGTTGAAGAAACCTGGCTACGCGGCGAACAAGTCTTTAGTGCGAACGGCAAAGGCGCAGGATTCATTGGCACTTCACGAGGCAAAGAGCTCAGCAGAAAGCCGGCCCGCTCATGACCGGCCGCGCCGCCCGCGCCATCGCGGAGTGCCGGCTCATCGCCACGATGACGGAGGAGCCGGGTCGCATTACTCGCCGCTTCCTCACCTCTCCCATGCACGCTGTCCACGCTCACCTACGTGCGCGCATGGAAGCACTGGGGATGACTGTCCAAGTTGATGCAGTGGGTAATCTGCGCGGCCTGTGGCAGCCATCCGGAGCAGGACAGCGTCGCCTCATCCTCGGGTCGCATATAGACACTGTGCCCAATGCCGGCGCATTCGACGGCGTCCTCGGCGTAACGCTGGCTCTTGAATGGGTGGGCCTTGCGCAAGAACTCGGCTTGCCGTTGGCAATCGAGGTCATTGCTTTCTCTGAGGAAGAGGGCGTGCGGTATGGGGTGCCCTTCCTCGGCAGCCGTGCGGTCGCGGGACGCTTCGATCCGGCGCTGCTCAAGCTGCAAGATCCACACGGCGTCTCGGTGGAGGCTGCAATTCGTGACTTTGGCCTTGATCCAGCTCGCATCGACGAAGCCGCGCTGCATCCGAGCGCTATTGCGTTTGTCGAGATTCACATCGAGCAGGGGCCGGTGCTTGAAGCGGACTCTCTGAGTGTCGCCGCAGTTACATCCATCGTCGGCCAAACCCGGCTCAGCCTGCAATTCATTGGCCATGCCAACCATGCCGGAACTACTCCGATGCACTTACGCCACGACGCTCTGGCCGCTTCCGCAGAGTGGATCGCGGCAGTCGAAGCGCTGGCTAAACGTACCGATGGATTAGTGGCAACCGTGGGCAAAATAACTGTCGAACCCAACGCGGGTAATGTTATTCCCGGAGTCGTCACGGTCAGCCTGGACCTGCGCCACGCGCACGATTCCATCCGGCGAGCGGTTATCGAAGAGCTTTCCGCCAACGCAACGGCGATTGCAAATCGTCGCGGGATCGCGCTCGAGCGTACAGATCAGCTTGACCAGCCGGCCGTGCCGATGGACGAGCGGCTGACGTCTTTTCTTGCTGATGCCATGGAGGCCGCCGGCTTCTCATTGAAGACCATGCCTAGCGGAGCCGGCCACGATGCCATGGTGATGGCCGCCCGCGTGCCCACCACGATGCTTTTCCTGCGTAGCCCCGGAGGCATCAGCCACCATCCAGATGAATCCGTTCTCCAAGAAGACGTGGAGGCTTCGCTGCACGTGGGCCGCGAGTTTCTGCTGCGCCTTGCCGAGGACATTGGTTAGAATTCCGAAACGAGGTAAAGATTTGCATCACCTGGGACTAACTCGAAGCAGCCTCAAGCACGATCACCTGCTGCAGACGCCGAACACCTTCATCCGGACACCATTGCCGGGTGCGACGGGCGTGGAATTTGTGGTCCACGTTGCGCCACAGCTCGGCGCCCGCTTCACGCAGATGACGGCGGAGTTTGCGGTCGGAGGCACGCTCGGCCCCGCCCCGGCGCAGCGATTCATTTTTGTTCTCGAGGGCGAACTGGAATTGAACGCCGGTGGCCAACGGCAGACTCTCGTACCGGGTGCTTTCGTCTATCTGCCGCAAGGCGCACCGCACTCGGTAAGAGCCCTGACAGCAGCGCGCGCAGCCTTGATTGAGAAGCCGTACGAGCCCTTACCCGACGGCAACGAACACCCGCAGATCGTAGTCGGCAATGAGGCGGCCGTCGCGGACGTTCCGCTCATGGGTGACGAATCCCTCCTGGTGCGTTCTCTCATGCCCGAGGGTCCAGCCTACGACTTCGCGGTAAACACCATGACCTACGATCCAGGTGCAGCGCTCAGCATGGTCGAGATTCACGTCATGGAACACGGGTTGCTTATGCTCGAGGGCGCTGGCATCTATCGGCTCGGCGACTCCTGGTATCCGGTTCAGGCAGGGGACTTCATCTGGATGGGGCCTTATTGCCCGCAGTGGTTCGGCGCGCTCGGCAAACAGCCTGCAAAATACCTCATCTACAAGGACTGGCGCAGGCATCCGCTCGGAGGTTGACGAACAACATGGGTCCAGAGACTACGCTCGAACCAAGAATCGAAATCGATTCTCTTTGCGCGGAGCTTGCCGCTCTTGCTCTCATCTCTGAGCACGAGCCTCCAGTGGTTACGCGCGTCGTCTTCAATGAGGCAGACTTGCGCGCCCGCACCTATGTCAAGCGTCTCTGCGCCGATGCAGGGCTTACTGTCACCGAAGATGCCATCGGTAATACTTTTGCCCGCTGGCATGGCTCTGAGCTAGAGATCGCACCCATCGGCACGGGCTCCCACATTGACGCTATCCCCAACGCCGGCTCTTATGACGGAACCGTCGGCGTTCTCGGAGGCCTTGAGGCGATTCGCGCCCTTCAACGCGCAGGGTATAGTCCCCGCCGGTCCATTGAATTGGTCATCTTCACCGCCGAGGAGCCAACCCGCTTCGGCATCGGCTGCCTGGGCAGCCGCATGATGGGCAATGTCCTCTCACCCGCCGCGGCGGGCGCGTTGCGCGACAAGCAAGATCGCGGCCTGGATGAGTTGCGCAAGAATGCTGGGTTTGCCGGCCCGCTCGAATCCGTTGCGCAGCCTAAGGGACGCTTTCACCAGTTCGTCGAACTGCACATCGAGCAGGGACCGCTTCTTGAACAAGAAGGAATCGACCTTGGCCTGGTCACGCACATTGCCGCCCCTGCCAGCCTGCGAATTGAAATTGAGGGCGAGGGCGGACACGCAGGCGGCAAACTGATGCCGGGACGCAAAGATGCGCTCGTGGCGGCGGCGGAGCTGATTCTAGCGCTTGAAGCAGCGGCCAAATCTACCGGCGCAATCGATACGGTTGGCACAGTTGGCGTTTGCGAGGTCTTTCCAGGTGCGGTCAATAGCATCCCGTCGCGCGTCCGCATCGAAACCGACATTCGCGATGTCGACGGCGCGCGCCGCGACAGCGTCCTGGCCACCCTGAAGAATGCCTGCCTTGAAGTTGCTAACCGGCGCGGCGTCGTCATCACTACGAATCTGGTCAACGCCGATCCACCCACCACCTGCGACCCCGCGATTCTAGCGGCGCTGAAGGTCTCCGCCGTGGACGCGGGGCGTACCTACAAGAGAATGGTGGCCCGCGCTTATCACGACTCATCCTTTGTGGCCTGCATTGCGCCCGTTGCCATGTTGTTCATTCCCTGCCGCGGTGGAGTGAGCCACCGACCCGACGAGTACGCCTCGCCCGAGTGGATCCAAAGCGGAGTCGATGTGCTGGCGCGAACCTTGGCCCGGCTTGCTGAATAGTCGGCCCGCTTTGCAACTTGGCTGCGCCGTTGTATGCTATGCCTCAACCTGTACGACAAACCGGGCTTCCTATACCATGAGCACGAATGCGAAAACTCGCATCGTTGGCGCTCCCATCCTCCGCAAGGAAGGGGTCGATAAACTGCTAGGCCGCGCTCGCTATGTGGATGACATCCAGCGCGACGGCATGTGGTTCGGCGCCACCGTTCGCAGCACTATTCCTCGCGGACTGATCCGTTCCATCGGCTTCGACCGCCGCATCAATTGGAGCGAGCTCACCGTTGTCACCGCCGCTGACATTCCCGGAAAGAACCATGTGCACCTCATCGTCGCTGACCAGCCTTGTCTTACCGATGGCCAGGTGAACCACTGCGACGAACCCATTCTGCTGCTTGCGCACCCTGACAAACACAAGCTGCGCGAGGCCGCGGCCTCAGTGCACATCGAGTACGACCCTCTGCCGCCTGTGTTCACTATCGAAGAGAGTGAGCGTCAGGATGTTATCGTGTGGGGTGCGGACAACCTGTTCAAGAGCTTTCTGCTTGAAAAAGGCGACGTCGACTCCGTATGGGCCAGCGCCGCGCATATTGTGGAAGGCGAATACCGCACCGGCGCGCAGGAGCATCTCTATATTGAAAACAACGGCATGATCGCGGAGTGGAACGCGGAAACCGGCATCACCGTCTGGGGATCGCTGCAGTGTCCCTACTACGTGCACAAGTCCCTGCTCGCGGTCTTCGACCTGCCCGAAGATAAGGTCCGCGTAATTCAGACGGAGACTGGTGGCGCATTCGGAGGCAAGGAAGACTATCCATCTACGCTGGCCGCCCATGCGGCTTTGCTTGCTTTCAAATCCGGTCACGTTGTCAAAATGGTCTACGACCGCATGGAAGATCTCGCGGCCACCACCAAGCGTCACCCATCGCGCGTCCGCCATCGCACCGCGCTCGATAAAGACGGCAAGCTGCTTGCCATGGATATCGATCTCGCGACGGATGGGGGCGCCTACTCAACGCTTTCTTCCACCGTGCTCTCTCGCGCCACGCTTCACTCGCCCGGCCCTTATGTATGCCCCAACGTGCGTGTGCGCGCACACTCCTGGGCCACCAACACTGTCCCTTACGGTGCGTTCCGCGGCTTTGGCGCGCCCCAGGCCATCTTCGCCGTTGAGCGCCACATGGATGAAATCGCCGCCGCCATTGGCCTTTCCCCCGTCGAACTCAGGCGCAGGAACTTTCTTCACGACGGCGACACGACGGCCACAGAACAGGTGATGCGCGATCCGGTCATTCTCGACAAACTGCTCGACCGCGCCCTCGCCGAAAGCGACTATCACACCCGACGCAGTCGGTTCGCACTTGAAAATCCGTCAAACCCAATCAAGCGAGGTCTCGGCATTGCCGCCTTCTACCACGGCTCCGGATTCACTGGATCAGGCGAGCGCTACCTGAATTCCCTTGCAGGTGTGGACGTAACACCCGAGGGCAAAGTGCGAGTGCTGGCGGCTAGCACCGAGTTTGGCCAGGGTACGAATACGGTGCTCTCGCAGATTGCAGCGGAGGCCATCGGCATCGGTTATGACGATGTCATCATGGCGCCGCCCGACACCAATATCGTTCCAAACAGCGGACCCACAGTCGCATCGCGCACCACCATGGTGGTTGGCTACTTGATTCAGCGTGCCGGGTTGCAGCTTTTGAACATGCTGCGCGGTCATGCCGCACTCGGCGAACACGTCACGCGCGAGGAATTCTTCGCGGCTTGCGAGCGTTATCGCGCCGCGCGCGGCAAAGTCGAATCGCTCTGCCGATACGAAGCTCCACCGGGTATCTATTGGGACGACAAAACGTATCATGGCGAGGCTTATCCGGCGTATGTGTGGTCCGTGCAGGTTGCGCAGGTAGCCATCGACACAGTGACATATTCCGCCGAGGTTGAGGAGTTCTGGTCCGTTCAGGAGGTGGGCCGTGTTCTCAATCCCATCCTTGCAGGCGGGCAAATCGAGGGCGGGATCGCACAAGCAATCGGGTATGCGCTTTATGAAAAGGTCATCTTGCAAAACGGCCACATGGCAAATAATCAGATGACCAACTACATTATGCCCACTGCGGAGGACGTGCCCCCCATTCATGTGTTCTTCGAACAGATTCCCTTTCGTCACGGAGGTTTCGGCGCTAAGGGAATCGGCGAACTGCCGCATGACGGCCCTGCGCCCGCAATTCTCAACGCAATCCGTGACGCAACGGGCATCGGCTTTCACGCGATTCCGCTATTGCCGGAAGATCTTTTCCAGGAACTCGCAGCGCGTCAGCCTGTGGCGGAGACCGCTTCCGTATGAGCGATTCATGTCCAGCCATTCGCTTCACAGTCAACGGCTCCAATGTTGCTGTGCAAACTCATCCCATGAAGCGACTCCTCGATGTACTCCGCGAAGATCTTCGCCTCACCGGCACAAAAGAAGGCTGCGGTGAAGGTGAGTGTGGTTCCTGCTCGGTGCGCATGAATGGCGAGCTGGTCAACAGTTGCCTTGTGCCGGTTCTCCAGGCCGATGGCGCCAATATCCGAACCGTCGAAGGCCTCGCCATCAATGGTGAACTGCACCCATTGCAGAAGGCTTTCCTCAACTGCGGCGGCGCTCAGTGTGGCATTTGTACTCCCGGCATGTTGATGGCCGCGACGCAATTGCTGGCCGTCAATCCTCACCCAAACATGGCTGAGATTCGCGAGGGACTCGCCGGCAATCTCTGCCGCTGCACCGGATTCATTCGGGTATTCGAATCGGTGGTTGCAGCGGCTGGGGACACTGCGCCCGACTCCACTGAACAGGCATCCCATGCGCGGTGATCCGCATGCACACGAATTAATCGCGCCCGGTAGCCTGTCCGCCGTACTGGAGTTGATGGCCTCCGCGCCGGGTGAGTGGACGCCGATCGCCGGCGGCACCGAACTGATGGTCGCGCATGCGGCAGGACGTCTCAACGTAAGCAAGCTGGTAAGCCTCTGGGGCATACCAGATCTGCGCTTTATCACGACTAAATCGGAGAGCGTCATCATTGGCGCCGGCTCGACTTTTCGCGATTTGCGCACCCACGCCGCCATCGCCGCACAGTTGCCACTCGTCACCAAAGCTTCTAGCTGGATCGGCTCAATTGCCAACCAAAGCCGCGCCACCGTTGGCGGCAATCTCGTTAATGGATCGCCCGCAGCAGACTCATCGCCCGCATTTCTGGTATACGACGCGGAAGTCGAATTGGTGTCGGTTCGAGGTAGTCGTCGCATTCCCTATTCTGTCTTTCACACCGGCTACAAGCGCAACGCGCTGACTCCCGACGAGCTTCTCTATGCAGTTCACCTGGCGCTTCGCTTTGCGCATCATCGCCAGTACCTGCGCAAAGTGGGAACACGGCGCGCCATGGCGATTTCCAAAGTTGCGCTGGCTGGAACGGCCCTTGTCGACGACGGGATGCTCACTCAAGTTCGCTTAGCCGCGGCGAGCCTCGCTCCTTTCCCCACGCGACTCATGCAAACTGAAGCCGCATTGCTCGGCAACCACATCGATCCTGAAACCATTCAGTCCGCGCGGGCTGCGCTGCTGGCCGAAGCCAAGCCCATTGACGACATTCGCTCTACTGCCGAGTACCGTGTGCGCGTAGCCGCGAATCTGCTCGAAGAGTTCTTGACCGGAATTCGCTCGGAGGGTCCGGCGAAGTGAATACGACTCTGCAATCCTGGAATGCAGCCGACACAAGTGACGCCATTGAGTCAATGATTGCTTGCTGCGGATCTCGCCGATGGGTTGAGGCCATGGTTGCGCTGCGACCGATTGCCAGCGTCTTGAAATTAAGCGAGTCGGCCGACCACGTCTGGGGCACAATGAATGAGGCCGACTGGATGGAAGCCTTCGCCACTCATCCGCGCATTGGCGAGCGAAAAGCCGCGCACGCAACCGCCAAATCGGCCGCGTGGTCAAGTCAGGAACAGTCGTCCGCAGTTAGCGCGGAGGCCAGCGTGCTTGAAGAACTAGCCCAGGGCAACGCGCTCTATGAACAGCGCTTTGGATTCACCTACATTGTGTGCGCAACAGGAAAGACCGCCGACGAAATGTTGACAATCCTCAATCGGCGATTGACCAGCGACCGCGCAACCGAGCTGCGCGAGGCCGCAGAACAGCAACGCCAAATCATGCAAATTCGGCTGGGAAAGTGGTTAGTAGAATGAGTGAAATCACGACGCACGTTCTGGACGCAGTACTGGGCAAGCCTGCCGTCGGTATCGGCATCAGGCTTGAGATGCGGGAAAACGACGCATGGGATACCGCTGCGGAGGGCGCAACCGACGCGGATGGACGTTGCCGCGACCTTACGCAGGATGCGGATGTAGGCCTTTATCGTCTCACCTTCGCCAGTGGCGCGTATCTGACTCGCATGGGCCGCACCAGCATCTATCCTGAGATATCCATCACCTTCATCTGCGACGGCAAGGCCCATTATCACCTGCCGCTTTTGCTAAGCGACAATAGCTACACAACCTACAGAGGAAGCTGAGACCATGGCAAGACTGGGAGAAAATCGCTACGGTAAATCGCGCGTGCGTCTCTCGCGCATCACGCGCCACGGAGATCATCACGACTTCAAGGAGTGGATCGTGCGGGTACTGCTTGAAGGCGACTTCGAGAGCAGCTTTACTGAAGCGGACAACGGCAAAATCCTGCCCACGGACACGATGAAAAACACCGTCTACTCAGTGGCACGTGATTCGAAGGCTGCAACCATTGAGGAGTTCGCTACCGAACTTGGCGACTACTTGCTGTCCAACAACCCGCAAGTGAGCGGCGCCCTCGTTGAAATTGACGAGAAGGCCTGGGAGCGCCTGGTCGTGGATGGAGAGCCCGATCCATTCGCCTTCAAACTCGGCGGACCGGAAGTAAATACAGTGCGCGCCGTTCGGGACCAGGGGCGCGAGTGGTCAGTGAGATCGGGGATCGACGGCCTGGTCATTTTGAAGACGACAAAATCGGCCTTCACCGGTTACATCAAGGACAAGCTGACTACGCTCAAACCGGCTACCGATCGAATCTTTGGCACCAGTGCCACGGTGACCTGGGAATATGCCTCAACCGCGCCGGATCATGCACTGGTGCGCACACGGATCGTCGCCGCCCTGCTCAAGGAGTTTGCTGACCACGACAGTATGAGCGTCCAACACACTCTTTTCGACATGGGCAAGGCGGCGCTCGCGGCCGCACCCGAAATTGCCAGCATCACCCTCACCATGCCCAACCTGCACCACCTGCTCGCTGACTTGAGCCCCTTCGGACAAGACAACCCAAACCACATCTTTGTCCCGATCGACGAGCCCCATGGCTATATCGAAGCCACAATCGAGCGATAGACTATTCCAGTTCGGCCAGGTCGCCAGGCCGGTCGATGTCCACTTCACCGCCCTCAAACGGCAACACAATCAAAGGGCAAGGCGGGTGCTTCAGCAAGGCGCGAGCTCCCTTGTCCCCACTAAGCGCAAGCAGATGCGGGAATGCGAAGCGCGGAAATACCGCTGGGACTCCATGGATACCCGCATACACCGAGGCCACAATCGAGGGCTCATTCTGCGCAGTGAAGCTCTCGATCAATGTGCGCATGTGTGCAGCAGTTAGCCTCGGCTGATCGCAACTCAGAATCAAAGCGCCGGAAGCGGCAGGAGCGGCGGCCTCGATCGCGTTCACCCCTGCATGGATTGAACTCGCAATTCCCTGCTCCCATTTTTCATTGATCACGACGATCGCGCTGTCCGGCGCAACGACGTCGCGGATCCTCTCGTGATGAGCACCAAGCACAACGATGACCGGACCGGCGCCAGCCTCATTTGCAAGCCGGATCGAACGCGCGAGCATCGTTTCGTCACCGTGCATCAACAACTGCTTTGGTTGACCCAACCTTCGGCTGGCGCCCGCGGCCAGAACGATGGCAGCAACAGAGCTTTTCAAGACTGCCTTTCGGTATCGGGCTGCAACATAATCAGCAGAACCAGTCCCACCACGACGAACATGCGGAATGCCGCCTCTTGACCATTCCACACGTGCGACTGCCACATCAGGAACCATTCTCCCCCCACTGAAAGAAAGGCGACCAGCCACATCAGCATCGATAGAACAAGCGCCATCACAGCCAGTCCCTTGGATGAATTGAACGCGTTTGCCGGAAGCCTAAGCACCTTAACCAGCCTGGCCGCTCCCCACCAGAGCAGGATCGTGTTGGCAATCTCCCACGCAATAATGCTGATATAAAAGGCAAGATGAATTGAAGGCGAAGTCAACGCTCGCCACAGACCGTGGTTGCCGGGAATCGTTGTGTCCATCATCAGAACATGTCGGACAAACTGATAGTTCGAATCGAAATCGGTGAGGTTATTGAAGACTACCAGCGTGGAGTAAAGAGCGATTCCCGCGAGCAGCAACAGCTTCGCGGCGCGTGTGATCATGGGGTCCTCCGGGCCGCGGCAAACGTCTTGAAGTATGCTGTCAGCGCATCCACCGTCGCGTCGTCGTAGTCCGTATGAGCCGGCATTGTTGCCCCTGGCGTCACGGACTCTGGATTGCGAATGATCTGACGAAACCGCTCGCCATCTTCATTGGCTTTCTGAGCAAGTTTCATCCAGGAGCGGCCGGCCACCGTACCGCCCTCGGCGCCCATGTTGTGGCACCTAAAGCAATCCTGGCGGGCGATCACGTATCCCTTTTGGACCGCTGAATCCGCGGGCCAGTCACCCCGCGGACGAATCGAACCAAACACCTCTGACTCGCGACGCAGCTCAATGCGCACTACGCCGAATGGAATCTGCGGTTCATCTTCATGCGACAGCACCTTGAATGCCGGCTTGAAGAACGGATGCGAGATCAGATAAGGACCCAGTGGTCCACCGTAGATTGACTTTGGCCATTGGTCGCGCAACTGACCATTGACGCGCAAAACCAGCAATGGATGATGCGTCACAAGGTAATCGTGCGGATAATTCCCTCGGTATTTATCGTAGGCGACGGCCACGATCAACTGGTCGTCTGCCCCGCGGCCAAACATCCTGGCGAGCACCGTCAACGGCACTCCGCTGATCTCCGTCTTCCCTGACAAATTGGAATCGTCGCTCACCGTGTAAGTTTCCTGGGGCAGGCGAAGCAGATCCTCGTACCGCACATAGCGGGTAGCGTCCGGCGATTGTCCCGAAATGTCGCCAACCACTTCCAGATCACCTGGAGAGGACCGCTCGACATGCAGGAGGCTCTTGGAGTCCGACCCGAACGGCGCACCAAGCATAGCGCCGGCGAACAAAATTAGTAGAAAGGCTTTTACCATGGCCTCATGCTAACTGCGCCCGGGCCAAATGCCAAAAGAATCCTCGCTGCACGTGCTACATTCAAATGCAAATGACGCCGTTTTTATCACCCGAAGAGAATCTTGCCAGTCTCGGCCTCGTGCTTCCTCAGTTACCCGCTCCGGGTGGGAATTATGTCGCAGCCAAGCGCGTGGGCACCGTCGTCTACCTATCGGGCGTCATCTCCACCGGCCCCAACGGTATCATCACGGGGACGGCTGGACTCGATCGCACAGTCGACGAAGGATACGCCGCGGCCGCCGCCTGCGCCCTCACCCAGTTGGCCGTTCTCAAACGCGAACTAGGCTCTCTCAATCGCATCGCCGAAGTTCTAACGGTGAATGGTTACGTAAATGCGGCTTCAGGATTCCCGGACCCACCTGCTGTGATCAATGGCGCCTCCGACCTGCTGGTACGCGTCTTTGGAGAGGCGGGTCGCCATGTGCGCGCAGCCGTGGGTGTAAGCGCGTTGCCACGGAACGCCCTGGTTGAGTTACAAATGACCGTGAGGGTCAACGAATCATGACCGAACACCTACTCTCCGCCGAGCCTACCCATTCGGTATGGGACCGATCACTTGAACCCCGCCTGCGCATCGAACCCGGCGACGAAGTTGCCTTCCAGTGCGCGGATGCGAGCGGAGGCCAGGTGCATCCCGGCATGACCACGGCGGAGTTTCTGGCCATAGACCGCACCCGCATTCATGCGCTTACCGGCCCCGTTTGGATCAATGGAGCAGAACCTGGCGATGTTTTGGAAATAGATGTCCAGGCCACGCGTCATGCCGGTTGGGGGTGGTCCAGCATCCTGACCGGTCTTGGGTTTTTGAAGGATCGTTTCCACGAGCCGTATCTTTTTCATTGGCAGCTAGAGGGCGAGACCAGCAGTTCGTTGACTCCGGCGGTTGTACCGTTGCGGCCGTTTCTAGGCGTTATGGGCGTGGCGCGCGCTGAAGATGGCGCTTTCCGCACTCGCCCCCCAGGCCAATTCGGAGGCAATCTGGACGTACGCGAACTCAGCGCTGGATCGCGGCTCTACTTACCGGTCTACAACCACGGCGCACTCTTCAGTTGCGGCGACGGCCATGCGGCGCAAGGAGACGGCGAGGTCTGCATCAACGGCATCGAGTGCCCGCTCGACGTGACATTGCGCTTCAAGTTGCACAAGCAGCAACCGCTCGCCGGCCCACTCGTTGAATCCAACGACACGGCTGCGCCCGACTCCTCTGCTGACTCCTGGGTGGTTGTGGAAACTGGAACCGACCTTGCCGATACGGCCCGCGCCGCTACTGGCCGCATGATTGATCTTCTCGTCAGTCGTTGGGGTTTCACAGATGTACACGCGTATATTTTGTGCAGCGTGGCACTCAAACTCCGCCTCAGCCAGGTTGTGAACGAGCCCATTTATACCGTCAGTGCTGCTCTGGCCAAACAGATACTCCCTCATCGAAGGCTCTTCTCAACAAGATGACCACCGGCATGACCATCAACGACCCCGAAGTTGTGGCTGAGTTGCGCGCGCTCTACCCGCGCTATGAACAAGCTCTTGTGACCAACAATGTGGAAATACTGGTAGAAATGTTTTGGGCGGGTCCACAGGTCATGCGCTTCGGAGTCACGGAGAATCTCTACGGCCCTGAAGAACTCGCGGAGTTTCGCAAGGGCCGTCCATCGACGAATCTGGTACGCACTGTTACTCGGCTCGACATCGTCACATTTGGCCGCGATTTGGGCAGTATTACGTTGGAATTCGAGCGCACATCTCCCGCCGGAGTCGTCCGAGGCCGCCAGAGCCAAGTCTGGGTTCGCCTCCCAGAAGGCTGGAGAATCGTTCAAGCCCACGTCTCTCTTTTGCCGCAGACTGAAGCACATGAGGCTTGAGTTTCGCTACCCGAAAACATCAAATCTTTAGATGAAATTTATGTCATAATCGATATTCTAACCACACCCCGTAGTTCAAAACGGCCATAAATCAGACCGAAAACGAGCTCAACTCGTATAGCTTCACTGTTTCCTGTTTTTTGAACGAATCAAAACGCGTTGTCCATTTTGCGTTTTTTGACAGATCAAAAAACCTATGGGGAAAACCCTATTTCCGAGGCCCGCCACTTGAGATATTCCATGCGTAATTTCTCCAATCTGCTTTCCAGGCTGTTCGCGGTCGCGACGGTCATCGCGCTGTGTTGTGGTTCTTCTCTGTTGGCACAGCAGACACTCGGCGGCATCACCGGCGAGGTCAGCGATGCATCGGGTGGCGTGGTTCCCAATGCAAAAGTCACAATGGTCGACGAGCAAACCGCGCTCACGCGAACCACGTCGACAAATGGCTCGGGCACGTACAGTTTTGTAAACCTTCCGATCGGCACCTACACGATAACTTATACGGCCGAAGGATTCGATATGCAGAAGACGCAGCACATTGCGGTGCAGGCCAACCGCACGGCCACCGTAAATGCTGCGCTCAAAGTCGGCCAGACCACGACCACAGTCGAGGTGGAAGCTTCCCCGCTGATGAACGCCGCAGATACCACCAATGGATACATCCTCGATAAGGCAGAGATTGAAGCGGTGCCGCTGGCAACCGGCAGCTTTACCGGCGTTGCGATCTTGTCGCCTGGGGTCAACGCGGAACTTCCCGGAGGTACCGGCGTAAACTCCGGCCTCGGAAATGCTCCCATTTGGGCGAACGGACAGCGCGATACCAGCAACAGCTTCCAACTCAATGGCGTCGACGGGAGCAACCTGTTCAACGGCAAGAGCACTTCGCAGGTCAGTTCCTCGCGAGTGGTGAACAACACCGGCGTAGGCAATAGTGGCGGCGGCGGCGTGGAACAGAGTGCGGCATCGGTCTATCTCGCTATCGGCAACGCCATTCCGACACCCGCGCCGGAGACCATTGACGAGGTCCGGGTCAATGCCTCCATGTACGATGCACAGCAAGGTTCAGCGAGCGGTGCGCATATCGATCTCAGCACCAAGTCCGGCGGCAACCAGATTCACGGTGGGCTCTATGCGCATCACGGCTCCAATTTGCTCAACGCAGCGCCCTTCTTCTTCAAGAAAGATTCCGGGATTCCAGCCGCAGACAAGAATCCCGCACTGCATCGCTACATTCTTGGTGGCAGTGCATCCGGCCCCATCATCAAGGATAAGCTCTTTGGCTTTTTAGGGTATCAGCATTTGCACGTCTCCGATGAGGAGACCGGCGACACCGAGGCTCCAGTTCCACCAGGGCTCAGCGACACCAACCGCACGCCTGGCGGCCTTGCCTCACTGGTCAATGCCAACTGGGGAGGTAGTCTCGCGGAAAATGGCCTCGCAGTAACGTCCAACGACTGGAGTAGCAATCCACTAGGCCTTGCCCTCTTTCAGGCCAAGCTTCCGAATGGCCAATGGCTCGTCCCCAACGACAACGGCCACACCCCCGACTTCTATTCGCCTTTTAACTCATTCGAGAAGGGCACGTCCTACTTCATCTCCGATCAACTGGTCAGCAGCGTCGACTGGAATGCGACCGCGAAGGATTTGCTCGCGATCAAGTACTACTACCAGCACGATCCCGACAGCACGCCCTATGCGCTCTCCAGCGTCCCTGGATTCACTGAGCACATGGACACCGGCTCTCAAGTCCTCTCCATCAACAACGTGCAGACTCTACGTCCGAACCTGAGTGTTACCGAAACCCTCGGATTCATCCGCGAAAAAGCCTACAGCACTAACGACCAGCTCTGGGCGCCAGGACAAGCAGGCACTCCCCTCGCCGGCATGACCACAGCCTTCGGCAAATACTTCTCCGGCTTCACCATCGTTGACGGCCTGGGTGAGTCCACCCCCGCAGGGCTCGGCGCTCAATCGCTCAACATTGGACCCAGTGCGGCCTCGCAGAGCGCAAACACCGGTGTCTTCCAGAACCGGCTTCAACCCTCAGGGAATGCTATTTTGACCGTGGGCCGTCATTCCCTCACCTTCGGTGGCAGCTACGCTTTCACTCAACTCGATATCCGGGACCTGCGCACCGGAACCGGTACGGCTGCATCACCGGATTTCGCTACCTTTGCAAAGAATTGGGTCACTCCATACAGCACCAACGGATTTGTGGCCACCACGTTTCTGCAAGGGGATGCCAATCGCTACTATCGCGCCAACCAGACGGGGCTCTACGCCTCCGACAAGTTTCAGGCTAGGCCCAATCTCACTATCACTTTGGGCGTGCGCTACGACTGGAATGGCGGACTAACTGAAAAGTACGGACGTATCTTCAACTTCGAGCCTTCGCAGTATCAATACAGCGCCGCCAACGACACCATCGAGAGCTCCGGTCTGATCATCGCAGGCAACAACGCAAACGGAACCAAGGGTGTCAGCGACACGACTCTTACCGGCCGGCAATGGGGTATCGCCCCGCGACTCGGCTTCGCCTGGCAACCGGAGAAATTGAACAACAAGGTCGTTGTTCGCGCCGGCACTGGCATGTACTACGACCGCGGTGAACTCTACACCTACTTCTCACCGGGATATGCTGCCGGCGAGGTATCCGGCGGACCGTTCGGCATCAGCCAGACGCCGCCGTTCGTCACGCAACAGACCTGCCCCTATAGCGCCTCGCCTTACGGAAACACCAGTTTCCTCTATGATTTCTTCATCCCGATCTGCGGCGCCGGAACTCCCTACGGGCCAGACACCAGCGCCTATTCGCTCGCTACGCCCTGGGGCACTACACTCGGCCCTGGTCCCTCTAACCCCAGTGCGGCTTCGCTCATCAACTACCTGCCCACCGCCGCCGGTATCATCGCCGGTGCTCAGCCGTTCACGCTGGGTGACTATAACCGCGCCAACAAACTACCTTACAGCATCAACTTCACGCTCGATTTGCAGTGGCAGCCGAGCAATACGCTGATGGTGGAGGTGGGCTACGTCGGCAACCTCGGACGTCACCAGGTCATTCCTCTTCCGTTCAACCAGGCGCATATCGCAACCCAAGGCAGCCCTGCCCTTGCCGGCGGCCCGCACGCCCAATACTTCAGCTATGGCTACACCGTCCTCGATCCCAACACTTTCTCGCCCATCTGCGTCAACGATCCGACGGGGGCCAACTGCCAATACGGCCAGATGCAGCAGAACTACGAAGGCGGCAACGTCGATTTGCGTGTCCCGTATGTCGGCTACTCATCGGAGTCCGAGACCTACACCGCGGCGGGTATCTCCGCCTATCACGCGCTACAGGCTCATCTTGAAAAGCGCTTGAGCCATGGATTCCAGGCCGGCGTGTCTTACACCTACTCCCATGCCACCGACGAACAGAGCGCCCTGGGTCTCTTCTATAACGGTAACGACCCAAACAAACTGCGCAGCGGCTACGGCTCAGCCGACTTCGACCGCAAGCATGTCCTCAACTTCACTTATGGATATACGCTGCCCAAGTTCTATGGCGAAGGAACCCTTATGGGTAAGATCGTAAATAGTTGGGCTCTCCACGGCGTCGGCATCATCCAGAGCGGTCAGCCCTACAGCATCATCGACTTTTCTGGCGCAGTCGGCAGCCTTTTCTATAGCACATTCGATGGCATCACGAATCCCATCGTTCCGCTCGCCAAGGGTTGCACCGCGAAAAGCGCTGTCACTGGAAAGTCAGGAGCCTTTTACGATGGAACCGCCGCGTCCGCCGCTCTCAAAGCATCCTGCTTTACCATTCCTCTCGTCGCACCAGGAACATCGGGCGTGCCGAATGGCGATGTATTTGAGACCGCCTTCACAACCGGACAGCGCAACATCTTCCGCCAGGCCTACCAGAAACGCGCCGATGCGTCGCTCGTCAAGCAGATCGCCTTCCGGGAGAAATACAACCTGCGTTACACCTTCGACATCTACAATGTCACCAACACCACCAGCTTCGACATTCCATCCGACGACGTGACGCAGAACAACTCTTTCAACAACGCTCCCGTTTACGACACGGACCCTTACAGCCTGTACACGGCTGCCCCCGGCGGCTTGGGCGTCACCAAGCACACCATCGGAAGCCCACGCCAGATTCAAATGTCCCTGCACTTTGACTTTTAGTACCAGTTCGTCCAGACACAAAAGGGAGACCGCGCAATCCGCAGTCTCCCTTTTGTGTTGGACAAATCTCGATTGGATTATTCGAAAAGCGTAACTTGCAGCATTTCTAACGTAGCCGCGTGAAATGCGGTCTCCAGACTTTCCGAATCCGCAAAGAACTTGCCCTGTACGTGTCGCGCAGGAAATCCAAAACTCATCTCCGGCTTTGCGAATGGCCAGGGTTCCAAGCGAAAATGTCGTGACGCAATCGGCAACACTTCCACCTCGACACTCCCGCCCCCATTGAGTGGCAGCGGGTGCAACAGATGCGCGGGCGATGCAAATGCCACGCACGCCAATAGCGAAAGATTATCGCATGCCTGCAAGAGTCTGAAGTGCTCCAGGATTGTCTGTTCGGCTTTCTGCTTCGACGTAAGCGAAGCGTCCGCCGCGATCGCCGCAAGCAGTTGACTCTGAAACGCGCGCTGCCTATCGAGAAATGCATCCAGCAGCACCAGCCCCTCCGGCGCAATCGTCGAGCGGTCGGCATGAGCAGTCAGCAGATTGTATGTGTGCATCGAGATCAACAATCCGGCGTAAGAATCCTGTTCCGCAATGATCCTCACAGCGCGGTCGCGCACCGCAAGGTACTCTTCGAGGTCGATCTCCTCGAATGCAGAGTATTTGCCTACGAGTTCTGTCGAAAATGCCGAAGGCTTCCCTTGCCGCGTGATCGAAGGGTGTTCGTCGCGCGCTGCCCATCCGTCGTCGTGGCAGGCAATCCCCTTCAGCACGCGTGCGCGTGGTTCCGGTTTGCGAAATCGCGCGTTTCCCCACGCCGCCGCAAACTCCCCGGCGAGCCGCGCGTGGTCCGGATGCGTAATCAACCACCATCCCGTCTTCGATTCCATGCGTAACATCCGGTGTCTCCCTATTCCGCCGTCTGCGGCATGCTGGACTCGTGCCAGTTATGCAAGGTCAGCCATTCTAGAAACATCACAACGAAAAAGAAAGAGAATCCAAGCACTGTAGCCGCCAGCACCAGGGCAAACATATAGCTGGTTTCCATCTGATTGTTCGCATAGGTGATCGCATAGCCTAGCCCGCCTTCACCCACCCGCGTGGAGCCGGCGAACAACTCGCCCGTTAGTGCTCCAATGACACTGATACCTGCCGAAATGCGAATGCCGGCGAACAGATTGGGCAACGCGTTCGGTAGCCGAAGCTTGAACAAGACTTGCCCCGGAGTCGCCTTATACATCAGAAACAGATCAATGAAATTTGCATCAACGCTGATCAATCCCTGCGTGGTATTTGCAATAATGGGCGCTAGGCAAATGATAAACGTCACGATGGTAACTGAAAGAATCCCCGCTCCCGCCCACAGGATGATGGGCGGAGCCAGGGCCACAATCGGCACCGTTTGCAACAGGATCGTGTACGGGTAGAACACCTGCCGCAACCAGCGCCATTGGGCAAATATCATCGCCACCCCCACCCCAACAACAATGCTTGCGATTAACCCGCCCGCGGCCTCTTCAGTTGTGATCATCAGCGAATTCAAAAGGCTTGGGAAGCGCTCTCGGAGTGCCTTCGCCACCACTAGCGGTCCGGGCAAAATGTAAACCTGCAAATGATTCAAACTGACCACAGCCTGCCAGAGGCCCACCATGCACAAGAGCACAATCACGCTGTTCAACACCAGCAGCCCTTGTCTCTTCATCCCTGGTACACCCCTCGCAACATCCTCGAGGCCTGCGTTACCTGTTCCTCAAAGGCCTTTGACTCGCGCGTCTCGGCCGTACGAGGCCACGGCAAATCCACTCGGATCTCGTGCGCCACACGTCCCGGATGCGCTGCAAGAATCACAATGCGCGTTGAAAGAAACACCGCCTCGGCCACCGAGTGCGTCACGAAAAGAACCGTCCACTGTTGCTCCCGATAAAGACGCAGCAACTCCTCGTTCAGGCGATCCCGCGACATCTCGTCCAGCGCGGCAAATGGTTCGTCCATTAGCAGAATGCGCGGCCTGCTCACCAGCGCGCGCGCAATTGACACGCGCATCTTCATTCCACCGGAGAGCTGCCGTGGGTAACTGGTGGCCACATGCCCCAGGCTAACCAGTTCCAGCATTCGCGCCACGCGCTCTTTGCGCGCCGCCCGCGCCGCGTACTCGAGCTCCATCCCCAGGCCCACGTTCTGTTCCACCGTGCGCCACGGCAGTAGTGTCGCATCCTGGAAAATGAAGCTCATCAGTTCGCGCGCATTTACTGGCGTCATTCCGTTCACCTGCACCTGGCCTTCACTCACTGGACTCAGCCCTGAAACCACCTTCAGCAGTGTTGATTTGCCGCAACCCGAAGGTCCTAGAAAGGTAACGAACTCACCACGCTCGACTGTAAGAGAAATGGCCTTCAGCGCAATCGTTGTATTGCGAAAATGTTTGCTTACGCCCTCCAGCTTGATCTCCGGTATCGCAGCCCGTGCCTCACTCACCATCCATCCTCTCCCTTGATCGGCAGGTAGAGCACCGACGGATACATGGAAGAATGCAGAACCTGTTGTGTGGAACGCCTCCAACTCCAATGATCCGCAAGGTGTGGTGGAACTCCTGTAGAGGGGTTGCGGTCGTAAAGGGGAAATGCCGAACTGGCGATCTCCAACCGTAGTCGTTCTCCTGGAGCAAGAACGAACGAAACCGGTTCCAGCGTGAACTCCCACGCATGTATCTCGTCGGCAACATAGCCGCTATTGCGAAACAGCGAGGAACTGCGTGCAATCCCCATCGAAAGGAACTCCGCGCGTCCGTTTGAAGTCACTCGCACAATCTTCGCAGTGAAATCCGCGCTCCCAGCGGAAGTCGTCGCATAGAACCAGATACGCGGGTGTCCGAAGATCTCTGTCGCGCTCCCCACCGGTTCCGACGTATAGACCAGCAAGTTGTTGCCTAGCTCAAGTCCAGCCTGGTCGAAGGATCCGCTTAAGGCCTGCGGTCCGCCCGGTGCCACCACAGGCACCTCAGGGTCATAGACAAAAACATCGCGAGGTTCTTCTCCCAGGTTCCCATCCTCGCCGGGGGCTTCTTTGCTCAGGCTCCCATCACCTTTGCGCGAATTGGCATTGCCCTTGCTGTGCAGATAAAGCGGGTGCTCTGCTTCATCCGGCCATATACCGGCGCTTCGCCATGCATTCGCGCCCAACGCAAAGTGACGAATCCGCGGCTCGTCTGCGAAAGCGTTTGTATCCTTGAGCCAGTGGTCGAACCACTTCACGAGAATGACATCTGTATCGAGATTTGCCGCCTTTCCAAAGTTTGCTTCGCCCGCATAATCTCCCCATGGAATATGCACCCACGGCCCCGCAATCAGATATTGATTCTCGCGGGCAAATTCGCTGCCCGCTTGGTCGCGCAGCGCCAGATACCCCGAAATCGATCCCTCGATATACGTGTCGAACCAGCCGGCAACGTGTAGCGCGGGAACACAGATTCGATCGAGCCTTGTGCTGACGTCTAACTGAGCCCAATACTCGTCCGCCTCTCGATGCGCAAACCAGTCGCGCACGTAGCCTGGCAACGCCGCGTCTGCGATTGCAGGATGCTCAGCGTAGGGAAGATGTGTCGCCTGCGACCGAATATTGTTCCATGCCGATTCCAGCCTGTCGCTTGCTTCACGCAACCCCAGGCGGCGTGCATCCTCGCGCAACAATTGAATTCCCCATCCAAGGCTCGAACTCAGCCGCAGCGCGCCATGATGATAGAACCAGCCGTTATACAAATCTGTCGCTGTCATATGCGGTGCAATACACTGCAACCCCTCGGGCTGCTCCGCGGCTGCCAGAAGCTGTGTCGCGCCCTGATAAGAAAATCCATACATGCCAATGCGTCCGTTTGACGCCGAGTGGCCGCGCAGCCAGGCAATGGTCTCCGCGCCGTCCCGGCCTTCGTGACGAAATGGATAGAACTCGCCTCCGGAGTCGCCGCGCCCGCGCACATCCTGGATCACCACGTGATAACCATGCTGCGCGAACCACGCGGGATGCGCATACACAACCGTCGACGCAATGTCGCGTCCGTAGGGTTGACGCATCAGCAGCGTCGGCCACGGTCCCTCACCAGCTGGTCCATCGTCCGGAGGAAAGTAATGATCCGATTTGAGTACCGTTCCATCCGAAAGCCGGCACTCGACCCCACGCTCCAGACGAACTCCGCTTCCGCAATCAACTAAAGCCATGATCAAGCCCCATGCCTTGGCTCAAAGTTGTACATCGTTACCAGAATCTCCGCGATGCGCGCAGCCGCCTCGCGCGACCACCGTTCCCCATTCTCCGCGGTGGCTGCGCTTGGATCGCCCATCACGCCACTGGGCGCAATGTCTTTAGTGAGCCAGGCAAAGTTCGCGGCTGAGCCTTCGGGTTTCAGCAACTCGGACTCATCTACACGCGCAATATAGTTCGCCGTGTACTCCCTTGGATGCACCAGCTCGGGCACCCCATGCAACAGATATGCAGTTTCAATTTCGCCCGCATGGAAGCCATACATGCGCTCCTGCGTGCTGACACCCTCAAATGCCGCACCCGGCGAACCAAACAAACTAAAAGTGCGCAGCCCGAACTCAGCGCGCAAATCACGCGCCAACACGTCCACCAGCGAAGTGTTGCCGCCATGCGTGTTGTAGAGAACGAGCTTTTTGAACCCGCTTGCCGCGATGCTCGCACCCAGGTCCCGCACTACCGCAAGAAACGTCTGCGAACTCAGCGAAAGTGTCCCCGGAAAACCGATGTGCTCATTGCTTTTTCCATAGCAAACCGGTGGCAGCGCATAAATTGGCAGTTCTGCCGGAACCTGTTCAAGCGCCTTGCCGAGCAGCAGATTATTGATTAGCGTGTCGGTTGCCAGTGGCAAATGATGCCCGTGTTGCTCGATGGCCGCCGTAGGCAGCACCAGCAGCGTAGTTGCACGCGGCAGTGCGTCTACCTGCTTCCAGGTGAGATAAGCAAAGTTGCGCGAGTCAGGAATCCACGTCTTCATCGCGTCGCCTCCTTGCGGAAGCTGATCATCTTGCCCGGATTCAGCAGCCCGCGCGGATCGTATTTCTGTTTTGCCATCAACTGAATATTGTCGCTGCGAAAGCGCCCGCCGTCCTCAAGGTAGTTCACGTGCGGGTTGGCGACAAACACACCAATCGACCGGCAATAGGCAATCATCTCATTCAAGCGCTCCTCGGTCGTAAAACGCACCACGGGAATGGCTCCCGGAATCACCACACCGTCGCCGTTCTTCATAAACTCAATGTGAAATAGAATTTCGTTCCCATAGCGCTCGCGCAGCAGTCGAAACTGTTCCTCGCACTCGGTTAGCGAAAATCCGCATTGCAAATACGTGTACGCAGCATCCGCCTTCATCGCCCACAGTGTTGTATGGTTCCAGGTGTAGTCGCTGAGCAGCGGCTGCGTTCTTGGCCCCTGATATGCCCCGCAAAATGTAACTTCTCCGCCGACCAACCCCGCGGCAGCGCTTAAAGCCCCGGCCTGTGCGGTCTCAATCATGATCAGCGCCAGCGCTTTGCCTTCGCGCACCACCTGTTTCACCGGCACAAAGAACGAAGGAATGGGCCATTCGAAGACCGTCGCCAGCCGCTTGGTCCACGACAGGTCCACGGCGATCGATTGCGTAAATCGGAATGCTTGTTGATAGGTATCGAATGCAGCCGTCCATTGTGTCCACTCGACTGCGGGCGTCAGTGGGAACCAGATGCGTGTCAGCACGCCATTGGTGCCCCATGCATGCAGGATCTCGTGTACTGCCGGGCCTTCGTGCAATACCACACGTGGTTCCTCTTCCATCGTCACAACTTCAATCGCGCGCACATTGTCGAAGTCCCGCAGCCCACCGTGCGTAACCGAGCCAATGCCGCCAGACCCTCCCGCAAGGAACCCGCCCACTGACGCCTTAGCCAGCGTCGACGGATACATGCGTAACTCCCAACCCTGCTTGCGCGCTTCCGTTTCCAGCGCGCCTAACCGCAGCCCCGGCTGGCACACGGCCACACCATCCGCAGTGATTCCTTCGAGCTTGTCCATCCGCGAAAGATCGAGCACGATGCCGCCTTCCAGCGGAACACACTGACCGTAATTGCCTGTACCTGCGCCGCGCACCGTAACCGGCACTGCATGTTTACCCGCGAAACGCAGCACAGCCAGCACCTCTTCCACGCTTACTGGCTGCACTGCCACTTCGCCAACTTTGCTCACCAGTAAGGGGCGCAGCACCGGAGAATACCAATAGAAGTCATGCGACAGCCGGTCAAGCACCGCCGGCGCCGTCAATACGCGCGCGGGGTCGGCGACGACCTCAGAGAGCCGTGCTGCAAGTCCGTCCTGCACTGGAAAGACCTCTCCAATCAACTTCTCTTGCGTGTGGACCAAAGACGAAATGCCCGCAACATCTGGGGATGAGTAAAAAGAGCATAGCACTCGTCGCGCAGAATCGGCCCATCCACAGCACAACTCATATCGCTGCGACGGGCCACTTCGATCGCTGGAATCTGTATCTGATTGCAATGCTGATTTGCATCATCGATTGTCGCCCCATAGACTACGCGATCCACTCCCGCCCAAAGCGCCGCACTCATGCACATCGGACACGGTTCGCACGTAGAGTAGAGCGTGTATCCGGCCAGAGATAGTTGCTTCAGCCGCTTAGTTGCCAGCCGGATCGCACGAACTTCGGCATGCGCGCTCGGATCGAACTCCTGCCGGACCGCATTCAATGCGCGAAGCAGCAGCTTTCCGGATTTCGTGTGTACGATCGAAGCGCCAAAAGGCCTTGGATTCTGAGTACGCAATGAGCGCGCAGTAAAAGCAGCAATCGCAGCCATTCGCTCCAGATCAACGCTTGCATCCGGGACAGTTGATCTCTTCCCGATCTCGCGGCCCCCGGCGGTTGCCTTAACTCCCATACTCGAACTTAGCACGACTGGCTGCTCGTTCAGGGTTGAAAAATCGCACTCGCGCAGCTCGATTTTTACCCCCTACAATCGTTGCATGACCACTCTTCCGTGGACCATTCGCGACCTTCGCTCATCTCTGGCCAGTCGCGCGGTGCGGCCCTCTGATTTGGCTGAGGAGGCACTTGCCCGCTCCAACAAGAATGCGAGCCACAACACCTATCTCTGGCAGGACGCGGCGTGGACCCGAGCAGAAGCGGCGCGCGCGGAAGCGGAGCCTCGGCCATTTGGCGACGGACTCAACAACCTCTGGGGACTGCCCATCTCGGTCAAGGATTGTTTCGATTTGGCGGGTGCCCCCACCAGTTGCGGAGTCAAATTCTATCGCGATCTCAACGGTCCGGCAGCCCACGATTCCTGGCTGGTAAAAGGACTTCGCGCGGCCGGCGCCGTGATCACCGGCAAGACCCACCTGCATCCCCTGGCCTACGGCATCACCGGCGAGAATCCTGAGTTCGGCGACTGCCTGCAACCCGGCAATCCGAGCGCGCTCACCGGTGGCTCGTCTTCCGGCGCGGCGGCCAGCGTGCTTGAGGGCTCCGCAGTTGCCGCCATCGGCACGGACACTGGTGGCTCCGTCCGCGCGCCCGCTGCGCTCTGCGGTTTGGCAGGTTATCGCGCGTCGCTCGGCCGAGGGCGATGGCACCGCGCCGCGCACCTCGCTGAATCCTTTGACACCATGGGCGCCCTCTTTCGCGACCTTGAAGATGCGCCGTTCCTCGCCAGCCTCTTCGCCCCCGAGGAGCCCCCTCAGCTCGCCCAATTCAACAACATCGCCGTGGTCGATGACAGTTTTCTCCACGATTGCGAACCGGAAATCATCGCGGAATTCCATGCCACTATTCACGAGTTCGAATCCCTCGGTCTGCGAGCCTCAGTCGTTAACGTAGATTGGTGGGCCGACTCCTTCGAAATCTTCGCGCCCATCCAGGCCTGGGAAGCCGCCCGCATCCACGCCGGACACTTCGAGCAAATTGCTCCCGCCATCCGCGAACGCCTTGAATGGGGCGCGCATATCACGTCACAGGAACGTACAACCTTGCATTTTCGGCGCGCCAAATTCCACCAGAAGATGGACGAGCTCCTCAGCAAGCACGATTTAATCCTGCTTCCCGCCATCCCCGTCGCCCGCCTCGCCGCCGGCGCGGACCACAGCCAGACTCGCACCCGCCTGTTGCGATACACCACGCCATTCAGCCTGGCCGGCGTTCCGGTGGTCACCATCCCGTGCGCCCATGGCGGTATGCAACTGGCGGCCGCCCGCGGCAACGACGAAGCCTTGCTGCAACTCGCGGCCCAGCTCGGCGCCGCCAGAAATGCGAAAGCTCCATCATCTCGGCCGTGATAACTTTCTCCTTAAGAACGCCTTCTTTTAATCCTAGAGGTAAGCGTTGAGATCAATCAAATTCTTCTCCCTGGCTGCGTTCGCAGTCGTGTTCGCGCTCGCTTTCAACCTCGGCGGTTGTCGCAATCAGCAACCCACCGCGGAGAATGGCCTAACCCCGATCCGCCTTCAGCTCGATTGGTATCCGCAACCGGAGCATGGCGGATTCTTTGCCGCACAACTTCTCGGCTACTACAAGGCCGAGGGCCTCGATGTGACCCTTCTGCCACTTCCCCAATACGGCAGCGCTGTTCAACTGGTCTCCACCGGCAAAGCCGATTTCGGCCTGGGATCCAGCGACGCCATCCTTGAGTGGAACGCGAATGGCCTTCCCGTCATCGCCGTCTCCGCCACGATGCAGCACGACCCGCAAGCGATCATGGTTCACCAAGACTCGCCCATTCACGACTTCAAGGGCCTTGAAGGTCACACGATCGCCGCGCAGACCGGCGCCACCTGGATCAAGTTCGTCACATCGCGGTATGGTCTCCGCCAGATCCGCCAGATTCCTTCCACTCTGTCCATCGCCAACTTCCTGGCTGATCCCGGCTACGTCCAGCAAATCTTCGTGACCAGTGAGCCTTTCCTCGCAAAGCAGGCTGGAGCTCAAGTGCGCACGTTGCTCATCAGCTCTTCCGGTTATGACCCCTACCGCGTCCAGTTCACTACTCGCGACTTTGCCGCTCAGCACCCTGACATTGTCGCCAAGTTCGTGCGAGCCAGCATCCGCGGTTGGCAATCCTACTTGAGCGATCCCACAGCCACCAACGCCTATCTGCTCAAACTCAACCCCGCGCTCAATCCAGCGCAGGAGGCTTACACCTCCCAGGCTCTACGCGACGGCGGCTTTATCGTTGGCGGCGACGCCACGGGCGCACAAACCGGCCACATGACCGCGGCACGCTGGCGGTCGACCTATGAGCAACTCAACTCTCTCGGCATCCTGCACAGCCCAGTGGACCCGGCAACAACCTATTCGCTGAAGTTTGTTCCGTGAGCGACGTTGTCTTCCCTGTGTATGCGCATCTAAATTCTCGGGGATCGCAATTCTGAAGGCGCCATTTAGACTGTTTGAGCGAGAATGGAAATATGACCGACCTCAAGCGCATTCTGGCCCTCTGGCGCGAATTGGAAGCTGCCGGCGCGGACTACGTTCTTGCCACGGTCATCGAAGTCGAAGGCTCAAGCTATCGCAAACCCGGAGCCTGCATGTTGCTCGCATCGGATGGTCGTCGCGCCGGCACTGTAAGCGGTGGATGCCTTGAAGCCCAGGTTGCTCAGCGCGCCTGGTGGCTCACTTCGGATGGGCCCACAATCCAGCGCTATTCGACCCTTGAGGAGGACGGCGACCTTCCCTACGGATCCGGCTGCGGCGGCGTGATCTATCTCCTCCTGGAGCGCAGCACAACTGCTACCCCCGTTCTCCACGCTTTGGAACAGGCCTTCATCCGTCGCATTCCGCTCGCCGTCGCAACCGTTCTGGAAGGCTCTCTCCTTGGTCAACGCACCTTCGCTGGCGTCATGCTGCCCAGTCCTGACGGACGCCTCGCTGTGCGTGCTCCATCCCCTCGCCATCATTCGGGCGAAGGCGTTCGAGAGGGAGAACTCCAACCAGCCTCCATCTATCTTGAACTTCAGGAATTGGCAAATCTTGCGCTCGATCGCGGCGCCTCAATAGAGCGCCACATTTCAATTCAAGATGCCAGTCTCCGCGCCTGGGCCAACTTTCGCGCGGCGCGTCCCGGCCTTTGGATCTTCGGCGCCGGCGACGATGCCCATCCGATTCTCAGCCTCGCTAAAGAGTTGGGCTGGTACGTCGCTGTCGCCGACGGCCGATCGCACCTCGCCACTCGTGAGCGTTTCCCGTTAGCCGACGAACTTCATGTCCTGACACTAGCGGAACTGCTCCCTAACCAATCCCCCGCCCCGACGCCTTCCCTCGTCAATCTTCGCGCTCACGACGCAGCCGTGCTCATGACTCACAGTTTCGAACAGGATTCGCACATCCTTGCCTCTCTCCTGGCGCTTGACGCCCAGCTAGCGTATGTCGGCGTGCTAGGGCCGCAGCGTCGCACCCGTGAACTCCTTGCAGAAGCCGCCCGACTGCTCAATCTGCCTGCGAGCGCTGCACAAACCGAGCGCTGGCTCGCCCAACTGCATGCTCCCATGGGTCTCGATCTGGGCGCTGAATCCCCTGAAACCATCGCCCTCTCCGTGCTTGCAGAAGTTCAGAAATCCTTCACCGCGGCCACTGCTCTGCCGCTACGCCAGGTCCGCGCCCAAGCAGTCACGCTAAGCTAGTGCGGCCTTTCTCCTGTCAGATAGAGCCTCAACACCCGCTGTCGTTCCCCGCGTTCATCTCTGCGATTCCCACAATTTGGGCCAGACCCCAGCAATGAATTTCAACAGAGATGCGAAATTTTCGATATATTAAAGAGTTCAGCGGTACTCCACGTTGCAAGGCCTGTTTCGGTAGGCCACCTTATTGAGGGACCTGGGCGATTTCCCATCATGGAATCGCAGTGCGGTTGTGTCCTTCCAGTCACGCAATGGTTACTGCACCACAAAGCTCATTAAGAAGGTCGCCATGCATACATCGGATAGTCGTCTCCACACTCCACCGCCGCAGGGTCTTTATCACCCACGGAATGAACACGATGCCTGCGGTATGGGACTGGTCGCCAGCATTCGCGGCGAAAAGAGTCACGAAATCATCCGCAAAGGTCTTGAGGTTCTCATCAACCTCACCCATCGCGGGGCCGCGGGTTGCGACCCCGAGACCGGAGACGGCGCCGGCATCCTGATTCAGATTCCCCACACCTTTTTTGCGCGCGAGTGTGGCGAGTTGGGAATTCAGCTACCCGGCCCCGGCGCTTATGGCGTGGCCATGTGCTTTCTTCCCGTGGACAAGCATAGCCGCCTGCAATGTGAAGGCGTCTTCGAACGCATTGCACAGGAAGAAGGCCTCGTCGTCCTCGGCTGGCGCGATACGCCGGTCAACGGCAATGCCGTCGGCCGCGAGGCCCGCAACTCCCAGCCTTACATCGAGCAACTCTTCGTAGGCCGTCCCAAAGCTTCAGATGGAGCGGAATTGGATGAGGACGCCTTTGAGCGCTTGCTTTACCGCATCCGCCGCCGCACGGAGAACGAGGTTGCCGAGTCCGAGATCGAAGACAAGGAGACCTTTTATGTCCCTTCTTTCTCCTGTCGCACCATCATCTACAAGGGCCTCATGCTGGCGCCGCAGATTGAGAAGTTTTATTTCGAGCTGGCCAATCCCCTGGTTACTAGCGCGCTCTGCCTTGTCCACCAGCGCTTCTCCACCAACACCTTTCCGAGCTGGAAGCTGGCCCACCCCTATCGCTACGTAGCCCACAACGGCGAAATCAACACCATCCGCGGCAACGTCAGTTGGATGAACGCCCGCCAGTCCATCTACCGGACCCCGCTTTACGACGGCAAGATCAACCACCTCTATCCCATCATCGGTCCCGGCAACTCGGACTCCGCTTCGCTCGATAACGCCGTCGAGTTCCTTTTTCAATCCGGCCGTTCGCTGCCTCATGTCATGGCCATGCTCATTCCAGAAGCCTGGTCCGGCAATCCTGACATGGACGAAGAAAAGCGCGCCTTCTACGAGTACCACGCCTCGCTGATGGAGCCGTGGGACGGCCCCGCAGCCATCGCATTTACTGATGGCCGCGTCATCGGCGCAACACTCGACCGCAACGGCCTGCGCCCCGGCCGCTACATCGTCACCAAGGACGATCTGGTCGTGCTCGCCTCCGAAGCCGGCGTCCTTGAAGTGCCCGACGAAGATATTCGCAAGAAGGGGCGTCTTCAGCCCGGCCGCATGTTCCTGGTCGATACGGTGCAAAAGCGTATCATCTCCGACGCCGAAATCAAGAAGGAACTGGCCGCCCGCCAGCCTTACGCTGCCTGGCTCAAGGAACAGCAGATCACTCTCGACCATCTGCCTGAGCCCTCGCGCGTCATCGCCTCCAACCCTGAAACTCTGCTGCGTCGGCAGCGCGCATATGGCTACAGCGAAGAGGATCTGCGAATCCTGCTTGGACCTATGGGCGCCAAGGGTGAGGAGCCCATCGGTTCCATGGGCACCGATGTCCCACTTGCCTGCCTCTCTGACCGTCCTCAGCCGCTGTTCAATTACTTCAAACAGCTCTTTGCGCAGGTCACCAATCCGCCCATCGATCCCATCCGCGAAGAGCTCGTGATGTCGCTCATCAGTTACATCGGCACGGAGCGTAACATCCTCGATGAGGCGCCTGAGAACTGCCACACCCTCAAGCTGCCTCACCCCATTCTGACCAATCGTGACCTGGAGAAGCTGCGTCGCGTCTCGTCGGGCGATTTACTTGCCACGACGCTGCCGGCGCTCTTCCGCGCCGCGGATGGCGAACTAGGACTCCGCCACTCACTTGAAGACCTCAGCGCCCGCGCGGCCCATGCGGTGCAATCCGGCTACACGCTGCTCATCCTCTCCGATCGTGGCGTCGATGCCACCTATGCGCCTATCCCCAGCTTGCTGGCGATGGCCGCAGTGCATAACCGTTTGGTGCGCGAGCAGACCCGCACACAGGTCGCGCTCATCATCGAGAGCGGCGAGCCGCGCGAAGTCATGCACTTTGCCTTGCTCATCGGTTACGGCGCAAGTGCTATCAATCCTTACCTGGCTATCGAGTCCATCCACGACCTAAAGCGCCGCGGCCTGCTTCCGGAAAAAGTCACCGCCGAGTACGCTGAGAAGAACTTCATCAAGGCCATCAACAAGGGCTTGCTCAAGACCTTCTCTAAAATGGGCATCAGCACCCTGCAAAGTTATCGCGGCGCACAAGTGTTTGAGGCCGTCGGCCTCAACTCGACGCTGGTCGACGCCTATTTCCCAGGGACAGCCTCGCGCATTGAGGGCGTCGGCCTCGACGTGCTCGCACGCGAAGCCCTGCTCAAGCACGCTTATGCCTTCCAGCCACTTACCGAATCGGAAACCGATCTGGTCGTGGGTGGACATTATCAATACCGCGAAGGCGGTGAGTACCACCTGCTCAACCCGCTCACCATCGGAAAACTGCAGCAGGCCGTACGGGCCAACAACCCCGCCACGTTCCAGGAATACACCGACCTGATCGACAATCAAAATCGCAATCTGTGTACCCTGCGCGGCCTCCTTGAACTCAAGTACGCCGACGAGCCGATTTCCATTGATGAAGTCGAGCCGGCCAAGGAAATCGTCAAGCGCTTCACCACCGGCGCTATGAGCTTCGGATCCATCAGCAAAGAAGCACATGAGACCCTGGCCATTGCCATGAATCGCATCGGCGGCATGTCCAACACCGGTGAAGGCGGCGAGAGCGAAGACCGCTTTGAGCGCGACACCAACGGCGATCTGCGCCGAAGCGCCGTTAAACAAGTTGCCAGCGGACGTTTCGGCGTCACGACGAACTACCTGGTCAACGCAGACGAGTTGCAGATCAAGATGGCCCAGGGCGCAAAGCCCGGTGAAGGCGGACAGTTGCCCGGTCACAAGGTAGATGATGTCATCGCCAAGATGCGCTATTCCATCGCGGGCGTCGGACTCATCTCACCCCCGCCGCATCACGACATCTACTCCATCGAAGATCTTGCGCAGCTCATCTACGACCTGAAAAACGTCAACCCCCAGGCGCGCATCGCCGTCAAGCTCGTCTCTGAAGTCGGAGTAGGCACCGTCGCGGCGGGCGTCTCCAAGGCGCATGCCGACGTCGTGCTCATCTCTGGCGACAACGGCGGCACCGGCGCTTCCCCGCTCAGTTCCATCAAGCACGCGGGCTTGCCCTGGGAACTCGGCCTTGCTGAGACGCAGCAGGTCCTCCTGCTCAACGACCTGCGCAGCCGTATTCGCGTGCAGACTGACGGCAAGCTCCAGACCGGCCGCGATGTCGTCATTGCCGCTCTGCTCGGCGCGGAGGAATTCGGCTTCGCCACCACCCCGCTCATCACCATGGGCTGCATCATGATGCGCAAATGCCATCTCAACACCTGCTCGGTCGGCATCGCCACTCAGGACCCGGTGTTGCGCGCACGCTTCACCGGTCAGCCCGAGCACGTCATCAACTTCTTCTTCTTCATCGCCGAGCAGATGCGCCAGCACATGGCCAAGCTCGGCTTCCGCACCGTCGACGAAATGGTAGGCCGCGTCGACAAGATCGACGCCGCCGTCGCCGATGTTCATTGGAAGGCAAAGGGCATCGATCTCTCTTCGATCCTTTACTCGCCCACTCTACCCTCCCGTGTTGCGCGCCGCAAGATGCAGGCCCAGGATCACGGTCTCGACACCGCTCTCGATCACGCGCTCATCGCCAAAGCTGCGCCGGCCCTTGAGTCGCAGACTCCGGTCACCGCCAGCTTCGCCATCCGCAACGTCCATCGCACCGTCGGCGCCATGCTGGGCGGCCAAATCGCCCGACGCTACGGATCAGCCGGATTACCAGACGGCACCATCCACTTCAAATTCAGCGGCTCCGCCGGACAGAGCTTCGGCGCATTCGTCCCCAGTGGTGTCACGCTCGAGCTCGAGGGCGACTCCAACGACTACCTGGGCAAAGGTCTTTCAGGCGGACGCATCATCGCTTATCCGCCCAAAACCTCCAGCTTCCTTCCCGAGGAAAGCATCCTCGTCGGCAACGTCGTTCTCTACGGCGCTACTGCCGGCGAGGTCTTCCTCAACGGCATCGCCGGCGAGCGTTTCGCCGTTCGTAACTCCGGCGCGACCGCTGTCGTCGAGGGCGTAGGAGACCATGGTTGCGAGTACATGACCAATGGCACCGTCGTCGTGCTCGGCACCACTGGACGCAACTTCGCCGCCGGCATGAGCGGAGGCATCGCCTATGTCTACGACGAAGCAGGCGACTTCACTTCGCGTCGCTGCAATCCTGCAAGCGTCGATCTCGATCCTCTCCAGTCCGCTGAAGATGTCAGCAGGGTTCGCGGCCTGCTTGAGCGCCACCGCGACCTGACCGGCAGCCCCCGCGCCGCATGGATCCTCGAGCACTGGGCTGAGGCGCAGGCGCAATTCATTAAGGTTTTCCCGCACGAGTATAAACGTGTACTGGGAGTTCCACGGACCCATCCGGAAGCGGAAGCGGTCTATGCATCCCCCACAACGACGTCGCCTCTGCTGGCGGCTGCAGAGGTGCAAAATGGGTAAGGACACTGGCTTTCTTGAAATTGAGCGTGAGCAGCCCGGCCGTCGCAAAGTCGAAGACCGAGTCAAGGACTGGTTCGAGATTTATGAGCTATTCCCTGAAGCGAAGCAGCGCGAGCAAGGTGCTCGCTGCATGGATTGCGGCGTCCCCTTCTGCCACAGCGGCTGCCCGGTCAACAACCTAATTCCCGACTGGAACGACCTGGTTTACAACGGTCGCTGGGAAGCCGCCATCAAGCGCCTTCACGCCACCAATAACTTTCCTGAGTTCACCGGACGCATTTGCCCCGCGCCTTGTGAGGCCGCCTGCGTCCTCGGCATCAATCAGCCCGCCGTCTCCATCAAGCTCATCGAGCGCAACATCGTTGACCGTGCCTGGGCCGAGGGATGGATTCATCCCGAACCACCAGAGCAGGCCACGGGCAAGCGTGTCGCCGTGGTCGGCAGCGGGCCGGCTGGTTTGGCCGCCGCGCAGCAGTTGCGTCGCGCCGGCCACTCCGTGACTGTGTATGAGAAGGCCGACCGTATCGGCGGTCTGCTGCGCTACGGCATTCCCAATTTCAAGCTTGAAAAGCACGTTCTCGATCGCCGCATCGAACAGCTGCGCGCCGAAGGTGTCACCTTCCTCACCAACGCGCATGTAGGCGTGAACGTTCCTATTGAATCGTTGACCGAGCACTATGACGCAATTCTTCTCTGCGGCGGCGCCGAACAGCCGCGCGACCTCAAAATCCCCGGTCGCGAACTCAAAGGCGTTCATTACGCCATGGAATACCTGCCTCAGCAGAACCATCGCTGCGAGGGCGATCACGTCGATTCAACCGCCATCCACGCCGAGGGCAAGCGCGTCGTCATCATCGGCGGCGGAGACACAGGCGCAGACTGCCTGGGAACCGCACATCGTCAGAATCCGCTTAGCGTTCACCAGTTCGAAATCATGCCCAAGCCACCTGAGCAGCGCGCAGCCTCAACTCCATGGCCGCTCTGGCCTCTCCAACTGCGTACGGAAGGCGCGCATGAAGAGGGCGGCATCCGCGACTGGAGCATCAATAGCTTGAAATTCACCGGCGATGAAAACGGCAATGTGAAGCAGTTGCACATGGTCCGTGTTGGCCCGCCGCCCAAGTTTGAAGCTATGGAGGGCTCTGAGTTCATCCTTGACGTTGATCTGGTTCTCCTCGCCATGGGCTTCCTCGGCCCTGTCCGCAATGGCATGATCGAGCAGCTTGGACTTGAGCTCGACAATCGCGGTAATGTGGCGACCAAAGACGGCTACATGACCTCCGTCGACGGAATCTTTGCCGCAGGCGATATGCGCCGAGGCCAATCCTTGGTCGTCTGGGCCATTGCTGAAGGTCGCAAAGCCGCCGCCGCCGTTGACAGCTATCTCGCTGCAAAGCCGGAGTCGCTCGTCCAACGCCATCACGCGCTGGTTTAGAAAAGAGTGCTTAACATAGCGCAAAAGTGCTGGTTCATTTGTCCCAGTCGTCATCGAGAGTCTGGGGTATTGAAACGCGAATCCTCTTGCCGATGACTCCGCGCTGCGAGAAGCCTTTGAGGCGTTCTACCCATTGAAATGTAAGTTCCAGGTCTTTGGCGACAATCAGAAGGCCATTGCTGTTCCTGAGATCCTCCTGCAGAATCATTCCAACAGCCAGTTCCGATACGTCGAAGTCGCGTACGCTCGTGGTGGTTAAGGGCACGAGGTCGTCAAGAGACATCAGGATGAAGCTGTTAATGCCATGAAGACTGGCGCGCACCTTCTTCACTGCTTCTGCCGGACTGAGGCCTCGCCCAAGCCAGTTATCAAAGGCCAGACCCGTTTGCAGCAGCTGAATGCCGAACTCGATATCACGCTTCTCTTCCTCGCTGTCGGCCTCAACCTTTGGATACCGATTGTTTTGCTGCGCGATCATTTGCGCAATCGCCTCCATGCGCGGAATGCGCGAGAGCATCTGAAATGCCACGGCGGGGTGAGCATCATACTTCTTTTGATCCTCAGGCGTCAGCCGCTCGCCTGCATAAGCGGCATTCATCACCTCCGGAGGTAGTGCGACACAACCCAGTTGCGAAAGCATCGCAGCAATCTCGAATTGCCAAGCGGATTTCAGTTCCAGCTTCGCCGCGACCTGTTGCACCAGGCGGCGCACCCGCATCGAACGAACGAAGGCCGCCGGATTGCTGAAGCTCAAGACCTCCGACAGAACATGTACCGCCCCGTGGAGCGTATTCTCCAGCAGATCCTTTTCGACGTTGACGAGGCGGAATTGCTCCAAGGCCGCCGCAATGGCTCTCTGCAGGTCTTCTTTCGAGCATGGCTTGGCCAGGAATCGAAAAATATTTCCCACGTTTACTGCGGCCATCGCCGTCTCAATATCCACATATCCAGTCAGTGCCAGGCGGACGGTCGAAGGCGCCACTTCTCGAACCTTTGCCAGGAATTGCGACCCATCCATCTCGGGCATGCGCATGTCGGAAACCACGACTGCATACGGACCGCTTTCTGCGATCGCCTTGAGTCCAGCTGCGCCGCCGACCGCGGTGTCCACCTGCAGTTCTCGTCCCAACAGCCTCTTATATCCATCGAGCACCGCAGGCTCGTCGTCGACAAAAAGAACCTTCCCCGTCATCTCACACTCCTTCTCCTACTTCCGTCTTGCAACACCGCATCCATTCAGATTTCCGTTCTGCCATTCCAACCCGCTCAAGAAAAACCTCATCCATCTCCGGGTTGCCTTGCCGGAACTCAGGATGCATCTGCGCATGAAGTGAACTCGCCGCGTGTACAGCAGTCAGGGTGGAAAACTCGGTTACCGGGCTCTCCGAGGGATGGTGATGCCACGCCACGGCCTCCACAATCAAGGTCGGAAGACCCCATATTCCCAGAAGATAGGCGCCAATCTCTGCGTGATTACAGCCAAGGAGTTCGTTCTCAACATGCCATGGTCTGGTTTCTGTCTCAGTAGCGATGTCTTGAATTCTGCGATACGTCTTAGGATCGGCAGACGCGATCACTATTTTTCCAACATCGTGTAATAGGCCAGCGCTTTGGAAAGGGTCGAGTTCGCGTCCCGAGATCCCTTGCGATTTTGCGATCGCTCGCGAGAATCTACTGCAAATTAGGCTGTGCTCCCAAAGCCAGTCTGCCTCCTCGACGCTCAACCCGCGCGGATCGAATGCCGCAAGAATACTCAGGGAGAGGACCATCGCCTGGATGGTTTCCATCCCCAGTATGAGAACCGCCTGTCCAGGCTCGGATATCTCGCCACGGACTCCATACACTGCGGAATTCACCATCTGGAGAATCTTGGCGGTCATTCCCATATCCTTCGCAATGATCTGACCAATTCGCAGCGAGGAGGGATCCGCCGAGCGCAATTCGGCGGTGACTTCGTGGTAGATCGATGGCAGGCTGGGTATGCACTTCAACTGCGAGACAAACTTCTTGAGCCCCGCGTTTTGCAAGAGATTTGTGAGCGCGACGGTCCTTGCCAGCAGCAGCTTGAGCTTCTCTGGATCGCACGGCTTGGATAGGAACTGATGCGCCGTCGCACTTGACCTCACAATCGATTCCCTATCTGACTGCCCCGATAAAACAATGCGAATAGTCTGCGGGTAACGTTGCTGAATCTTTTCTAGCAGCTCGGCTCCGGTCATGCCGGGCATCCTCATGTCAGTGACCACCATGTCGAACGGGTTGCGCGCCATTGCCTGCAGAGCTTCTTCCCCGCTAGAGACGAACTCCATCTCCCACTCGGCACGCATTGGCCGCATAGAACGCTGCAATCCCATCAGGAGATTGGGTTCGTCGTCGACAAAAAGAATGCGCTTCAACATGACAATGCCTCCGCCGTCGCCGAAATCGGAAGCTTCACAAAGAATGTGGTGCCCTTGCCAACTTCGGTTTCGAACCAGATTCTTCCACCGTGCTTCTTCACAACCACGGTGTGCGCCAACATGAGTCCCTGGCCAGTTCCTTTGCCAACTCCCTTTGTCGTAAAGAATGGATCAAACACCCTTTCCCTTGCGAACTCCGGTATGCCCGTACCTGTGTCGGCGACACTGATCTCCACGAAGTCCCCATCGAGCCGGGTTGATATGGTAATCGTGCCACGTGTGCCTTCAGAAGACTTTGCAACATCGGCAATAGCGTGAGCGGCGTTGACCAGAAGATTGAGCAGCACCTGGTTGATCTCTCCAGCCAGGCAAGGCACCAGGGGCAGTTTGGGGTCAAGATGCGTCTGCACTTCAGCCACATACTTCCACTCGTTCCGTGAAATCGTCACCGTAGTTTCGATTGCCCTGTTCAAATCGACAGTACGCTTCTCCTGCAAGCCCGGATGCGAGAACTCCTTCATGGCGCTTACAATCTTCGCCACTCGCTGCACGCCGTCGAGCGTCTGTTCAATCGCCCGAGGTACCTCCTGTAGGAGATACTCCACATCTGCCTTCTTGCTGCACGCGTCAAAGCGTTCAATGGCCGCCTGCGAAACCGACCCGCACGCCGCCTCGTCTCGTAGAGCTTGCGCGGCCGAAAGCACCTCGGCGACTTGGCTCCACGAGTCTTTCATGAAGCCAGTGTTGTCCCCCACGTACTGGATCGGCGTGTTGATCTCGTGAGCAATTCCCGCGGCGAGTTGGCCAATCGCTTCCATCTTCTGAGCACTGCGCAGTTGACCGTCCAGCACGTGTTTTTCTGTATCGTCCTGAATAAGAAGCAATAACCCGGTACCCGTCGGATAAGCCACGCCAGACAACCATGCCTTCAATGCGCTGAAATATTCTTCGAACCGGCATGGTTTGTGTTCGCTCATGGCGCGCCGCGCTTCCCGTTCAAAAGACGTGCCCAGAAGATAGGGTGAGCGCTCCCATAGCGACTTGCCAATCGCCGTCGATGGGTCAACGCCATTGGGAAGCCTGTTCTGGTAAGTGACGTGCCAATCGCGGTCCAGAACCACCACGTACTCATTCGTCGTCTCCAGAACCGCGCGCAACTGCTCGGAAACAAGCGTTAGCTTGTCTTCCAGTTGTTTTCGCTCTGAGATGTTGTGAACCTGGCTCGAAGCTCCAATAATCTCGCCAGATGCATCTCGAATCGGCGAGGCCGTGAGAGCGACGGCTATCACGCTTCCGTCTTTGCGTCGGCGCTCCGTCTTAAAGTCTTCCACGCAGAGCCCCTGACGCACCTGTTCCAGAATCCAGGATGTCTCGTCTCCGTGATCCTGCTCCATTACGACGCTGGCCGCGGCGCCCATGGCCTCAACGCATGTGTAGCCGAATATGCGTTCCGCTGCGGGGTTCCATGAGGTAATCGTGCCGTCCCGCGATTGGCTGACAAATGCGTCATGCGAAGAGTTCACGATCGACGCGAGCAGGCGCTCCGTTTTCGACATTTCCTGGTGAGCCATGCGTGGTTCGGTGATGTCGGCTGAAATGCCCACAAGACGCAGCGTCTTACCGTCCTGATCTTTGATTGGAAATCCCCTGGTACGAATCCAGCGAACCGCCCCGTCCTTTCGGACAATCCTGAATGTCAATTCGAACGCGCGTTCACCTTTGAAAACGTCGTGCTCGTTCACTCGGGCCCGGTCCTCTTCGTGGACGGCGGAGGTCCAGTCCCTCGCATCGGCATACAGTTGCGCCCGAGAGCGTCCCCAAATTTCCTCGTACATGGGGCTTATGTAGAGAATTTTTCCGTTGCGGACATCGAGGATCCAGAACACTTCACGAATCGCGTTGGTCAGGTCTCTGAACCGCGATTCGCTCTCCAGCAGTTCCTGCCGGTGGCGACGGTGGCTGGAAATATCCCGGGAAATCCCGAAGGTGCCTATACATCTGCCGGTCGCATTGAAAAGGGGGATTTTGCTGGTAGAAGCCCAGGTAACTCTTCCGTCGGGCCACTCTTCCCGCTCCTCCTTGGCAATCACCGGCAGACCGGAACGCATGATCTCCAACTCATCATGGAGAGAACTCATTGCATGTTCTTGAGTAAAGAAATCCTGGTCCGTCTTGCCGATCGCTTCGCTGGGATCGGATAGGCCCAACAGTTGCGCCATGCCCCGGCTGATCCGCAGGAATCGGCTTTCGGTGTCTTTAAAGTAGATTCTATCGGTTGTGTTTTCAAGCAGGTCGGTGAGCAGAAGGCTGTCGTCGGGCAGCTCCGGCGCGCTTTGACCGGGACCGTTGACTATGCCGAGATACTGGTCTGAGAGACCCATGCACCCTCGAGTCGAGTCGGCCCTCCAAGGGATTTAGCCAACCACAAGACGCATTTCCTATCGGCACTTGCCTCAGTTCTTTCTATCTCGCAAACAATTCAGTCAATCGCAGGTTGGATAAGTCGCAAGATGATTAACGCGCGTCGTCCTCAGACATCTGGCAGCCGAGCAATCTGCCTGGGCCGCACTTTAGCGGGGCGGAAAGCGCCGTGGACTGGCGGATGAGCCGCACAAGCCCGGTCAAATTCAGCTGGACGCTCCTTACCGGGGCGCAGAGCGCCCTCGATGGACTCTAATCGGAAATGGAAGTGGACTCCAACACACGATCTCCTGATCGAGTCGCGCCACGAATTGTCCAGCGATACCAGCAGAGGGCCTATCCGGTACGGGACGAATCGTTGGCGCGAGAGGCCGGCCGCTTCCGGCCCTACCAGAAATGCTCCGGGATCCTACAACTTTTGCAGTTACTAACTGGCAGAGAAATATCTGAATTCCGTTCAATGAGCACATTGGTATCAGCACGGGAGCATTCTAAGGCTGATGGCGAACACTAAACGACTTTTATTCAATTCACAGGCAATGCAATCGCAATATACCCAACGGGTGTCCGCTAAGAATGAGCGGCCACCACAGTCCTTCTTGTCATTATGCGGCTAACACACCTCCGGCGGCACGATGTCGCATTATTCGAACTCGACGTAAAACTGCTTCGTTCACCGCAAGAGTTTGTTTCTGCGCCGGGCAACAAGCTGCTCGGTTGCCCACTCGCTCGGGGACGAATGCAGATGGCGTTCCATGGCGGCGCGTGCTGCCAGTGGGTCGCCATTGCGAATCGCGCGATAGATCTCTCGGTGCTCTTCCATTGCGAGTCTGCGATCTTCGGAGCACTCCGTCAGCTTGCGGCGTTCGTCGCATAGTGCCCTTAAAACTGCTTCCACTAAAACTACCAGGATCGGATTGCTGGAAGCGCGCGCGATGGAAAGATGAAAACGCATATCGTGGATCAGGTATTGAGTCGGATCGCCGATGGCCGCATACATGTCGGCAAGTTCTTCTGATAGCTCTCTAAAATGGCGCCCCTTTCCGCGTTCAGCTGCCAGCGACGCCGAATTGGATTCGAGCAGCTTCCGTACCTCAAGGATCTGCCAAAACTCCAAACCATTCAATGCAGCGAGCAACTTAAGCGAAGGCTCCCCGATCTCCCATGGTCCATCCATCACAGAGGTTGCAGCACCGCGGCGCGCTTTCAAGACACCTATTGAGACGAGATAGCCAATCCCGGTTCGCAGACTTGCGCGGCTCATATTCAAGATCTTCGCGAGTTCACGCTCAGGAGGGATCCTATCGCCGGGCTTGAGGCTACCATTTTCTAACTTTGCCCTAATATGATCGACGACTTTTGTTGTCAGCAGTGAGTTGAACATCTGCGCCTTGCCAGAATCCCTGCCGCTTTGCTGGCATTCGCGTGCAGTCTGATTCCCCAATAGGCAACGGTCTCCCGCCCGCGAGGGGCTCGTCGAATTGGGTGGCGCAGGGCTCTCTCCCATAGGGTAGCTTGGTCGCGGAGTGTTGAGGAGGTGCAGGGTCAGATTTCCAACCCCTCCCGAAAGGTAAGAACGAGGTAGGTTTCTAAGTTGTTCTCGCCTGTTGCCTGTCTGAACAGGTCACCACCAGCGCTTTAAGTGCAGCCGGCGCAAACCGGCTGCACAGTTGTTGGAACGGACGGGGGCTTACCAGCTGATGCGTCCCGCCAACTGCAACTCTCGCGGTTGGTAGTTGGAGGCCATGCCGGTAATGGTGCAGAAGCTGGAGGTTGTGCCCTTTTGCACGATGCAGCTGGGCACGCCATACAGCGGATGGTTGGCAATGTTCGACATATCGGCTTCGAGCGCCAGCTTCCATTCACGAAAGATCGGGAAAGTGCGCTTTAGAGCCATATCTACGTTCACACCTTTCTCAGCGAACATGCCGAGCGGTGCGACACGGGCCGCATTGCCCGGAACATAATCGGTCGGACCGCCCCCGACATTGATCGCCTGGCCATCCGTGGTACCGTATGCATCGGTGGACGAGCCGAGCGGGTTGCCCGCCTGGTTGACCGCAAACGCGTTCGGGTTGACGTAGTTGACTTTGCCGATGTAGCTGGCGTTGCTGCTATCCCAGCTGATATTCCTGCCGTTAGCCGCCTTGCCCCAGTCATGCTGGCGTCCTGACTGCCCTGCTACGGTGCTCGGCATGCATTGGTTCAAAATACTGTTTCCTGCGCAACCGCTGGCGGTGACAATGATCGGCAAGCCAGAGCGCAGAGTGCCGATGCCAGAGAGCGACCAGTCGCTGGCAATTGAGCGGTAAATTGGATTGTCGCCAAACATGTGGCTCCTGCCGACGGGTAATTGCCAAACCGCCGTGACCGTGAGGCTTTGTGGCTGATCTGCAGCCGAAAGCGAGCGGTCGAGACGCGGGTTGTCGTAGGTGCGGAAGGTGCCCAGGTCGTCGATGTTCTTCGAGAAGGTGTAGGCCGCCATCCAGTTGAAGCCATGAGCTGGACGCTGCTTCAGGAAAACCTGCAAAGCGTGATAGTTCTCGTTGCCCACAAAGCTGGTGGTCGTGCTTACGCCGCTGTACTGCGGGAACGGCAGGTAATACTGATAAACACCATTGCTCGCGTAGTAACTTTGCCCGGAACCGGCGTTGTAAGGATTCTGCGGCGTAAACCCGAGGCCCTGAGCCACGGTGATACCGTTCGTACCGTTGACATTGACCTTCTGGCCGAGCAGTGGATACTGGCAGGTAGCACCACTGCATGGCGAGTAAGTTGTTCCAGTGGCGCTGCCAAGGGAGTATCCGGCCATTGCCGCATACGATTCTTGCAGCCTGTTGTTCCAGCCTGTGCCGATTGACGAGCCGGTTTTGATGAAGTGCCCCTCGCTGCCGACGTAGCTGACAGAAACCGACATGTCGTTGGTGAGTTGACGCTCGACGCCGAACGACCAGTTCTCGTACTCGGGTGTGCGTGCGCCGTAGTGCGGATCCCAGTAGGTGAGGGTGACACCGTTCTTGGCGCCCGCCGCAACTGTTTCCACGGCGCCATAGCCAGCCATCGTAACGCCAACTGGCAAAGTTGAAGAAGGTGCAGCCAGCGATCCAGTCCAACCGCAGGAGGTAAGGCCGTCACCAGCCAGAGAGCCCGAACCGCAGGCGGTATGATCCCAGTAGAACGATGGCTGGTTAGCGCCGGTTACCGGTGCTGCCGAGGCTGCGGGAACCAGACCTGCGGTCGAGGGAGAGCCTGACTGACCATTGCCTGCTGCCCAGTTGCCACGGGCGAACATGATTCCGTAGCTGGCACGCACCACCGTCTTGCGGTCCAGCGAATAGGCCATACCGAGACGAGGCGCCACGTTTTTCCACCAGAGGCTGGAGGGATTGCGAAGACCTGTGTGCCAGCCATCCGCCGAATTGCCACCGGCCGCAGCGAAGGTACCGAGGTTCCCCGTAATCGGATTCTTTCCGGTCGGATTGAGCCACGTGAAATTGTCATTCTTTTCAACTACCGGGGTCCAGATATCCCAGCGTAGTCCCAGATTCAGGGTCAGTTTCGAGGTGACCTTGTAGTTGTCCTGACCCCAGAACGACGGATCGTACCAGCGGGGACTCAACTCCGGCACACCGACGGTTGCCGAACTGGTGTTAATCGCGCCCAGCAGGTAGCTGGCGTAGGCTGCACCCGAATTGGCGATTCCCTTGCCACCGACATAGCCGGAAGTTTGCGCACCGGAGAAGGTAAACGACAGCGGGCCGGAGTAGGTGATGGGGCTTACGATGTTGTATTCGATGTTGACATACTGGCCACCAAGCGTAATGCTGTGCCTTCCCAGTTCCCATTGCAGGTTATCAACCACGGTGTAGGTGGCGTTCGACTTCGAGTTCTCGCTGTATCCAGCCCAGGTGCCGGGAACGTTGTTGCCCGACCACTTGATCTGTGGGAAGTAGCTGGCCTGCCCGGCCGGCATGTTCAGGATGCCCGTATTCGCCGTTGAGTAGATTGACGCCTCGTTTGGAGTGACGGAGACACTCTTATAGCGCTGGACACCGGCGGCAAACTGGTTGACCATGTGCGGGCTGATGGTCCAGGTCTCCTTGAAGATGTCGACGTTGGTAACAGGGTGATAGCTCTGCGATGTATTGAACGGCGGTGGAAGAGTTCCGCCCGAATTCAGGCCGGTAGAAGACTGGCGCCCGAAGGCAACGATCAGACCGATCTGATGCGCCGGGGTTACTGAGTAGTCCAAGCGGCCAGTCTGGTACCAGTTTGACAGGCCGGACTTGGTTCCATAGGCAACGTTGTTAAAGTACTGCGCCTGGTTGACAGATGCTTCCAGCGGCAGCAGGAACTTGTCAATGTAAGCGGCCGCCTCCGAGAAGCGCGACTGAGGAATCTGGTTGTTGGCAAATTGAGTGCGAGCGCATGTCGTCGAACAGCCAGCCTGTGTTTGTGTAGCCGGGTCGTAGATACCCTGCGGCGTGACGCCACTAGCTACCTGGGATGCCTGGAAGCCGTTGTAGTCGGCGTAACCCAGAGGATTGCCGTTGTTGTCGTAACCCATCATGTTATAGGTGGGCAGTGTTTGAACCGATGGGCTTGGTCCCTTCTGATAGCGGTATTGACCATAGTTGTAGAACAAGAAGAGCTTGCTCTTAATGATCGGACCGCTGAGAACGACGCCAAACTCGTTCATGACTTCCTGCGGCTTGACTCCTCCCAACGCGCACCAGTTGGTGGAGGCGGTGAGGCTTGCGGAACTGCACGACTGACCTGCAGGAGGAAGGCCAGTCACGGTTGGAAGCTTGTTGTTCGTCGGCCACGCGTCCAGGACTTTGTTGCGCACGTATTCGTAGAGAGATCCGTGAATCTGATTGGTACCTTGCTTGATGGAGTAGTTTTGCACGCCCTGTCCGGCGTACTGGGCCGAATAGCCGAGCGTTTGCGTCTGGAACTGGTCAATCGAATCCATGCCGAAGGCCGTCCAGGTCGGACGGGGATCGCCATTGCCGAGAGAACTGGGAAGATCGATGCCGTCGATATACACATCCTGCGTGCCGCCACCAGGGTTTGAGCCGTTGACGCCACCGGTGGCGTCAGTTGCGTTCGCGCCGCCTGAAGCTGCCGAAGCGGAGTAGGTGTTCTGCACCCCAGGCATCAGAGCCGCAAAGTCGGTAG
>JBAWCO010000593.1:0-1592 GCA_049590315.1 Occallatibacter sp. | reverse complement strand
GTGGCCCCAGGTCCCGATTGAGGGACCTAGGACGGCAAACCGCTACCAGCTAAAATCCACCTCTACGCCGCCTTTACGTCCGCCGACCGCACCCGGAACCGCTTCATCGAAATCGAAAGCGTCCGCTCGATCTTGCGCAGATCGCCACGCTCAGCAGGTGCCGCAAACGTAGACGCAATGCCATGCGCCGAAGCCCGGCCCGTCCGCCCGACGCGATGGACAAAGTCCTCCGCAACCTTGGGCATATCGAAGTTGACCACATGCGCCACGTTGGCCACGTCAATGCCGCGCGCCGCCACGTCGGTCGCCACCAGCACCCGGTGATGTCCTTCTGAGAAGCTGCGCAGCGCCTGGTTGCGCTGAGCCTGCGAGCGGTCGCCGTGAATCTGCGTCGCCGAGTGGCCTGAGCGGACCAGCCTGCGCGCCACGCGATCCGCGCCATGCTTGGTCCTGACAAACACCAGGAAGCTGCCCTGCTCTGCTCCGAGCAAGTGTTCAAGCAACTCCTGCTTCTTGTCCGGCTCCACTTCAAATGTGCGCAGTTCCACATTCTCTGCCGGCTTCAGCACTGAACCAATCTCGATTCGCGCCGGATTGTTCAGGTACTTGCGCGCCACTTCCTTTACCGTGCCCTCGAGCGTAGCCGAGTAGCATAGCGTCTGCCGCACTGCAGGTAACGTCCCCGCAATGCGCGCAATGGCCGGCTGAAAGCCCATATCGAGCATCCGGTCCACTTCATCCATCACCAGGATCTTCACGGTATCGAGCTTTACCAGGCGGCGCTTCATGAAGTCCTCAAGCCGTCCCGGAGTGGCCACAATCAGCCGCGCTCCGCGCCGAATCGCCTCAAGCTGCGACCCTTCGGCGAGCCCGCCCACCACCAGTGCACAGGTCTGTGAGGAGCTCGTGCGAATCGCGCGGAACGCCTTTTCCACCTGCATCGCCAATTCGCGTGTCGGCAACAGGATCAGCGCCTGCGCACCGCGCGCTTCGTTCTTCTGCATCATTTCCACGATCGGAATCAAGAAGCTGAGCGTCTTGCCCGTTCCCGTCTGCGCCGTTGCCAGCACATCGCGGCCTTCCAGGGCTGGCGGAATCGCTCCAGCCTGCACCGGCGTGGGGATTTCAAACTTGTTAGAGTCAAGCCGCGCCATCAGAGCGGCCGAAAGAGAAAACTGAGAAAACTGAGTTGTCAAAACTTATCCTATGTTCCGCGAGCCCGCGAATTTCCTGCTGGGGCCTGCAATCGGAACCGGTCATGAGGTACGCACACGAATCCTGCTCGGACGCGAACCTGCTTTTCGATTTGCGCAAGGGAGAACCGAAAGTCGTTCCAAAGACTGACCGACCGGCATTCAAAAGAGGAGAACGCCAACGGCCCGGAGCTGCCACACGCTACAAGTGCGCCACACGGCACATTGCCGAATGGCTACCCCGCTCCCGATTCACTCCCGGTGTCATTCGATCAACACTGCGCCAAGCCATTCAAGGCGGGCTGAAATGTTCGAACCTCTCGCGCTGACCGTCTTCACGGTCAAATGCGAAATCTCCGGGCCGGAGACTCATGGGTATACGCTGTAGGGGCTTGGGGG
>JBAWCO010000592.1:0-3578 GCA_049590315.1 Occallatibacter sp. | reverse complement strand
ACTCAGCGATGATGGGCCGCCAGCACCATGAGCAGGAGGATGACGACGGGGATGAGAGCCAGGCCGCCGTAGTAGAGGATCTTGCGCGAGGTCTGAGATTTTCGCTTTTGCCAGTTGCGCAATTCTTCTCGATCTTCGACGCCGACCTGATCAGGATGAGCGAGGTCCCAGGCAAATTCGTGGGCTTTCGCATACCGGTTTGCGGGATCGCGCTCCAGCGCTCGGTAGAGTATCTCCTGCAACTGCGGGGACACGGACGGATCTGCCACGCGTGGGGGGGTGGGGTGGTTCAACAGGCGCTCATTCATGGCCGCAAGGGGCGAGGGGCCAGTGAATGGAAGCTTGCCAGTGAGCATCTCGTAGAGGATCACGCCCACGGAGTAGATGTCGGATCGGCCATCGCCGCGCTTTCCCTTGACCTGCTCGGGAGAGATGTAGTCGGGGGTGCCGATGGTGGCGGTGAAGTTGGCATAGGTGAGGCGGCGCGCGGCTGAATCGCTGGCGATGCCGAAGTCGATGAGCTTGATGTTGTCATCGGCGTCAACCATAATGTTTTCCGGCTTCAGGTCGCGGTGGACGACGCCATTGGCATGGATGTATTCGAGAGCGTCCAGAATGCCGATGGCGATGTGGATGGCGCGGTCCTGAGGGATGCGGCCCTCGGCGAGGATGTGGCGCAGGAGACGGCCTTCGCACCATTCCATGACCATGTAGATGCGGGAGCGCTTCTCCCCGCCAAAGACGCGCATGATTTTGGGGTGGTTGAGTTTTTCTCCGATGCCGGCCTCGCGCTGAAAGCGGTCGAACAGGATGGGATCGGCTTCGAGATCGGGATGGGGAACCTTGAGGGCGACGATGCGGTTGTCGCGCAGGTCAGTGGCGCGATAGATGGAGGCCATGCCGCTGCGTGCGACGGGCGCATCGATACGGTAGTTGTCGAGTTGCGCGCCAGGTTCCAGGGGGCTGTAAAAACTCATCTTGCTGTGGGCTCCATCAGGGGACTCATTCTACTGTACCGGGAAATGGCGGCAGAACCATAAGGATTCCGTAAGCCTTTGCTGAATCATCGGTCAAGACGGCAAGCGGTAGGGGAGGCCGCGGTACATGCCTACCTGCTCGACGGAGCGGAGTTCCAAAGCTTCAAGAATGCTACAGCTCTGGAGTGCTGCTGGATGATTCTTAACCCCTTCTCTTCGGGAGGGCCTTCAGCAGAAATGCTAACCGGTCCGGCGGTAGTGGGTTAGCATTAGTAATGCAAACCAAACATAAAAAACCAATGATGATTACGAAAGATTCTTGACTAATTGATAGACTTCCGCAGCCGGACCGATGCGGAGAGACTTAGAAATTGAAAGACCGGACGGTTCTGTTGCGTATAGATGCCAAGTGTTGTTCAAGGCAGAGGCCAAGACTGGGCGAGCTCGGAAGCCCGGTGCGATGAGAGGCGGTTGGCTGGATGTCTGCAGGTTCCACTCCAGTGCGATTTATTTTTGGAGCCAGGCGCGGGCGTGGCTCAGGAATGCGCCTTCTTCTGTCGACGCTGGAATGTGCTTTGGGCATGGTTGGTGTGGTACTGACTGCGGCGCTGGCGCACTGGTCGGGCTGGCTGGTTCCGGTTGCAGTGCTGCTCTACCTTCTTATCGTAATTCCTATTGCCCTGATGTGCGGCTTCTGGCAGGCCGTGATTGTGTCGCTGACGGCGGTTGTGGCGCAGAGCTACGTGACCACGGGCGCACCGCTAGCCAACCCGGCAGCGGACCCGGCCAATTCAGTCACCTTGCTGGCGTTTGTGCTGGTGGCGCTGGTGGTAAGCCGGCTTTCTTCGCGGGTAACGGGACACGCGCGCGAGGCCGAGTCGTGGGGCGGACAGATGCACGACCTCTACGAGTTCACGAGGCGAACGCTGCAGATGAACCTGCACCACGAACCGGGGCCGCAGTTGGCTGAGTTGGTGCATGAGATCTTCGCACTGGAGGCGGTGGCTGTCTTCGACGCGGACCTGCACGATGTGTACCAGGCGGGTTATTGGGCGGTGGACCCGCAGGAAATGGCGCAGAATGTCTACTATTTTGAAACGTCGGACGATGATCCGGAGACTGGGGTTGGGCGGCGCGTAGTGAGGCTGGGATCCGTGCCGGTGGGGAGCCTGGTGGTACGGGGGGAGACAAGTCCGCTGACCAACAACGCGATTGCTTCGCTGATTGCAATTACTTTCGATCGCTATCGTGCGTTCGCCAATGAGAGCCGGATTGAGACTGAACGGAGAACGGAGCAGCTTCGCTCCACGGTGCTGGATAGCTTAGCGCATGCTTACAAGACGCCACTGACGGCGATCCGGGCTGCCTCGACGGGACTGAGCGAGATGGGGCGTCTTTCACCGGGGCAAACGGACCTGGTGGCATTGATCGATGAGCAGGCCGGTTTGCTGAGCGACCTGACGACGCGGCTGCTGACGACGGCCAGGCTGGATGCGGGTGAGGTGGCGATCCATGCTACGCCGGTGGGCGTGGGGTCGTTGGTTGAAGAGGTGGTTGCGAGCCTGAAAGAGCGGTTGGCGAGCATGAAAGTGTGCATCGATCTGCCGGACGAAAACCTGGTGATCTGCTGCGACCGCCAATTGATCATCATGCTCCTGACGCAGTACATCGACAACGCATGCAAGTATTCGATATTTGGAACGACGATCACGATTCGCGCGGCGCATGCAAATGCGGAGGCAATCTTCTCAGTGCATAGCTTTGGACCGGTGATTCCGATGGCGGATCGGGAGCGAATCTTCGATCGGTATTATCGTTCCGCCACTTATTCGAACCGGGCGCCCGGCACGGGCATCGGTCTTTCAGTGGCCAAGCGAGTGGCGCTGATTCATGGCGGATATGTATGGGTGACGAGCGACGAGAATGAAGGCACTACTTTTTTTGCGGCGATTCCAGCCCCTGTTACGAAGAGGTGTTCTTGACGAGCCTGCCTGAGATTCGCATCCTTGTGGTCGACGATGAATCGGCCATTCGCAGAGCACTGCGGCCCCTGCAGCGGGCCTCGAAATTAACGGCGCGAAAGTGCGCTATTCGTTGTAGTGGAGCAGGCTGAAGACGTCGTACTCCTTGAAGCGGTCGCGGCCTTTGAGGAAGTCGAGTTCGACGGCAAAAGCGAGACCGGCGATTTCTCCACCTAGCTGCTTTACGAGCTTGACTGTGGCTTCCATAGTGCCGCCGGTGGCGAGCAGATCGTCCACGAGTACCACGCGCTGGCCGGGCTGAATCGCATCCAGGTGAATCTCCAGAGAGTCGGAACCGTACTCGAGGTCGTAGGTGACACGGGCTACGGGAGCGGGTAGCTTGCGCGGTTTACGAACGGGCACAAAGCCTGCATTGAGACGGTAGGCGAGGGCGGGGCCGAAGATGAATCCGCGGGCTTCAATGCCGAGGACCAGGTCGATCTTGTGGGCGATATAGTGCGCCGCGAGCGCATCGATGAGTTGCGCGAAGCCGGTTCTATCCTTGAGCAGCGTGGTGATGTCGTAAAAGAGGATGCCCGGCTTAGGGAAGTCGGGGACCGTGCGCACTAGGGCTTTCAGG
>JBAWCO010000591.1:0-2854 GCA_049590315.1 Occallatibacter sp. | reverse complement strand
GTAGTCGTAAGCCCGTTTAACGCGGGTCTTCCATGGAGCCACTGTGCGCCAATGACCCCTAATTCTCTGCAACCACCTGCGGTGGGGCCAATCGCTCGCGGAGGCTCGCGTGGGCTACCTTGTGGTGGAACACACGCCCCGTTGCGGAGGGCGCATTTCAGGGGTAATATCCGGATGGGCGACGATCCGGGCGGAACTCGCAATTAGACGAGGTCGCTTTGCCCCTAGGGACACGAGTCGAGCAACGGATATCGAGCTAAGATCGCGCACGCGCTAACTTGGCCCTTCGTCGTAGGCATACCAAGCGTTGTCTAGTCTTTGAAAGGAATAGCCTTCTCTGCGAGGGTCGGGGCTGTACTCCCTCTTTCCGTTGTTCTGTCGAAGAATGCAGGGATAGAATCTATCGGCGTCCTGGGAAATGGTCGATGAACATTTAACGTATCCGCTCACGTGGCCGCGATTCAGCAAGCCAATTGAGTCGACCATGATGAAGGCATCCCGTTGTTTGTTGCGCTGAATCCCGAGTTTGATGCCACTCCGATTGAAAATCTCGCGATAGGTGTCCCAGCGAGCTTTCGATAAACCTGCCTTGGGATCGTTCTCCATAAACTGCTCAAACCTGATTGAGTCGTCGGTGGTGCGGTCCACCCAACCTGGGGCAATGCGCCAAAACCTTGAATCCTCGTCGGACATGCTCACGATCATCTCAAGAGAGGAACGCTCTGATGGGAAGTCGCGCTTCAATTCTGCTAAGGTCGGCGGCTGTGACGCCCTAACAACTAACCACAACGTCATCGTGCAGCCGGCAAGGAGACAGATTGGAATGGATAGAGCGACCGTGGCGAAGCGGATGGTCCGACGGCGGCGTTCTTGGCGGGAGGTAAAGCTCATGACAATTCCCACCAGGGTCACCCCTAAATATGCGGACGCAACGATCTCTGTCGCTGTAATCACAAGATGATCGTACCAATTTCGCTGTGCCCGGGGTAGCAGGGAAACGAGTTCCGGCCATATTACCGCAGACCGGAAGTAATTCTCGGTTGGCACGTTCAGACGAGCTACTCAATCAACGCGGAACGAGGCCCTCTTCCTGCTCGTCCTGCAGCTTCCTACCGGGGTTTAGCGAACTCCGACCGGTGGCGGCTGTAGAGGAAGTAAATCACGAGTCCGATCACCAGCCAGATCAGGAACCTGAACCAGGTGATGATAGGCAAGCCGGCCATCAGCAGAAAGCAGAAGATCACGCTGAGCGCTGGGATGACCGGGCCGAAGGGAACACGGAAGCCGCGGCGGCGTTCCGGTTCGCGATAACGCAACACAATCACGCCAATCGACACCAGGACAAATGCGAAGAGCGTTCCAATATTCGAAAGATCGGCCAGCGTGCCGATGTCGAACAGTCCGGAGGGAATGGCGACCACGAATCCAGCCACCCACGTCGAGAACGCCGGGGTGCGAAAGACGGGATGTACATTGCTGAAGACCTTGGGAAGCAGGCCGTCCCGAGACATCGAAAACCAGACGCGCGACTGGCCGAGCTGATAAACAAGGATCGACGAGAGCATGCCCATGATGGCGCCAAACAGAACCACCAGCCGAATCCAGTGAAGCGGGTACCCGCCGGGCAGAAGAGACAGCTTCTTGAGTGCGTTGACCACCGGAGCCGCGTCGCCCACCATCGACTGCCAGGGCACCAGCCCAGTGAGGCAGACGGCCACAGCGACATACAGCAGAGTACATACCAGCAGCGTGGCGATAATGCCGATGGGCAGATCGCGCTGCGGATTGCGGCACTCCTCGGCAGCTGTGGAGACGGAATCGAAGCCGATGTAGGTGAAGAAAATAATCGACCCGCCGGTCAGCACGCCGCCCCAGCCGTTGGGCATGAAGGGATGCCAGTTGCCGGGATGAATGAACCCGATAACCGCAATGACGAAGATGACAATAGCAATCAGCTTGATGCTCACCATCATGTTGTTGGTGCTGGCGGACTCGCGAATGCCGCGTACCAGGATCACAGTGAGGATGAGGACAATGAGGAACGCCGGAATGTTGAAGCCGAAGTGCCAGCCAGGATGGTAAATCCAATTGCCGGCCAGGTCCTGCAGGCCTTCGGGGAGATAAGCGGGCGAGATCCACGTGGCTGCCGGATGCAGGCCGAACCAGTCCAGCAGGTCGACGACATGGGCAGCGAAGCCCACACTGACCGTCATGTTGGACCCGGCATACTCCAGGATCAGGTCCCAGCCAATGATCCAGGCGACCAGCTCGCCCATGGTTGCGTAGGTGTAGGTATAAGCGGAGCCGGCGATGGGAATCATCGAGGCGAGTTCGGCGTAACAGAGGCCGGTGAGCGCGCAGACAATAGCCACCAGCACCAGCGACAAAGCAATGGCGGGACCGGCGCCGGGACGGCCGGCCAGTGCGGTATGGGTGATGATGTAGTCCGCCAGCGGCGTATTGACAAAACTGGAGGCGTCGAACTGCTCGCCTGAAATCGCCGTGCCGATGACCGTGAAGATGCCCGAGCCGATCACCGCTCCGATGCCAAGCGCGGTCAACGACCACGGCCCGAGGGTTTTCTTGAGCCTGTGTTCGGGCTCTTCCGACTCTCGAATCAGCTTATCGATCGACTTGCGCGCAAGCAGTTGGCTGGGCAGGGCTATTGTCCTCATCCCGCAGGTTGTAAGGGCCTGTCAATGCTGGCATGTGGTGCGGGTTCCGGCTGAGCTAGTGGCGGTCCGGAACCCCTGTCTGAGTGCTGCGGCGGTTTACCGCTTTGAAACTCCGCGTGCGAGCTTCTTCAGCTTTTTCTTGTTTTCACCGCGCGGCCCGGTCCGCTTCGCCTTGGGGG
>JBAWCO010000590.1:0-7696 GCA_049590315.1 Occallatibacter sp. | reverse complement strand
CTTGGCGGCTCACCTCTTGGAGTTTCTTGGATGGACTCCCGAAAATGTCAAACTGTTACTGCCACCCCGGCAAAGCCCTTTCAATTACCCACAATTCCGGCAGGCCCTGATCGGTGTTTACGGAAGGGATTCGGCATCAAGCGAGGCACTTTTCAGAGCCTCCTGGCGGGCATTGAACTGCCATTATGGGAGCAAAAGCGAAACTGGCAATTGATCCGAAGTCTCGCGGCAGCCAGGATTGGATCGAGCAGGAGTTGGCGGCCTCGAAATTGCCGGATGCGCGGCTGGAAAAGCGTCTGCGCCATCTGGTCGAGCAGTTGGGCAAAGGGGTGGGACGGAGCATTCCCTGGGCCTGTCAGGATTGGGCGGCTGTCAAGGCAGCCTATCGTTTTTTCTCCAACGGACGGGTCAGTGAAGAGCAAATCCTAGCGGGCCATTTTCTTGCGACACGGGAGCGAATCCCTTGCGGAGAAGAGTTGTTTTTAGTCGTGCATGACACAACCGAGTTCAGTTATAAGCGCGAGGATATGGCCGCAGTGGGACTGGTCAGTAAAGGCTCCGTGCGCAAGGACGCACAAGGTCGACCGGTGTACTTCACCACCTGCGGTATTAACCTGCACTCCAGTTTGGCGATAACTCTGGAAGGATTGCCGCTGGGGCTAACCGCGGTTAAGTTCTGGAGCCGAAAGGCATTCAAAGGCCGGAAGGCGAAACGGAAAGCGAAGCGCGCTCCTATTGAGGAAAAGGAAAGTCTTCGTTGGCTGGAGAACCTGCACGCTTCGACCGAGTTACTCGGACAGCCGCAACGTTGTGTGCACGTTGGTGATCAAGAGAGCGATATCTTCGATCTGTTTGGTGCAGCACGCCAGTTAGGAACGCACTTTCTCGTTCGCACGCGCGCCGACCGGTTGGCCGACGGCGGTCCAGAGAATGTCGCCGAGGCCATCGGGCGAAGTCCACGCCGGGGGCTATATCGTATCGCGGTGCGGAATCGCAAAGGCGAGGAGTCGGAAGCAGTGTTGGAAATCCGTTACCGGCGCATGCGCATTCAGACCGCTAAAGGCAAGAAAAAACGCTACCCAGAACAAATAGTCACCGTGATTGAGGCGCAAGAACAACAGACGCCGCCCGATCGGGACCGAATCGACTGGAAGCTGATCACCGACCTGGCGGTGAGTTCACGCCAGCAGGCGGTGGAAAAGGTGCAATGGTATGCGCTTCGTTGGAAGATCGAGGTCTTTCATAAAATCCTCAAATCGGGCTGCCGAGCCGAGCAAGCTCGGTTAAGGACCGCTCCGCGTCTGGTGAACTTACTGGCCGTGTTCTGCATTTTGAGTTGGCGCGTCTTTTGGCTTACCATGACCAATCGCATCGCACCTGACGCCGCTCCTGAACAGGTCTTCTCTGATCTGGAACTGCGCATCCTGGATCGTTTGATCGCCGACAAGCCTACTACTACTGACCATCTGCAGCAACACTTGCTCTCGCATTATTTGATCAAGCTGGCGAGGTTGGGAGGTTATCTGGCGCGCAACGCGGATTCGCCACCTGGCAATGAAACTGTCTGGAGAGGCTTAACACGCCTTGTCGATATCCAACTGGGCGTCCTGCTGGGAGCACGAATTGTGGGTAATTGAAAGGGCAAAGCCGGGGGAACTCCCGGTTGGATTAGTTTGGGGCGTCCCGCAATGCACCCGGCACAGTCGAGACTTCGTAGGACAACTCAACAAACCCATTCTTGTAAGCCACAACGTTCTTCAAATCCCACCTCTGCTCCGTCGGCAAGCCACCGAATAGCCGTAGCCCGTCACCCAACAGCACAGGGGCTACGGTCACTCTCATTTCGTCCACCAGACCGAGTTCGAGAAAACGCTGGCATAACATAGCTCCACCCACGAGCCAGATATTTCGAAATCGCGGCGCGAGCTTCACCTGAACCAGCGCCTCGAGATCACCGGAATAGAACTCGACGCTTTTCCTCGCCGCCGGCCATCCTCTGCTGGTCACCACCACCGTCGGCGTATCGCCATATGGCCAGCCCAGTTCAAGTGCGTGTTCATAGGTGTGAGAACCGAGCACGTAGCAGTCGATGGCTTTAACAAAGTTCGTCGCTTCTTCCTCCGAGATGGAAACCCCAGCATCATAGACGCTTCCATTGTTATCCAGCCAGGAGACACTGTTGTTCTTCCTCGCGATGAACCCATCAAGACTAGAAACCGCGTGCAGGGTCACCCTTGATTTCGTAGCATTTCCCTCTTCAGCCATCGTTTCTCCTGGACTAATCCCACATAGATATGGTTGCTATCACTTATAACTCATGCTTCCGATCTATATCGCCAAAGAAAATCGAAATTCTTTTATGAAAACTCACACTTTCAAATTGAAAGTTCTACATTCCATGCAATAGACTGTGCTGGCCCTCCCAGGTAACAAGGCCCCAGTAAGGATGCATCGTCCCCCGCCTGACTTCCCGGCTCGACGATAGCTCGTAAGTGAAAGGCACGCCTGAAATGTCCATCCGCACCCAAGTCTTCTTCTCGACAACAACTGCTCTGGCACTGATTGTAAGCCTCAACGCAATTCCGCTTCGCGCTCAAACCGATTTCGTCACCGCCGTCACTTCCACCCATCCCCTCGCCTTCTATCGCCTCGACTCCACCTCCGGCCAGAGTCAGGTAGGCGCCACCACTTACCAGGCCGCGGGAGGCGTGGGCATTGCAGCATCCGGAGCTCCCGTCGCAAACGCGACCAGCCGCTTCCTCAAGCTCGACGGCCGCTCCGCGAAAATCACCACAACCCAGATGGGCGGCGTCGGCGCAACCGCGAGCATCATGGCCTGGGTCAACCTGGCCGACCTGCCTTCAAAGGTAGGTCACATCTTTTACGTTGCCGGGGAATCCGAAAACGGCAACGATCTCGACCTGCAGATCGAGCCCGATAACGTCCTCCGGTTCTTCACCGCTGCCGGAGGCAATCTCCCTTACACCCCTCCGCCCGCAACGCTGCTCAATCAGTGGCATCAAATCGTCGCCACGCTCGACACAGCAACCCACACCCGCGTCATCTATTGGGATGGCAAATCCGTCGCCACGGACAAAGGCGGTGGCGAAGCCGGCAAGAAGGCTGCCTTCACCATCGGCGAAAGTTCCGTCTTCACCGGCCGCTTCTTCAAAGGGTCCATCGACGACGTAGCACTCTGGAATCGCGCCCTCAAGCCCGCTGAAGTAACCGCCATCTATACCGCATCCAACGCGGCTGCTCCGTCCACCGCTTCTGCCCCATCTGCCCCGTCGACCGTTTCCGCCACGCCGACCACCGGCCCATTCGCCACCACCGCAAAAGTCGACATCGAAGACGCAGCCGGCAAAGTCCAACTGAAGCGCGAAGAACAAATCGCGTACATGTTTCTCTCCGCCATCGAGGTCATCGAGCACAACTGCCAACTCACTTTGCAGCATGTATGCACGCTCGATCAGATGCTGACCGGCTCCTATCCCAAAGGATCCAACATTGAGCATCTGAAATTCGACCCCAATAAGACCGACCCTAACTACACCTACACCGTCGCTGCAGGCGGCATGGCCTGGGAGGCCCACGCCAACGCAAAGAGGCCCGGCCTCATCGGATTCTGTTTCATGGCGCGCAATGTCGGCACAACCACCGCCACTTACAGCACAACCGGAAAGTCCGGCTGGGTCGACAAGGAGCTAGGCAATCGCGGAATGGAAGGCGACTCCTTCGCCAGCCAATAACACCGAGCGCCAATTAGCAATGTAGCTGCCCAGGTCCCGCGTTTGGGACGTGGGATCGCAGTGCTCGATCATCGTTCAATTACACTTCCCCCATGCCAGAAATTCAGGTCAGGTCGGCCGTAGCTACCGAGAAAGAAGAATTGGAAGCTCTGCAACTGCGCGCATCTCTAACGAATGCTGGCGATCGCGACGCCATCCTCGCCCATCCCGATGCGATTGAGATTCCAACCGAGCAGATCACCGGAGGACGAGTTTTCGCTGCCTCCTCGAACGGTACAATCGTTGGATTCGCAGCCATCGAGCCTCGTCCCGATGGAGAAATCGAACTGGACGCCTTGTTTGTCAAACCAACTCATTGGCGCAAGGGCATCGCCCGTTTACTCGTAGATCACTGCGCCAAAGTGGCCCGCGAAAATGGCTCGTCCGCTTTGCATGTAATCGGGAATCCCCACGCTGAGAAATTTAATCTCGACTCGGGGTTCAAGCAAATTGGCACGTTCGAAACCCGCTTCGGAAGCGGCCTGCTCATGCGCAAACCGTTGGTTCCCTGACTACGCGAACCTACAATCTCGTCCTTAGTCCAAGCCGCTACCCCACCGCCTGCACAGTCCCCTTGCCCACCAGTTCTTCCACCCGCTCCACCCAGCCGCGATCCGCAGACACGTTCATTCCCTCCGGCTCCAGGATCACCGCCCACTCGCCCTTCTTTTCCAGTTGCAACATCACCTTGCCCGGCCCCGGCGCAGCGTCCGCGGCACTCTTCAATCCCGCAAACATCTCCTCTGTCGCCTGTTCCAGATTGATCCGGATACGCACACCCGCCGGCAGCTTCACCTGCACATCGTCCAGCGACTGCACCATGTTCACTGAAATCTTCGGCGCTTGATCCTCATCGCCCATCAGCACTCCGCGCACCATCACTGCGGACTCCATCTTCAATTGCTCCGCCAGCTTTTCGTAGTCCCGCGGAAAACACACCAGCTCAATCTTCCCCGATGCATCTTCCAGCCATCCCTGCGCATAGAGCTTCTGCTCTCGCTTGGTCTTCTGCACCCGCAGTCCAAGAATCATTCCCGCCACCAGCAGCTCGTCCGCCGGATCCGTCTGCGTTCCCCAGCGCTTCTCCGGCGGCTTGCGTTCCAGCGCCTCTGCTGTCGAAATCACTCCCGTCAAATTCCGCAGCTTCTCCGCGTACTTATCCAGCGGATGTCCCGACACAAAGAATCCCAGCACTTCTTTCTCATTCGCCAGCCGCTCGCCTTCTTCCCAATCGGCAACGCGCGGCAACTCGTCTGCATCGCGCCCCGCTTTTGGTCCCTCGTCGAACAGCCCAAACAGCCCCGTCTGTCCCTGCGCCGCATCCTTCTGTGCCTTCTGCGCGCGATCCATCGCCTTGTCCACCGCGGCCCAAAGCTGCCCGCGCGTACCCAGCGAGTCCAGCGCCCCCGCCTTGATCAGCGACTGAATCACGCGCGAGTTCATCACCCGCAAATCCACCTTCTCGCAGAACTCCCACATGCTCTTGAATCGTCCGCCCACTTCCGCGCGCGCCTTCATAATCGACTCAATCGCATTCCCACCCACGTTCTTCACCGCCGCCAGTCCAAACCGAATCGCCTCGCCCTCCGGCGTCACATGCGGTGTAAACTGTGCGCCGGAAACCTGAACATCGGGCGGCTCCACGCGAATGCCCATCTCCTTGCACTCGCTAATGTACTTCACCACGTTCTCCGGCTTCGACGTTTCGCTGGTCAGCAGCGCCGCCATAAACTCCACCGGATAGTGCGTCTTCAAATAAGCCGTCTGGTAAGCCACCAGCGCGTAGGCCGCAGAGTGCGATTTGTTGAATCCGTACCCCGAGAACTTCTCCATCTGATCGAAGATCTCGCCCACCACGCTCTTCGGATGCCCCATCTTCGCGGACCCGCTCATGAACCGCTCGCGCTGTTCCGCCATCGCCTCCGCGTTCTTCTTTCCCATCGCGCGCCGCAGCAGATCCGCTTCGCCAAGGCTGTAGCTCGCCAGCAGGTTCGCAATCTGCATCACCTGTTCCTGGTAAACAATCACGCCCAGCGAATCCTTCAGAATCCCCTCAAGGTCCGGCAGCATGTACTCCACTTTGCGTCGCTTCCACTTCCGCTCAATGAAGTCATCGATCATCGCCATCGGGCCCGGCCGATACAGCGCATTCAGCGCCGTCAGTTCCTCCACCGTATCCGGCTTGTACCGCCGCAGAATGTCCCGCATCCCGCTTGATTCAAACTGAAAGATCCCCGAAGTCAGCGCCGTATGAAAAACCTTCTTGAAGGTTTCCTGATCGTCCGGTGGAATCGCTTCAATATCCACCTTCTCCCCGCGACTCAGCTCAATCAGCTTCAGGCAATCGTCAATCACCGTCAGCGTTGTCAGCCCCAGAAAGTCCATCTTCAGCAGGCCCATCTTCTCCACGGCCTTCATGTCATACGCGGTCACAATTTCGTCGTTCTTCGTCTTGTTCACAGGAACCAGCTCAGTCAGCGGTCGCGGCGCAATCACCACTGCCGACGCATGAACCCCGCTCCCGCGTACTAGCCCTTCCAGCTTCTTCGCTGTGTCAATCAGTTCCCTGATCACCTTGTCGGTGTCGTAAACTTTTTTGAGTTCCGCAACTTCTTCCAGCGCCTCGTCAATCGTCATCCCCACCGTTGTTGGAATCAGCTTCGCAATTCGGTCCACATCGCCATATGGCATATCCAGAGCGCGCCCGCAGTCCTTGATCGCCGCCTTCGCTGCCATCGTGTTGAACGTGATAATCTGCGCCACCTGCTCGCGTCCATACTTCCGCGTCACATACTCAATCACCTCGCCACGGCGATTCTGGCAGAAATCCACGTCCACGTCAGGCATCGTCACGCGCTCAGGGTTCAAAAACCGCTCAAACAGCAGCGAATTCTGCAGTGGATCAACATTCGTGATCTCCATCGCATACGCCACCAGCGACCCTGTCGCCGAACCGCGCCCCGGCCCGACAGGGATGCCATTGTCCTTCGCATACTTGATGAAGTCCCAAACAATCAGGAAGTACCCCGAGTACTTCATCTGCTTGATGATGCCGATCTCAAACTCCAGCCGCGCCTGGTAGTCATGCGGCTTCTTTCGCAGCACGCCCCGCGTCTCCAGGTGCCGAATCGAGGTCTCCTGCCGCTTCTTCAATCCCGCCCTGCACACCTCCTCAAAGTAGCTGTCGATCGTGTGCCCCTCCGGCACCGCAAACTCCGGAAACGGATTGTCCACCGCGTGCAGCTTGAAGTTGCAGCGCTCCGCAATCTCCTGCGTCCGCTTCAACACATCAGGCGAGTCAGGAAATATCCGCGCCATCTCCTCCGCGCTCTTCACAAAAAACTGGTCGCTGTCGAACCGGAATCGCTCCTTGTCGTGCACCTTCGCGCCCGTCTGCACGCAGAGCATCACATCGTGCGCATGGCTGTCGTCGCCGCACAGGTAGTGCGAGTCGTTCGTAGCCACCATCGGAATTGCCAGTTCCTTCTCCAGCCGGAACAGTGACTCATGAATCTTCTTTTCAAGCTCCAATCCCTGGTCCTGAATCTCTAAATAGAAATTGCCCTTCCCAAAAATATCCTCATACTGCTGCGCCACACTTTTCGCTTTGTCGTAATTGCCGGCAACCAGTTCCTCGCACAGCTCCCCGCTCAGGCATCCTGAAAATCCAATCAACCCCTTCGCATGTTCCGCCAGGTACCGCTTGCTCACACGCGGCTTCCGATAGAACCCGTGCAGCGAAGCCTCCGAAGTGATCCGGATCAGATTCCGGTATCCCTCTTCGTTCTGCGCCAGCACCAGCAGGTGATTGTTGTTGTCTCTGTCGCCCGGCGCGCGGTGGTCCTCATTTTGCGAGATATAAAGCTCGCACCCCAGAATCGGCTTCACGTCCTTCGCCTTCGCCG
>JBAWCO010000589.1:0-8371 GCA_049590315.1 Occallatibacter sp. | reverse complement strand
GAGCAGTTGTTGGGGTGGCGGCGCGGCACACCACGGCGCAGGTGATGAGAAAGCCGGCGAGAAGGATGAGCAGGAATGTTCTGAGTACGCGGTTGATGTTAGACATGAGCGAGTGCCTCCGCAATTTGCAGCCGGGATGCGCGGATCGCCGGAAGGATGGATGCGAGTGCGAGCGAGACGATGACCAGGATTGAAGAGCCAATCATCAGGCTGGGAACGTACATGACGCGGAAGTTCATGGGCACCGTGGTTCCCGGCGGCGGCGGCAGATGGATTCCCGAATGGTTCAAGATGAGGCCGAGGAGATTGCCTCCGGCTACGCCGACGATGGCGCCGAGAATGCCGAGGAGCGTGGCTTCGAGCACAAAGAGGGCCATGATCCAGGAACGAGGCGTGCCCATGGCCAGCATTGTGCCGATTTCGCGAGTGCGTTCAAACATGGCCATGAGCAGCGTATTCACACTGGACATGAGGACCATGAAGAAGACGATGACGCCGAGGAAGACGAAGATGGTGCTGAAGAGAGAGCGAACTTGCTTGTAGTAGGCGGCGAGGTCGATCCATTTTTTTAGAACTAACTGCTGAGGCAGGCCCTGGAGACGTGGAGCTAGCTGTGCGGCCACCAGGTCAGTGTTATCTGTGTTATAGAGTCCAACGACGAGGTTAGTAACTCGATCGCTTTGCAGCAGGCGCTGCGCGGAGGGAAGGGTTATGCGGAGATAGCGGTCGTCCATTTCCTTGAAGCCGGTGTTGACGACACCGACGACCTGCACATCGATTCCGTTGAGAGCGCCATCGGAGGTGACAGCAAGGATTGTGAGTCCGTCCCCAGGCTTGACGTTCATGGAGTGAGCTACGCCGGCTCCGACGAGGGCTTCGATCTCGCCACCGGGTTTGGAATCAAGGTCTCTTCCACTGGCAAGACGGGCCGTGAAACCGAGGGTCTGCTCGGCAACGGGATCGACCGCGCTGCCCATGAAGACTCCAGATTTAACACCGTTGGAGAGCATGCCGTTGAACTCGATGCGTGGTGCAACGCCGCGCACATGACCGCCGGTTGAGACGGAGGCCGCCATCTGACGCCAGTTGTCGATCCCGGTGTCGAGGACGTGCTTCTCTTCGCGGTTGAAGTGCTCGGCCGTGAAGATCTGGATGTGGCCGAGGCCGTCGTTGATGGTGCTTTCGCGCAGTCCCCAGAACATTCGAGCGAAGAAGCCGCCCACAAGGAGCAGGCCGGCGACGCCTCCACCAACCATCATCAAAGTCATGATGGTGCGGCGGCGATTGCGGAAGACGTTTCTAAACGCTAAGAGCAGAAACTTGCCCATGACTTGAGCCCTCCATTTGAGCTTGCGTGAGTAGGGACTGGACGAGTGGTATCTCAGCGGCTGGAACTTTTTCTGTAAGCGTGTCGGAGACGACCTGGCCGTCAGTGAGGCGGACGATGCGGTCAGTGTGTTCGAGGAGGCGCTGATCGTGAGTCGAGAAGATGAAGGTGAGGCCGAGGCGGCGGTTGAGGTCGTGCATCAGGTCGATGAGCTGGGTGGCGTTGCGCGTGTCGAGGTTTGCGGTGGGCTCATCGGCAAGTACGAGAGCGGGGCGATGAACAATGGCGCGGGCTACCGCGACGCGTTGGCGCTCACCACCAGAGAGCAGATCGGGGCGATGCTTGGCGCGGGAGGAGAGGCCGACGCTCTCGAGAGCATCAGCGACGCGCTTGCGGCGCTCAGCGGCAGAGATGCCTTGGACGAGTAAGGGGAATTCGACGTTTTCCGCAGCGGTGAAGACAGGAATGAGATTGAAGGTCTGGAAGACGAAGCCGATTTTTTCGCGACGGACTGCTGTCATGCGATTGGGGCTCAGCCGGGATGTGTCCACGCCGTCGATGAGGACGCGGCCGCTGGTGGGTTTGTCAATGCAGCCGATGAGGTTGAGAAGCGTGGATTTGCCGCTGCCGCTGGGGCCTGCGATAGCCAGGAATTCGCCGGGGGCAACCTGCAGACTGACGTTGCAAAGGGCGCTGACGAAGTTGTGGTCGAGTGGGAATTTTCGGGTGACTGCTTCGACGCTGACGAGTTCAGGCATGGGCCGTTCCCTTTCCGGTGGCGTTTGTTCTGTCCGGAAGATAGAACGGGGCAAGAGGAAGAAGCGCGGCGCATTGGACGAGGGGTCGGGATTGCGGATGAGGGGCGGGAATCTGGAGATGAATGGAAGGGAGAGAGCTGGCGATATCGAGTCAGCGAAGGGGAATGCAGCGGGCTAGGTTAGTTCCCCCGCTGCACCGAGCAGCAGCTTATGATTTCCACTTGATGTTGCAGCCGACGGATGCGTGCTGGTCTGTGGGAACCGGCTTGCCTTCGAGGACGAGGTCGATGGCGGTGCGGAGATCCTTGCCCGTGACTGGGATACCGTTGCCTGGACGGCTGGAGTCGAACTGGCCGCGATAGACGAGCCGGAAATCGGAGTCGAAGAGGAAGAAGTCAGGGGTGCAGGCGGCTTTGTAAGCGAGGGCCACAGCTTGCGATTCGTCGTAAAGGTAAGGGAAGTCGAAGCCGAAGGTTTCAGCCTGTTGTTTGAGACCGGTGGGGCTGTCGTCGGGATGAGTTTCAGCGTCATTCGAACTGATGGCGACGATTGCGATGGACTTGTCGGCGTAGTCTCTGCCGAGGGCGGCAAGGCCTTCATTGATGTGTTTGACGTAGGGGCAGTGGGCGCAGATGAACATGACGAGCAACGCCTTTTCGCCGCGAGAGTGGTCGAGGGAGACGTCGTTGCCGGTAACTACGTCGGTGAGGTCGAATTCCGGTGCGAGGGTGCCGAGATCGAGCATGGTGGATTCAGTGAGTGACATTAAAGGATCTCCTGAAAATGGACTACTGGATACCTACGAGCTATGAGAGCGCGCCTGTGTAGTTGATGCACTCCAGATCAATGTTGAAGCTGAAGGCGGCTTGCGAGGTTCTCTACGCACGCTTTCCATTCGTTCCCGTCTTTGCCTGCGTCGTTCCAAAGTTCCAAAAGTTCGGACGGCTCAGTTAGGATTCGGATGACAGATTTTCGCGCCTTCTCCAGTAGATCGCGGGTGGGTAAAATCTTGGTCTTCTCGATCCACTGCTCGAGTTCGTCAGTCGACTCTTCACCGTTTCCGTGCCCCTGAAGACGTGCCAATATCTCTGCCGCGACCAAAGCATTCTCCGAATCCGGAGCTTCCAGGTATTCCTGTTTGACACTCAAAATGTGGTCGAGAGTTGCCTCAATTTGAGACAAGCCGGATTCGCTCACAACGTCACCGACATAATCCAGCGCCCCGTCATTGTCGAAGATTCCAGATCCCCAAGCTCCCATCTTTCACCGTCCCCGCTTTCGTGAGCAAACTTTCCCACAGGACATCATAATTAGGGTTGCCACTCAATTGATGAATGCTTGTTCACTTTCGCAACTTGTCGAGCGGGCTCGTTAGAGGGGAGATTGGACGGAATTCGCTAAAACAGCGGCGCTTGGCGGCCGGGCATGGCCAGGCCGAAGTGTTCATACGCGAGACGCGTGGCGACGCGGCCGCGTGGTGTACGGTCGAGAAAACCGATCTGGATGAGAAATGGCTCGTAGACCTCTTCAAGCGCGTCTTGCTCCTCGGCCAAGGTCGCGGCCAGGGTGCTGAGGCCTACGGGGCCGCCGTCGTATTTCTGGATGATGGCCAATAGCAGCTTGCGGTCGATTTCGTCGAAGCCGTGTGCGTCGACTTCAAGCATAGTGAGAGCTGCATTCGCAGTGGGGCGGTCGATGATGCCGGTGCCGCGCACCTGGGCGTAATCGCGGACGCGGCGAAGCAGGCGGTTGGCGATGCGTGGTGTGCCGCGAGAGCGGAGAGCGATTTCAGCGGCGCCGTCCTGATCGATGGGAATCTGCATGACCTCAGCGGAGCGGGTGACGATAAAGCGAAGATCTTCTTCCGTGTAGAACTCGAGGCGCAGCAGGATGCCGAAGCGGGAACGCAAGGGCGATGAAAGCAGGCCGGGGCGAGTGGTGGCGCCGATGAAGGTGAAGGGACGAATTTCCATGACGTGGGTGCGCGCAGCGGGGCCCTGGCCGATGATGATGTCGAGTTTGTAGTCCTCGAGGGCGGTGTAGAGCTTTTCTTCAAGGACAGGCTGCATGCGGTGAATTTCGTCGAGGAAGAGCACTTGCCGTTCGCGGAGGTTGGTGAGGATGGCGGTGAGGTCGCCCTGAATCTGAAGGGCGGGACCTGAGGTTTGCTGGAAGCCTACGTCGAGTTCGTTGGCGATGATGGTGGCGAGAGTGGTCTTGCCAAGTCCGGGAGGGCCAAAGAGAAGTACGTGGTCCAGAGCCTCGCCGCGGGACTTGGCGGCTTCAAGGGCGATGGCGAGTTGTTCCTTGGCCTTGGATTGTCCAATGAACTCACCAAGCAAGCGGGGGCGAAGTTTCAGCTCAAAGCCCTGCTCTTCCTCCGCGCGCGAGGCGCTGACCAGACGTTCAGGTGAGTTATCGCGGGCGATGGCCATGCTGAGGGAAGTCTAACGGGCCGAGGTTGCGGGTGCAACCGGGCGAAGTTCGATGGCAGGAATGTAAACGAGCGTACCCATCAAGGCGATTGTGTATACGGGAGATTACATTACCTTGCTTGAGAGAGAAGGCCAAGTAAATGATTTCAAATGCAATAGTCCTGGAAGGGAATGGCTATTAAGTTGCATCAAAGCAATACCAAAATGTCTTTGTCCAAATTGTCGTTGTTCGCGCAGTTTCACACCAGGCAAATCGAGCTGATCGGTAAGTGACGGGTCTGGCTGGTTTGTTTTCGGGAGCAGTTTGCGTGGGAGTTTCAAACTCGGCGTTTGGGACATGCTTTAGAAGCTACTCGGGCGTTTTATTAACCGTCTTGATTCTGAATGGCGAGAGTCGTCTTTTCCGATCCTGCGGTTTGGCCTTTCACAGGCGTATAGTTGAACGTGCAGCAGATACAGTATGCAGCTTCGTCGAGAATTGACGGAGCCTAAGCCGGCAGGAGACCGAGGAGGTCATTGATGTTCAGTCGCACGTGTTCGAAGGCGTTTCTATTGGCTGGTCTTTTCCTTCCGCTTACGAGTTGCATCAGCTCTCCCTCGTTGACTTCGATCCTCGTCAATCCCGCTACGGAGACGTGGACGATGCCAACCACCGGCTGTCCCCTCGCACAAAACAACTTCACAGCCACTGGGTATTACACTCACCCTGGCCATCCAGCTATTACTAAAGACATAACCACTCAAGTGACATGGGCATCGCTCACTCCGGAGATTATCACCATCGGCAAGTCCACAGGTGTAGCCACGGTTGCCTGCCTTGCGACGGGGTCGACGCAAATCTCCGCCAGCTCGCCTGGATTCAACGGGGACATTATCGGTTATGCAACCGTTAACGTTCAATTGGCAACCGCCAGTGTCGTTCTTCCGAAAACCAAGACAATCTCAAACGGGATGTAACTTCGCTTTTCACCGGTGGACGCACTCAAGTCGCTGCCTCGCTGAATGTTACCCGTGAGGGCGAAAAAATCGACACAACCTGTGAATGATCCGGGGATTCAGAAATAAACAGGCATGACATAGGAAGCCGCCCTTGAGGCGGCTTCTTTGCGTTTCGAGGAGCCAACTTGCGCCAGAAGCTAGGCGGGCACCTGCACTTGTGGCCAGTAGCGGAAGGTGCGGAAGGTGGCAGCTCCGGAACCACACGCGTAGAGGGCGGGACGAACATCGAGAAAGCCGCCGAGAACATTGTGCTGCATCCCGGAGATCTCAGCGGACTCCTGCGTCTTCTGCCAGCGCTGGCCGGGGAGCCGGTAGTAGAAGTCGATCTCCTGCCGGTCGTTGACGATTCGCAGAGTGGCGCGAGTAACGCCCTTTTCCAGGCGGCTGGGTATGTAACCGTTGGCTAGACGGACGCCGATGCCTTCAGGGGAGAGCATGATGCCGGTGGCATGCTGGGGATCATAGAAGAGCATCAGGCCCGACTCGCATCCCGGCGAGACTTCGATGTCGACCTCGACGGTGTAGGAATGGCCGCCGACCGGGGTGGTGAGAGCGGAGGTGTCAGTGAGGGAAGTGCCGCGTGCTTGAAGGGGCAGGGCACCGTTGCCGGTGGTAAACCGCGCTGGGTCGTACTCACGCCAGAAGCCCCATTGGAGACCAAGTTCCGGAGTGTTGAAGTTGTCAGAAGGGTCGAGGAACGGCTGTTGGGTAGTGCCGGGTATCGGTGAGGGGATCTCCGATTCGGCGGTTACGCCAGCAGGGACGCGGAACCAGCCGTCCGGTGTCCACTCGATGGGAAGCAGCAGGAGCTGACGGCCAAGGGTGCGGTAACCGTTCTCATAAGAGTGGACCGTGATGAACCAGTTTCCCTGAGGAGTATCAACCAGGCGACCATGTCCAAGGGAGAGCCAGCGGTCGTCTCGCGATTGGGTGTGGACGATTGGGTTGTAGGGAGAGAATTCCCAAGGACCATCGGCACGGCGGCTGCGTGCAGAGATGACCGAGTGGCTGGTGGCTGGACCGGCGGTTCCGCCCTCCGCCACATTCAGATAGAAGTAGCCGTTGTGCTCGATCAGCTTTGGTCCTTCAAGGCAGGTACACTCCATGCGCGTTGAAGCAGGTACAGGCCAGGGGTCGAGGACCTTGCGCGGCGGTGACTTGACGGCCAGGCCGTCTGCGGTGAGTTCGGCCATCTGACCACCGACCATATAGAGAAATCGGCGGCCGTTTTCGGCGATGTGAGCAGGGTCAATGGCATTAATGCCAAGGTCGACGGGTTCACTCCAAGGACCGGTGGGATGGTCGGCATGGACAACGCGGAGAGAGTTGTCGGCCGGGAAGTAGACGTAGAAGCGAGACTGGTACTCGCAAAGGTACGGAGCCCAGACGCTGCCGTGATAGCGGTGGAGAGCAGCGGCGACGGGACGCCAGTTGACCAGATCGCGTGAATGCCAGATGAGGAGCCCGGGAGCGTAATCGAAGCTGGAGTGAGTGAGGTAGAAGTCTTCACCGACGCGAATGGGACTGGCATCGGGATGGTCGCCGCCGAGGATGGGATTGCGATAAGTAGCGAGAGGTTGGTTGGCAGCGAAGGAGCGCCTCGCGGCAAAGGCTGCCGAGGTGACGGCAGTGTTCAAAACGAATTGGCGGCGGGTAAGCATGGCGGGGCAAGTGTACCTGCTGGTGGACTGTTGGACAAAGAACAGGATGCGAGCGGGAGAGAATCTAGCGGACAAGTTGGAGAATCAGAGAGCGCTGTTGAGATGAGGTGCTGTCAGAGCCAGTCCGTTTGAGACGTTTAAACTGGAATCGGCTTGTTTGAAAGTGATGACCCTTCGTCGTGGCAGGATTCGCCGTTTCCGCTTCAATTTCCCGCAGCGCATAGCGGCGGTGCTGCTGTCGATATTTCTGATCCAAGGCTTTTGGCTCACCTGCCATCAGACGCTGACGGACCGCGACTACCAATATGCTCGCTGCGGTCGTGAGACATGGGAGCGTCCTTCCGCGCTGGCTGGCTACTACACCACTTGTGGCAATATTCACGATGGGATTCTGGCCTATCGGCTAGCCGGGCTGCCCCTGACACTGAACATTCTTGCAGAGCGAATGCTGGACCGTTTTCGCAAGCCCGAGGACCGAGTAATTCAGTCCGGGGCCCCCGCGGATGGGTCTTCGTCCGGGGGGTGGGAGGCCAGCGGCGAACTGAGCACGTGGGAATTGCGCCACCAGCTTCCGTACGTGCTGCTTCTGCTGCGCCTGCCCTTTCTGTTGGCCGGGTGTGTGCTGGGCGGCGCCCTATGGTGGGTGACGCGGCGGCTCTACGGCAATCTGGGCGGCTATACTGCGTTGGCGCTTTATTGTTTTTCTCCGGCAATGCTGCGCGCCTGCGTTGCGCCGAACCCCGAGGTGCTGGCTGCGCTGGGAGTTTATGGAGGGGTATACACATGCATCGGTGTGGCGCACGCCATGCAGGGGCCTCGGCGAAAGTGGCGGCCTCGCATCATTTTGTTGACGGTGATCTTCGGGATGGCGGCAGCGTCGCATATTGCGGCGCTGCCCGTGGTGGCGCTGCTGGGATTGGTGGCCATGCTGTGGGTGGCTGAGGGGCGTCGCGCCCAGGCGCTGCCTGTGGTGTTGGCGGCGGTTGTTGGCGCGGTGGTGCTGGTGTTCGTCTGCTACGGGTTTTCGCCGGATGCATTCAGCTATGTTTTCCGTTCTGCTGCGGGGTTTCTTTGGTTTTCGGTGGACCCGGCGCGCCGCTTCTTTTCGACGATGGGAAACGCCGGGATCACGGTGGCCTTTGGTGCGGCGCTGGTGTTGTACCTGGGGCTGCGGCGATCGCGCTACTTCGG
>JBAWCO010000588.1:0-2162 GCA_049590315.1 Occallatibacter sp. | reverse complement strand
ACGTGGAGCTCAGTTGCGGGCTAAAAAGCGTAATTCCGTTCGAGGTGGTTGCGTAAGTGTTATTGAAGGCAAACTGAAACGCCGTGCCGGTTACAAAGCCCTGGTTGTAGGTGAAGTCGTAATTGTTGGTCGAGCTTGTGCCACCAGAAAAGAAGCTTGTGGAGACGGCGTGCTGGCGATCGAATTGAATGTTCGCCGCCAGGGTGGGGTCCAGACTCTCAGGCGATGGACCGGCTCCGCTGGTTGAAAGCACCAGTCCGGAACTGCCAGAAGCCGCTCCGCCGGCGCCCCCAGTCGTCCCGCCTGGTCCACCGCCTGTGGTTATGGTCGATGAAGAACCACCGAGTGTGTTGGCCACAACTCCGGAGTTGACGCCTCGCAGGCCCGCTCCGGCGCGCGCGCGCAACAGGTCGGTATCCGCGATGTCCAGGTTGTAGCGGGCGATGGCGATGTCGAAGTTATTCTCCAGCGCAAGCGCCAGCGCATCACTCAGGCTGAGGTAGATCTTGCCGTCCTTCACCAGGTCAGTGAGCCGAACCGAGTTCACAAAGCTTGCCTTGGCGATGGAGGTAGGGCGATACATGTTGATCGGATTGCCCAGCATCTTGCCCGCCGGCTGTGAAAAATCTCGCGCTGTCGAACGCAGGTTCAACGGCTGAGTGGGTGCCGGAGTTGGAGCCGAAGGCAGATTGGAGGCCGCCTTGTCCGGCGCGGTGGCCGGTGCCTGCTGGGCAATTCCGGAAGGCGATCCCGCGGCCAAAGTCAGCATGACTGCCGCGACAGCGCGCAGCCGATTGCCTGCTTGTCTGCGAAGTACCTCAGCAGACCGGACCTTCGCGTTCTTTTCCCGCTGCTCAAACACACTTGAACCGAACAATTGCATGATTCCTCTCCAGAACATGGATTCTCGTTGGAAAATGCTGAGGCTTTTGGGGCACCATTCTCAAAGACGCCCTGGGAGCCTCTCCGGACGCAAATTTGTGATTTTTCAGGACAATTCTTGCCAGTTTCCTGGCGAGCAGCTCTCCGCCTAAGGTCAATACGCGCGCGGTTCCCGATTCGTTCCAAGAGCCTGTTTCGCCTGCTCTTTTCCCGCGATTCCCGGCGGCCGGGGTCTCATCGCATTCAGAAAGCTGAGTATATCCCACCGGCCGCCTGGAGCGGACACCCTTTGCACGACACGCAATCCACACAGCCTCGCAGCTTGGTCAGATACCCTAGAATCAATAGCTTTTCACGATGACCGAAGAGATCCAACCCGCGCCCCTGCTCCAGACCTGGAAACTGACACTGGCCTACGACGGGACGGAGTTCAGAGGCTGGCAGGTGCAGCCGGGAGAACGCACCGTCCAAGGCGAGTTGCAGGCAGCGCTTGGGCGGATTACCGGTGAATCGCCGCTTCCGCAAGGTTCCGGGCGCACCGATGCAGGCGTTCATGCCTTGGGCCAGGTGGCCAGCTTCGCGCTTGCAGCTCTCATACCAGCCGAGAATCTGCAACGCGCCCTCAACCGGACTTTGCCCCCGTCCATCCGAATCCTCGAGGCGAAGACGGCGCGAAGTGCATTTCATGCGCGGCACTCGGCCGTGGCCAAGAGCTATGAGTACCGGGTCTTTCGGGGCGAGGTCTGTCCGCCGTTCCAGGCCCGCTACGTCTATGCCTGCCCCTGGTCGATGGACATCGATGCACTGCAGCGGTCGGCCCGGATCTTTGAAGGTGAGCATGATTTTCTCAGCTTTGCCGCTACCGACCCTGAGCTTAGCAACCGAAGATTCGATCCAGATTTGGCGCAAGAAACGCGGCCAATCCCACGAGAGGGCTTTCAAATCCAAGCACCTTCGGCGGCCACTGTGAGAAGGATCTTCTCGTCGGCATGGGAAGAGCAAACGACCGAAGCCGGCAAGCTGCTGGTCTATCGCGTGCGGGGAAGCGGCTTTTTGCATCATATGGTCCGCAACCTGGTGGGAACGATGCTCGACGTGGGGCGTGGGCGGCTCCGTTGCGAGGAGATTCCAGGAATTTTGACTGCCCGCAGGCGTGCCGCCGCTGGTCCTACCGCTCCGGCGCGGGGGTTGTTTCTGGTCTCGGTGGAGTATGACGAGGCCGGTGAGTAGCTCATTCAGATTTGAGCGGAGGGCTTCCCTGGTTCGGTCCTCTGCTACCC
>JBAWCO010000587.1:0-3755 GCA_049590315.1 Occallatibacter sp. | reverse complement strand
CCTACGTCGAGTTGCACTTGGCTGCAACTCATGGCAAAGTTGCCAGAAGGCCAAATTAGGCCAGCACGCCGGAGTCCTTCCGATTGAACCCGGCCGGAGCGCTATTCGGTCATAACCTTCCCCTAGCCGGGATGGCATCAGAGAAGAGTATGGCATCCAACGGTTCCATCGAGATTCTCGACCTTCGACACTTCGCCGCACCTGTGCTTCGTGCCGTGCTGGATGCCGAGGGAGAACTGTGGAAGGAACGGCTGCACTGGGATTATCGGACTTCGACGAAGCTGTTGATGCAATACCTCGACAGCCACATGCTGCCCGGATATGTGGCTATCGAGGATGGCCAGGTCTCGGGTTACGTGTTTTGCGTCTACGAGGAAACCAAGGCTGTCATCGGGGATGTATTTGCGCTGTCCAGCGCTCCCGCGAGCGCCTCGTCTGCGGAGCGGACACGGCCGGCTTCAGCGCATGAGATCGAGGAGACCCTGCTCAAGCATCTGCTGGAGACGCTTCTCAACAGCCCTCAGCTTGACCGCATCGAGTCACAACTGCTGTTGCATCCCTCCGGGGCTCATGGCGCGCTCTTCCTTGAGGCAGGGTTCAAGCTCTATCGCCGGCTGTTTCTAATGCAGCCGCTTCAAGGCCTCTGGAATCCACCCCGCGTTGACCTGCCGCACGATCTGGAAATGCGCGCCTGGCGCGACGATGACCTTACGCCTGCCGGACGCCTGATCTCCGAAGCCTATCGCGATCATCCCGACAGCCTGATCAACGACCAGTATCGGTCCGTCCACGGCTCGCAGCGTTTTCTGCATAACATTGTCCGCTATTCCGGCTGCGGAGTCTTTGCGCCCCAAGCCTCATACGTGGTGGTTGAGCGGCGCACGCGCGATCTTGTGGCCCTGGTGCTGGGTTCGCGCGTCAGCCCTCAAAGCGGACACATCACGCAGGTCTGCGTTCGGCCCGACTACCGCCGTCGCGGTCTGGCCCGCATGCTGCTCTCTGTCGCCGCTTTCCATTTCATGCGCCAGGGAGTCACGGAGATATCGCTGACCGTCACCGAATCCAACACGCAGGCCATCGATCTCTACTACGCCGAGGGCTATAGCTGCATGCACTCGTTTGACGCCGCTGTGTGGCAGCGAGAAGGCACCAGCTAGAGAAGCCCTACACAAGGTAGGTTTTGAAAGGGCACGAGTTTACTCGTGCCACAAAAGGGCCATAAAATATGGGGCTTTAGCCACTGAGGGAAGGGGTCACATGCGCTCAGAAGACTTGTGCAGAGGTTCCCTGGAGCCTGGTCCTCCAATGGTCCGCAGTATCTTCGACCGATGACGCAACGTCCTCACTCATCATCTTTGGTTGACATCCATCCACAAAACCAGAATGCCGAATCCTGCGATGAGCAGAGCGGTGCGACAATACCCCAATGAGCGACCGAATCTGGCGGCGATTTGGATGAGGGAGGGCTGACCGGTCACTCACTAAACGCGGTAATCAGCCAGCGCCCATCGCGATTCTCGATATCAAAGCGATAAAAGTGTGGGAATCCTATCTCCACGTGTTCCTTTCCTTCGCCTTTGGGAGTGACCTGAAGCTCACCCCCGAAGAAGACAAAATATGGAATATCGCGAACCATCCTGCGTGCGATTTCTTCGCTCGAACAGTATCCGAGAATTGCCTGATAGTCCCGATTTTTCGCGTATTCGATCGCCTTCGCGATGGGCAACAGATCGGGCCGGTTGTACGCGCGGGATTGAAACCTGATCTGGTCGCCTGATAGGTCGTAGGTGTCAACCGCGCACATATCTGGATTGTCGCCCTGGTCGATCGGCGACCGCCAGCAATACCGCAAAGAAATGAGCGGCCCTTCAGTTCGAATCTGGGCGATGGAGGCAAATGGGTCATCCGGCGATGGCGGATACCCCGCGGATTCTTCTTGCCCAAAATCTCCTTGCTGTTTGACGATTTGTTCCAGGTTTCCAGAGTTCTTTGGATCCCATTCATAGGCATCGTAGGACACGGACTGGATAAGGCCAGCGCAAGGATCATAGATGAACTTTGAGAGAAACCTGGCATTACTAGAGGGGCCTCGATGCAGGGGAAAAAGATCGATCTTGAACCTGGACCCAATTCGCGTTGGATCGAGAGATTCCTCATCATTACCAACATTCACCCAAAGCCGTTTGGGGTTCCATTTGGGATCATCATGGATACCGAGAACAAAGAACCTTGCGCGTGCACGAAAACTCACTCCTACTGCAATCACGGGCGAAATATCGAGTACCTGAAAATGAAAGCGACCTTCGTCAGGCCAGGCGGCATTGATCTTTGCGCTCATCCGCTCCAGATTCTTTAAAGCTACTGTGGCCCGTTCAACGGGTGGCTTTGATCCGGCCGGAGTTGCATTCAGTTCAGCGGTAACAATATCGTTCGCTAGCGAAAAGAGCGTAGACTCAACCCTGGCCTTGGGGCCCTCGGTATAGTACGCCGAGCAGGTGTCCGGCGGATCGGAAGCAATCATTTGCAGCGTCTGTCTGAAATGCTGGACGGGGTCGTGAGCCGGTGGAGCGCAGAGGCATTGGATTGTTCCGGAAAGAGCAAGAATAGCCAAGGCGATTACTGCGGTCGGAATCGAACGGAAGGTCATCGTGGCAACACGCCAACTGTGGCGCACCTCGGCATCACAATAAACCATTTGGGTCGCCGAATGATTAAGCTCTCAGTGAGCGAAACACGCTCTAACGCTCTATCGCGCGATCAAAAACATGACCCAGCTCAACGCGATGGCCGATCCGGCAAAGAGCACGAAGCAATAAATCCCGTAGTGCAGCATGCGCTTGGGGGTCTCGCGTTGCGTGATGCCGAAGACAACGGATGCGAACAGCGCAAAGAGCAGAACCGCGACGAAGTGAGAGGGTCTGAGCATCAGGATTTCCTCCCCGTACGCAGATTGTGCGCATCCACCGCGGCGATTACGTTCAATAGCCCGGCGACAACGATAAATCGCGTTCCATAATCTGCCGTGGTCACCTGCACCTGATCCGCACCCAGGCCGGCCATGCGGCTGACGATATAGAGCAGGCCATTGCCCAGGTCGCCGGCGAGTCCAAGAGCGTCGAGAATGTCGTGGGCGCCCCCGTAGAGCTTGCCCTGCATGGCAATGCCCATGGCGAACATGCCCACAACGGAGGCCGCCAGCAGCGCACCGCGTCCCCATTTGCGCAGCAGAAAGTGGCCCGCACCGGGCACCAGCCAGCCCGCAATCAGGGGGAGATACACAAACCCTTGCTGAGAAGTCTTTGCAGCAGAGGAAATCTTGTCAGGTGCCGTTGCCATTCCTTTTTGACTATAACTCACCGGGGGCAGGAGCTGTCGCTGAGCGGACTCCGGCAGGGGGCAGAAAACCGCCCGCGCGGAGGGAACGAGTGATCGCCTGCGGGGCTGCGGCATGGGGCTGAATGTTCGCCTGAGGGTTGCGTTTCGAGGCGAATGTTCTCTATCAGTCGTTCGCCGCTGCGGTGCTTGGGAGCCGACGCGCTTTGATGTCGCGCATGGGAGGCTGGCCAAAGAACCTGCTGTACTCGCGATTGAACTGGCTGGCGCTTTCATAGCCGACTTCGAAGGCCGCGCTTGCGGCGTCGAGGCCTTCATTGAGCATGCGTTCCCTGGCCACATGCAGCCGAAGCTGTTTCTGATACTGCAGCGGGCTCATCGCCGTGAGGGAACGGAATTGGTGGTGCAGTGTGGATACGCCC
>JBAWCO010000586.1:0-4042 GCA_049590315.1 Occallatibacter sp. | reverse complement strand
AGTTCATGTCAAGGCCATTTATTTCACTAAGTTGCGCATAAAAGTACTCTCGCCGGTTACTCCACATGGTTACCTTTCGGATGACATAGAAGCCTCTGGTCGAGATTCCTCATGTCAATTTCTACTTGCGAATTCTTGAACCAAACTCGGGACTATCCTATGACTAGTCCTTGCAGTTGATCTCGAACACTTGCAACAAGCTTCGCAATCGATCCAGAACCTCTTTGCAGGTCATCTGTCCGTCAGGTTCTGCTTCGCTTGACGATCAAGAGCGAGCAACAGAAGCATCGGGGAGATACGGATCGAGTGAGATACTTAGTGGGGTTGGGCCCGGCCTGATGATCAGAATTCTTCTGTCACCGGGCTATGGCCCGTAGGTCCGATTTACGTCAGACGATTGCGTTCGACACGATAAAGGAAGGTCTAAACGGTGAAATTGTCGCCACGCTGGCCCCCGATCATTGCTCTTGGCCTGGTCATTGCTATTCTTTCGGCTTGTTCGCTCGATCCAAATGCGCGAAAGCGGAAGTACTTTGAGAGCGGACAAGGCTACTTCGAGAAGCATCAGTTCCAGGAGGCAGCCGTTCAATTCACCAACGCCATCCAGATCGATCCCGGCTTCGCCAACGCTCATTTCCAACTCGCCGAAACTTACATGAACTTGCAGCAGTCGGATCGTGCCTATCAGGAATTCGCCCGTACGGTCGAACTACGGCCTGAGGATGACCGAGCTCGCGTTGCGATGACAAACCTGCTGATTCTTGACCGCGATTTTCATAAGGCAGACGAGCAGACGGAACTACTGCTGAAAAAACGCCCAAACGATCCCGCGATTCACGCCATGGCCGCAAGTCTGCTGGCCGCAGAAGGAAAAATTCCAGATGCGATCAAGGAATCACAGCAAACGATCGCGTTGGCGCCGGGGCGCTGGGAAACCTATCTGAGTCTCGCACTCCTGCAAGTCAAGAACAACGAGCTTTCCGCCGCCGAAACAAGCTTCAAAAAAGTAATCGAGCTGAACCCGAAAGCAATGCAAGCCAGGCTGCTCCTCGGTTCCTACTACCAATCGCATGACCGCCTCAACGAAGCAGAGCAGCAGTTCCACGACGCAATTACGCTCGATCCGAACAGTATTGACCCGCGCGAAGCATTGGCCCGCTTATACCTTGCAGAGGGACGGAAGGCCGACGCAGAGGCGATTCTAAAACAAGCCAAGCTAGATCTTCCGCACAACCCTGGAAGCTTTCTTGCACTGAGTAACTTCTACTTTATGAATGGCGACATTGATAGCGCGGTCGCTGAATATCATGCGCTGTACCAGGAACGCCCCAAGGATTTGCAGGTCAAGAAGAAATATATCCAACTTCTTATTCAGGCAAAACGCTTCGATGAAGCGCGAAATCTGGACGATGAGATTCTGAAGACCACCCCCAATGATGATGATGCTCTGGTCTATCGAAGCCAGATGCAAATCAGTTCCGGGGACCTGGCGAACGCTACGCAGACATTGCAGGCTGTAACGAAAAATGCGCCCGATAACAGTTTGGCGCACTATGCACTCGGTGTCGCTTTTGAAAAGCAGGGGAGCCTGGAGCGTGCCGAAAATGAATGGCGAACCGCATTACGTCTTAATCCCGATTTCCTCGACGCACAGCGCGCCATTGCCAACTCCGCAATTCTGACTGGCGACATGAATTCTCTTGAAGACTCTGCAAATCAAATTATTAGACTGCAGCCAGGTTCACCGGATGGCTATGCGCTGCGCGGTCTGGCCAATATCAATCGAAAACAATACGGTGCAGCAGAGGAAGATATTCGCAGATCGATCGCTGCGGCGCCTCAAAGCGCATTCGGTTATGTGCAATTGGGGAATCTGCGGTTTGCGGAAAAGCAGTATAACGACGCGATCAAGCCTTATCAGGACGCGCTCGACAGGAATGTGAACTCAACGGATGCGCTGCGCGGCCTGATGAACACTTACGTAGTCCAGAAACAAATCGATAAAGCCGTGGCCGCCGCAAATGCCCAGGTCTACAAATCGCCCGCCAACAGCAGCTTCTACAACCTGCTCGGCAATGTGCTCTTCCATAACAAGGAGGATCTGAGTGGAGCCGAGGCCGCATTTCAGAAATCCATCGCGCTTAACCGGGAGAATTTAGATGCCGTAGTCAACCTCTGCCAATTGCGAGCAGCGAGTGGGAAGATTGATGAGGCCATCGCCACGTGCGAGCAATCACTCAAGGAGAGTCCGCGCCAGACGACCCTTTATCTCTTACTGGGAAATTTCTATGAGTCGAAGTCGGATTGGAAAAAAGCTGCTGATGAGTATTCGACTGCTCTGACCCTCAACTCCCGAAACCCCGTTGCATCCAACGACCTCGCCAGGGTGATGGTGCACACTGGCGGAAACCTCGATGTCGCACTATCGATGGCGCAGACGGCACGGAGGGAGCTACCCGATTCCCCCGGCGTTGCCGACACCGTTGGATGGATCTATTTCGAGAAGGGTATCTACCCACTGGCGATCAACAACCTGCAGGAAGCTCTAAAGCTGCAGGATAAGAATAAGGTCCCCGACAATCCGGATATTCACTTTCACCTGGGAATGTCGTATGAAAAGTCAGCACAGCCGGTGCTTGCTCGGCAGCAATACGAACATGTTCTGAAGATGTATCCGAACTACCGCGACGCGTCTGAGATCAAGAAGGCTTTGATCCGTTTGAAATCCTGAGGATCGGCTCTGGCAGCATCATGAGAGCATCGGATTGGTGCCTGTGCGAATGGTTATGCAATCGTGTTCTAATATATTCTGTTCAGATTGGAATCTGCAGACGTGAGCATTCAAGATACGCCCGCTTTGTTGCTGGTCGGAGGGATGGGAACGCGTTTGCGTTCGGTTGTGCCCGGTATGCCCAAGCCTCTCGCTTCGGTCGGCAAGAAATCATTCCTTCAGTTGCTGGTGCAACAGCTTCGGCACCAAGATATCCGCCGTATTGTGATGTGCACTGGATATCTTGCGGAGCAGATCGAGAGCGAATTCGGGGACGGAGAAGGCCTGGGAGTTGAAATCAAGTACTCCACGGAAACGCATCCGCTTGGCACTGCAGGCGCCGTAAAGCTTGCTCAATCCCAACTGGAGAAAGTTTCCGAATTCCTGGTGATGAATGGCGATTCATTTCTGGAAATCGACCTGCATCAGCTAGTCCGATTCCATCGTGAACGTGGCGCGTTGGCTAGCTTGGCCGTCGTCGGGGTTGAAGATGCCAGCCGCTACGGTACGGTTCAAGTGGATATGAACCGGAAAGTAACAGGCTTCCTGGAGAAGGCTGGCTTCACTCGCCCAGGATTAGTCAACGGAGGAGTCTACGTCTTCGATCCGGCTGTTCTTGACTACATTCCAGAAGGACCGGCCAGCTTGGAGAAGGATGTTTTCCCACGACTTCTCAGCAAAGGTGTATACGCACTTGAGCATCACGGGATGTTTATCGACATCGGCACCCCGGAAGATTACGCAAGAGCTCAGGAGCTCTGCGATCAGTTGTATGACAAAACCTCATCTCAAACATGGTCGAATTCGGCAGCTTCAGGGGTATGAAAAATAGATGACTGAGAAGAACAATTTCCCACCGCGAGTGGTCCAACTGATCCAGGAATCGATCGACGCGAAGATGCGTCTGCTTGGCAGCGAAGAAACAATCGTGACGATTGCGAAAGTGAGCGAGGTACTGATCGAATCTCTCCGGTCTGGGCACAAGGTACTATTGTTCGGTAATGGAGGCAGTGCCGCTGATGCTCAGCATATCGCCGCCGAGTTCGTTGGACGGTTTGCCTTCGATAGACCTGCTCTGCCGGCATTGGCTTTGTCAGTAAACACCTCGTGTGTCACCGCCATTGGCAATGACTATGGATTTGACTTGGTCTTTTCGCGACAGATTGAGGCCCTCGGGCATCGCGGGGATGTTGCGATCGGCATCTCAACCAGCGGCAATTCCCCAAACGTCCTTCAGGGTTTGACGGTAGCCAAGAGATTGGGTTTAGTAAC
>JBAWCO010000585.1:0-22757 GCA_049590315.1 Occallatibacter sp. | reverse complement strand
CATTTGATGCTGAGTCTATACCCCTCTTTCGAGAGCATGTGGTGCATAAATCAAATTATTCCGGGCTTTATTGATTAACTAGTAATTTTTGGGTCATTATGTCCCTCATTTGATCTGAAGGGACGCTCGCCGGGGGCGAGATAGACTTCCAGGGCTCAAAAGAACCAGACCTGCGAGGCGCTCGAGCTGTGTTAATGAGCGATGGAGATGGAGGAGCCGGGGGCGGCTACTGAGTGGGGGAGATGGTTGCCACGGCTAGCTGAGTGCGTGGAAGCGGGAGGAACCAGAAAAGGCGCGGGCTGAGAGGGGGCAAATGCGGTTTTGGCGAGCGCATCCACGCAGTCTGCGTCGAGCCTGCTGCGGGCTTCGCGCTTCATGATTTCCATGGCCTGCTCAGGACTGGAGCCGGCGCGATAGGGGCGATTTTCAGTGATCGCCGCGTACACGTCGGCCACCGCAAGAATGCGCGCTTCGAGCGGAAGGTCATCCGCTCTGAGCCGGTTGGGATAACCGGAGCCATCGAGTCTTTCATGGTGTGCGCCGGCAACAAAGGCCAGCTCTCGAAATTGCTTTACGCGGCTGAGGATGGACCCGGTAAGCGTGGCATGCTCGCGCATGATGTCCCACTCCTCGCTGTCGAGCTTGCCGGGTTTGTCGAGGATGGAGTTGGGGACGCGGAGCTTGCCGAGGTCGTGAAGGAGGGCGGCGCGATTGAGTAACTGACGCCGTTCCGGCTTGAGGCCCATCGTGACGCCGAGTGCAGCTGCCACATCGGTAACACCGACGGAATGGCTGAAGGTGTAGTGCGATTTGGCGTCGACGACTTCAGCGAATGCTTCACAGATGAGATCGATGTCCGAAGGGCTGGTGCGTGTGGTCTGCGGCGGCGCCAGTTCGAGGACGGAGGAGCGGACAGCCCGCTCCGATTCGGTAGCGGGCTGGGTGGGGTTGGGAAGGCACTGCATCCAAAGCGCGCCCCTGCGGCGAAGCGATTCCGCGGCTTTGACCACCTGGGGATCGAACCAGCGGCCGCTGCGCTCGTGGAGAACCTGCATGGCTTGCGCGGGTCCACGTTCCATGGCGAAGACATCGAGGTGCTGCGCGACGGCCATGACGCGCGCGAGCGGAGAGATCGCTTCTCCCTTTTCGCTCTCGGGATAACCGCCGCCGTCCCAATGCTCATCGAGCGAGCGAACGGCCTGCGCGGTTTGCTCGCTCATGCCGATCTTGCGCACGATGCTTGCACCGCGGTCGCAACGCAACTGAATCATCTCGCGGTTATTGTTGTGCTGGGTGAGCGCAATTTTGACCATGTGGCCAAACTTACGGACCGGGTTGCCGTCGGGCAGAACACTGTTCCACAAGAGGCGCACGGCGGAAAGGCTGGGTTGGTGAGGACGGGTCCAGTCTTCAAGCTTGACGCCGGATTTGACTGCACGGTCGTCGCCGCCGCCGATGATCTGGCACATGCGGGCGGCGTTGCTGCTGCAACCGACGTCTTTGAGAAGCAGAGCGTGATAGAGGTCGGCGAGCGACTCATCCGAGAAGCCGAGTTCATTGCCAAGACGCATGCCGAGCAGACAGCAGCGCAGGGCGTGACCGGGAACCGCACCCTCTGTGAGATCGAGAGCGAAGGAAAGGGCAGAGATGATTTCGGCAAGCGAGGGAGCTGTCCTCGCGGCGGAGGACGAATGAATGAGTGCGAATTTGGGCTCGATTGCCGGCATAATTTGATGCCTGAAGACCGGACGAGCTGTCCGCAGGAGTATCTAAGGCCAAGTCTAGGCGGAATCTATCTGCGAAGCGATAGCACTTTCCGGAAGGGACTAGCACTTTTGCGGGAGCAGAGTGCGGACAGGCTCGGCGGAAGAGGGTCTGCTCTTGAACAGAAGGGCTGAAAAGCCTTCCGCAGTGGACTTTGCCTGACGAGTGAGTAAGTGCTGACTACTACTCCAGGATCCTGTGCTCGGGTATATACTCACCTCGTTCGGGGGCCGAAAGTGCAGGCATCGGATTCGAGTGCATCTGCTTCGTCGTGGCAACTCTCACAGCCGTTCGATCGCGACATATTAGTGTTCGACGTCGAGACGACAGGGATAAATCCTGGGGTTCACCAGATCGTATCGATCGGCGCGCTGCTACTTGACCGCACGACACTCGACACCGTTACGTCGATGAGCACGCTCGTTCGACTCACGCCTGAAGCGTTCGCGCGGGCGAACCCCAAGGCGATGCAGATTCACGAGCTTACTTTCAGCCAACTCGAGGCCGCGCCCACGCCTGCAGAAGTCGTCACGCAATTTCTGGATACCTTCGGAGAAGACTTCTATTTCTGCGGCTGGAACGTTTGTTTTGATACGCAGTTCCTCAGAGCGCTTTTCGACCAGGCCGGCCGTCTCCAGGATTTCGACACTTTCCGGTATCACAGGCTTGACCTGTGGAGCCTACTTGAGCTTGCGTGGTTGCGGGGTTTGCTCCTGGCACCTCCAGACTCGCTTTCGATCGCGTGCGGTCTGTTCGGAATTGAGCGTCCATCTGTCCACGATGCCATGGAAGATGCTCGCGTTTCCGCTCTGATCCTGAGAAGAAGCCTGCCCATGCTGGTCGGCGGGCGGAAAGAGGAAGTTATGGAACCTTCTAGTGCGGCAGGAAAATCTGGACAGGACAAGGCGCCTGCGAGCCTCGATGGCAGCATGGATTGGCGAGAGCTGCTCAATGGCTGGCTAAAGGTTGCGCACGAGAGCAGCGAGATGCACTACGAGGCGCAACGCTGCTTCAACAAGCGCGGCCGTTGGATAGGCGTGTGCGCAACCGCTCTAACCGCGTTCGCGGGGGCGACTGCCATTAAGGAGATCGGCGCCGCTTCTCCCGACCCGCTATTCAGGTGGATCATTGCCGGAGTGGCAGCGGCGGCGGGCGTGCTGACGGCGCTGCACACCTTCCTCGGGGACGAGGCTCGCGCAGCAAGTCATCGCAGCGCAGGTGCTGGATACGCGACAGCCCGGCGCAAGATCGACGAAGACCTCACCTTTGGTCACACGTCAGCGAGTGACGCTCAGAAGGCGGCGGACGCAATTCGTCTGTCCCTTGACTCGCTCTCGCGGGACGCCCCGGAGGTGCCCGCCGGCATTCTTAAGAAATACTGGTCCCAGCCAGCCAACCCAACTGCAAACAGCGCAGAGTAGACTCGAGGCGTTCCACCCAACCGGGACGCAAGGCTGATGCGTTCAGACGCGCCGTCAGGGGATCACCAAATCTCCCTATCCGCGAAGGGCAACCAACGGATCAACTGCAGCAGCGCGCCGAGCTGGAATCCATGCTGCAGCGATTGCGACGATTCCCATCAGCGCCATTACCGCGCAAACCGTAATCGGATCGAGTGCGTTCACTTCAAAGAGAAAACTGTGCAGCATCCGACCCATGGCAAGCGTGCCAAGCAGTCCGGCCAGGCAGCCTGCGCCGGCCAGGAAGAGGCTCTGTCGCACCACCGCCATTTCAATTTGCCAGCGCTGCGCTCCCAGCGCGAGGCGCAGGCCGATCTCAGGAGTGCGCCAACTGACCACGTACGAGATGAGACTGTAGACACCCACCGCGCCGATGACGACCGCGAGAGTGCCGAAGGCGAGCAACAGGAAAGTAAGAGCGCGGGGAGCGGCCACGGAGCCGGCAACCACCTCGTCGAGCATACGGACATGCGTAACCGGGACTTGTGAATCAATGCCGGCTACAGCCCTTCGCAAACTCTGCGCTGTCGCGGCTGGTGTGTCGTGCGTTCGCAGCATAATGTACATGTTCGGTTGCTCGCGCGCGGGTGTCATGGGCAAATACACCTCGTCGTTGAAACTACCCGCCAGACTTTCGGTCCGCGTATTGCGCACCACACCGATGACGACCGATGCCTTCGCGGCATCCCAAACGGACGGAGCGGTTTCGTCGGTCACGTCGATCAAATGCTTGCCGACCGGATTCTGATTCGGCCATAGCCGTTGAGCTATGAGCTCATTGATCACCGCTGCATGGCTGGTACCTGAAGCATCCTCCGCATTCAAAAGCCTACCGCGCACCAGGTGGAGCCCCAGCACGTCGAAGTAGCCCGGAGAGACGATGCGGCTCGTTGCTATGAGGGCACCCTGCCTCGCGTCGCGCGGATGGCTCTCTGCGTCGTAGGCGAAGTTGTTATCGAGGCCGCTCAACGGCAGAGCATTCGTGAGTCCCGCACTGTCGGGGCCAGTGATGCTCTGTGCATTCTGAAGCAGGGCCTGGAAGAAAGAGTTGCAACGTCCATGTGTCTGACGGACGCTGGAGTCGAGCGAGATCTCCGCAGTCATAGTTCCGCCGGTTCGAAATCCCGGATCGACGCGCGAAAGCTGATAGAGGCTGTGGAGCATGAGGCCGGCCGAGGTGATGACAACGACCGAGAGGCCGATCTGCGCAATGACAAGTGCCATGGAGATGCCAAAGGTCGCGCCCCGGGTGGTGATGCCACGACCGCCGACGCGCAAGGTCGAGAGCAGGTTCATGGTAGCCATCTTGATTGCGGGAAGCAGTCCAAAGAGGATGCCGGCCAGGATGGAAACTCCGAGCGTAAACAGGACGTCGCGGGGATGGATGGTGATGTCTTCGATGCGCGGCGTATCGACTGGAAGGACACCGACAAAGATGCGCAGGCTGGCGAAGGCTGCGGCGAGTCCAGCCAACCCGGCTATGAAGCCGAGCACCACGCTCTCGGACAGAAGCTGTTGAATGAGACGGCGCCCCGATGCTCCTACGGCGCTGCGGATCGCGATTTCGCGCTCTCGAGCAGTGGCCCGTGCCAAGGTGAGATTGGCCACATTGGCGCACGCGATGAGAAGAATGAGTCCGACCGCGCCAAACAGTAACAGGAGCCGAGGGCGCATCTCCCCGGTTTGCGCCTCAAGTAGCGAGACCACTGTCATATCCGACGCCCAGATGTCGGGCATTCGATATGAAAACTTCGACAGGAGCAGGTCATGCAGCCTGCGCAAGTCAGCCTGCGCCTGAGCAGCAGTTACGCCATCAGCCAATCGCCCAAACATCTGCAAGTCGACGACGGTCCATGGGTCGTTTACGTCGTCGCGACGGAACGACACGGGAATAACGAATTGCGTGTCGGCATAGGGAAAGTGCACACCGGCGGGCATGACGCCATAATGCGCCTGGAAACGCCTTCTATGCGAATGGTGCGTCCCAGCGCATTGGGAGCTCCGCCAAAATGCTGACGCCAGTAACCGTAGCTCAGCACCACATCGTGATCCTGCCCAGCGATGGCATCTTGAGCGCTGAAAAACTCGCCCAGCGCCGGATGAATCCCCTGTGTGTCAAATGCATTTGTGGTGATTCTGGCGCCAAACACGCGATCCGGCAGCTCCGAATCGGAGACATTGTATTCAGTATCAGCGTCGAATCCGGCAAGAGAACTGAATGCCTTTGAGTTCTCGCCCAGGATGCGAATCCATCCTTTGGGATAAGCCGGACCGGTGGTAGCGGTAATTCGCATCAGACGGCCTTGGTGCTCATAGGGAAGAGGCTGCAGCAGAATGGAATCCACGAGCGTGTAGATGACCGTGTTTGCGCCAATTCCCAGCGCCAGCGTGGCCACTGCCACCAGGGAGAACGAAGGGTTCTTGATGAATACTCGAAAGCCATAGCGAATGTCCTGCAACAACTTTTCCATTGAGACTCCTATGCGCACGTCGCGAACGCTCTGCTTGACTCCATCGATACCACCGATTTCCCGGCGTGCATCGCGGTAAGCTTCTTCTCGGCTCATTCCCTGCCTCATCTTTTCGTCCGAGACCATCTCCACATAAGCTTGAAGCTCCTCGTCGAGCTCACGATCAAGGCAATTTTTTCGGAAGATGTATTGCCAAAGAGAGTGCAGTCGATGAAACATAGATGCCTCCTCAGGTGGTTCGCAGGGCCGTGGTCATGGCAAGCGATATCCGCTCCCATCGCTCGGTCTCGGCGTCAAGCTGCTTGCTGCCTTTCTTTGTCAACAAATAGAACTTCGCGCGCCGATTGGTTTCCGATTCCCCCCAAGACGAGGTCAGCCAACCCGCCTGCTCCATGCGATACAGTGCGGGAAACAAGGAGCCTGCTTTGACATCGAAGGCTCCGTTTGTCATCTGAGCAATGCGGCGCGATATTCCCATGCCATGCAGCTCCTGGAGAGCGAGAGCCTTCAGGATGAGGAGGTCGAGCGTGCCTTGCAGCAGATCGGATTGAGGAGCGGGCATGAACTCTCCTATTGACTGTCTATAAGAAAGTAGCACTCTTCTTATAGACAGTCAATAGGAGAGTCAATATTGACTTATATGGCGCCGTTTAGTGCATGCCGCCGCCACCGGGAGCTGCGCCGGGGCGGTTCTTGCTCAGCAGGAAGGCCAGAAAGACCAGGAAGATGGACATGTAGGAGAGCTCCATGTACACGTCCTGATAGCCTTGCACGCCGGCCTGAAGGTTTAGCTGGTTATAGATATTGGCGAGGGCTCTGGCGGCGCCGTTGCCGGAGCCGAACGTTGTGCCGAAGAATCCGGTGAGGCCGTTGAGTTGCTGCTGGTAGCCGAGAGAGGCTGGGCCCATGGTGCCTTGCAGGTGCTGCTCGTGCCACAGCGTTCGATTGGTGACCTGGGCGTTGGTGACTGCGATGAGGATGCTGCCGCCGATGTTGCGGGCGAAGTTGATGAGGCCCGCGACCTGGTTCGAGTCCTCTTTAGGCATGCCCACATATGCAGCGGTGGTGATGGAGATGAAGCAGAAGGGAAGCGGAATCATCTGCACGACGCGCAGCCAGGAAGCCTGGGCGAAGGTCATGTTGAGCGTGGTGACATCAGCCGCGACACGGAAGGTGATGATGAACAGGAGGAAGCCGAAGGCGGTGAGGTAGCGCGCGGATACCTTGCTAGTGGCAAAGCCGGCAAGCGGCATCATGATGACCAGGGTGACGCCGCCGGCGGTAAGAGCGAGCCCCGCAGTGGTGGCAGTCCAGCCGAGAAGCTGCTGCATGAATTGCGGCTGCAGGACAGTATTTGCGTTAAGCACGCCGCCGACAAGCATCATCAAGAAACAACAGATGGCGAAATTTTTGAAGCGGAAGACCTTGAGATTGATGAGAGGGTCTTTCTGACGCCATTCCCACCAGATGAGAGCGATCATGCCGGAGATGAATAGGAAGGCGAAAAAGCGAATGAAGTTGGAGGCGAACCAGTCGTTCTCCTCGCCCTTGTCGAGCATGATCTGCATCCCACCCATGGCGATGGTGAGGAAGGCGAGTCCAACATAGTCCATCTTGAAGAAGCGCGAGCGGTCAGCCTTGATCCACGGGGGGTCTTCAACGAGACGCGTAACGAGGAAGAAGGCGAGAATGCCGACGGGAATGTTGATGTAGAAAATCCAGCGCCAGGAGAAGTTGTCAGTGATCCAGCCGCCGAGCGTAGGGCCGATGGAAGGAGCGAGCACAGCGACGAGGCCGTAGAGAGCGAAGGCCTGGCCGCGCTTGTGGGGTTCGAAGGAGTCAGCCATGATGGCCTGGGCCATAGGCTGCAGGCCGCCGCCACCGGCGCCCTGAAGGATGCGGAAGAGAAGCAGCATGGGCAGGGAAAGAGCCGCGCCGCACAGGAAGCTGGAGATGGTGAAGATGATGATGCACAGGACGAAGAAATTGCGGCGGCCCAGGACGCTGGAGGCCCATCCGCCCAGCGGAAGCACGATGGCGTTCGAGACCAGATAGCTGGTGAGTACCCAGGTGCCCTCGTCGGTGCTGGCGCCGAGGGAACCGGCAATGTGCGGCAGAGCGACATTGGCGATGGAGGTGTCAAGGACCTCCATAAAGGCCGCGAGAGCAACCGTCATGGCGATGAACCAAGGGTTGACCCTGGGCTTCCAAGGCATGACAGCGGCGGGATTCGGATTGTCAACCTGCCTGCTGGCGGGTGCGGCGCTGGTTGGGTTCGGTACCGCGGGCTGCAATTCGGACAAAAAGCTCTCCTGAGTGGTTGCTGATGCTTTGCCGCAGTTGCTGCGGACGATTCCTGCCGGGGAAGCGCTCAGAAACTGAGCGAGATCGGCGTGCTCTTAAGTAGATTCGCACGGATAGGTTTGAGGTTCAGGGATTCAAATTGTGGAATCCCAGATCCCGGAATCGAATCCTGAGGCACCGCGGCGTAGGCGCCTGAGGTTGGTATTATCTTCCATTTTCCGATAAAGCGAATTATCTTCAGAAGAACGAAAGCCCCTGCTAGCTAGACCGCAGGCTGCAATTCGCGCCGGGAGAGCCTGCACCCCATGATCCCGACTAAAACTCCCCTATCGTCTGTGATTGAGCGATTGCCCTTGGCGGCACGCGGGCTGATGGGCTTGTCCGCGGCTTGCCTGGGCGCCGGAATCACTTACGCGGTTGAGCCCTTGCGCTCCTTTCCGCTGATGCTGGCGTTCCCAATTGTTATTTTGAGCTGCTGGTTCCTCGGGATGTGGGGAGGGGCTCTCTGTGCTCTCGCGGAAGTCATCTTAGTGGACTCGTTCTTGACCAAGAGCCAGATACGTTTTTCGATTGGCAACGCGCGCGAGGGTGTGCGCATGGCCGTATTTGTGGCGATTACGCTTGGACTGGGCTGGGCGATACGACGGTTGTCGAAAGAGCGGGAGGCACTGAGCACTCAGGAGCTGGAACAGCGATTGATGCGGGCCAATGCAGAGCGCCAATTGGCGGAGGAACACGCGACGGCGGCGGAGACACTGCGTGACCGCGAAGCGATGCTGCAAATTGCGCTGGAAGCGAACGGGATGGCGCTGTGGGTTTGGGATCTCAAGAAGAACGCGATTCATTGGTCGGAGGAGAAGTACCGGATGATCGGCCTGGAGCCAGGATCGATTGAGCCGTCAACGGAGGCGTGGTTGAAGGCGGTTCACCCGGAAGACGCGGAGAAGGTGAAGAAGGGAGTAATGAAGACGCGCGAGGGCGGACCGGACTACCGCAACCAATACCGTGTGGTATGGCCGGATGGTTCAGTGCACTGGCTGGAATCGCAGGGCAAATGCCAGCTAGATGAGGAAGGGCTGCCGGCACGAGTGTTGGGAGTGGTCACAGACGTGACTCACCGCAAACGGGCCGAAGATGCATTGATGCGGACAGAGAAGCTGGCCATCGCCGGACGACTGGCGGCTTCCATCGCGCATGAGATCAACAATCCGCTGGAAGCAGTGTCGAACCTGCTGTTCCTGATTACGCTGTCAAAGACAACCGAAACCGCGCAGGAGCACGCACGACATGCGCTGGAACAACTGATGCGGGTTTCGCTCATTACGCAACAGACGCTGAAGTTTCACCGCCAGGCAGGTTCGCCAAAGTTGACGAACCTGTCTGAGATTCTGGAATCGATCATGGCGCTGTTCCGGAGCAAACTGACGGCGGCTGACATTGTTGTGGAGGTGCGGGCAGAGCAGGAGAAGAGCGTGGCCTGCATGCCGAGCGAGACGCAGCAGATATTCGCGAACCTGGTATCGAACTCGATCGACGCGATGCCGCGAGGTGGGCGGCTGGTGATCCGGCTGCAACCCTCGCAGGACTGGCGCGACCGCACGGTCGCGGGAATGCGCGTGACCTTCTTCGATTCGGGAGTGGGCATGAACCGCGCGACGATGCGGCGCATTTTTGAACCGTTTTTCACCACCAAGACCGACACCGGAACCGGATTGGGGATGTGGGTTGTGGCCCAACTGGTAGAGCGCCATCGTGGAGAGGTGCGGGTGTGGAGCACACAGCGCACGCAACGCAGCGGGACTGCGTTCTCAGTGTTCCTTCCATTTCAAGAGACCCCACAAACAAACAGGCTGCAGGACGGTGAGGTTTCCGAGCCGGACGCGCGGACACTCTCTGCCCTATAGACGAGTGCCTCATTTGGCATGGACGGTTTCGGGCTCGAGTGCATGGTGAGCTTCGCGCTTGCGGCGAAACTGCCAGATGCTAAAGCCGACGCCGCCCACGAGCAGGACAAGGAATGTCCAGAGCAGCGGGGCTGACCACTTATCAAGCTCGTTGGACCACAAGCGAACAACATGACGTCCGTAAGAAACGGCCAGCCAGGAAATGAACGAGTAGCGCAGCACGCGTGCCGCGGAGTATGCGGCCAGGAAGCGTCTGCGCGAGACGCCGAGCGCGCCGGAAGCAAGGATGAACGGCGAGAGCGGAATGGGCGGCGGCAGCAGGGCGGGAAGAAAAACTGCCAGGATTGGATGGCTGCCGACCCAGGCGATGATGCGTGCATGCATGCGCGCAGAAACCCAGCGCTTCAGCGCGGCCTCGCCGCCTTTCAAGCCGAGACGCCAGGTGGTGTATCCGCCGACGAGGCTGCCAACGATGGCGCAAGGGGCGAGCAGCCAGGCGTTTCCGTTATGCGAGACGAGCCAGAGAAGCAGTAGATCCGTGGTGCCGGGAATGGGCAGAGGGATGATTGAGGAATCGAAGATCGAAACCGCGAAGAGGCCCAACGGGCCGAGGTGAATAAGCCAACTGGGAATGACAGTGTGATGCGCGCGCGGGGCGGCAATTTTAGCCGTGGATGAGGCGAAGAAGCTCACTGCATGTTGGACGCGCGTTTTGGAGGTGGGGCCGCATGGGTGGGCGCGGTTCCCGATGCGGCGGTGGAGACTATATAACCAAATACAGGTCGCAACCCCTTTGCAGCCTTTTTAAAATCTGGAGATTGAATGAGCAACCCGCGCGTCGGGATAGGTTTGCCTGTGAATTCGCCGCGCCAGGTTCTGTTTGCGAGCCTGGTGGGAACGACGATTGAGTTTTTCGACTTTTACATTTATGCGACGGCTGCGGTGCTCGTGTTTCCGAAGCTGTTTTTTCCGGCCGCCGATCCGGCGACCGCGACGCTTGCCTCGCTGGCGACGTTCGGAATTGCATTTTTGGCGCGGCCAATTGGGTCTGCGCTGTTTGGACACTTTGGCGACCGGATCGGGCGCAAGACGACGCTGGTGATGGCGCTGGCGATGATGGGAATTTCGACGGTGTCGATCGGCCTGCTGCCGACTTATCACTCGATTGGGATTGCTGCTCCGTTGCTGTTGGCGATTTGCCGCTTTGGGCAGGGGTTGGGCCTGGGCGGCGAGTGGGGAGGTGCTGTTCTGCTTGCTATCGAGAATGCTCCGGCACACAAGCGGGCTTGGTACGGGATGTTTCCGCAACTGGGCGCGCCGGTGGGATTCTTTCTTTCGAGCGGAGTGTTTCTGGGGTTGTCACGGTTCCTGACAGATGACCAGTTTCGCGCATTCGGCTGGCGTCTGCCGTTCCTGGCCAGTTCTGCGCTGGTGCTTCTGGGCTTGTGGGTGAGGCTGACGATTACCGAGACGCCGGTGTTTCAGGCGGCGATGGATCGCGGCGAACAGGTGAAACTGCCGACGCTGGCGGTATTCCGTGACTATGCCAAGCCGCTGGTGGCGGGTACACTCGTTTGCCTGGCGACGTTTGTGCTGTTCTACCTGATGATTGTGTTCGCGCTGTCATGGGGCACAAGCGCACTGGGAATCAGCCGGGAGAAATTTCTGGTAATGCAGTTGTTCGCCACACTGTTCTTTGCGGTGATGGTTCCGATTTCCGCGATGCTGGCCGAGCAGGGCCGGCGGCGCGCGATGCTGTGGATCACGGTGGCTATCTTTCTCTTCGGGCTGATTCTTGCGCCGATGTTTGTGGCTGGCGAAGGCGGCGCGCTGGGCATGATGACGCTGGGGCTGTCGTTGATGGGGCTGACCTACGGGCCGCTGGGGACAGTGGTTTCCGAGCTGTTTCCAACGCCGGTTCGCTACTCAGGCAGTTCGCTGGCCTTTAACTTTTCGGGAATTCTGGGAGCTTCTCTGGCGCCGTATATCGCTACGTGGCTCGCGCGCAACTATGGACTGCAGTATGTGGGGTACTATCTCTGCGTTTCGGCCGTGCTTACGTTTTTGGGGTTGTTGATGATCCGCGAGACCAAGGACGATGATCTGGCGGTGGGGTGAGTGGGATTTGTCGTATCCCCCGGCAATAGAGAGAGCGATAGGAACGACATCGGCGAACATGGGGCAACACGACAAGTCAACGTCGCCCAAAAGATGCAGCACTCGGCCTATGTTGTTTTCGCGCGATCGCGGCCGTCTGTCTTACTCTCGTAAAGCAAATCGTCCGCCCGTTTGATCAGCGTGTCGATCGTATCGTCGGAGCGTGCGAGTGTCCCTCCAGCCGAGATGGACAGAAGTATGGGCTGGCCCTCACTGTTTGCGAATGGAATTTCAGACACCGTGCTCACCAATCGCTTGGAAAGCTCTCCGAGAACCTCGAGGCTCACATTCCGAACGATGGCCAGGAATTCGTCGCCGCCCCACCGCCCAGCGATGTCCGTGGGACGCAACGTTCCCACGAGAGTTTTCGCCACCAGCTTCAGAGCAAAATCCCCGCAGTTATGACCGAATGTGTCATTGATTGTCTTCAGCCTGTCCAGATCGATCATCAGCACTCCAAAGGGCGCTTTTGTGATCTTGAATTCGTTCAGGCCTGTATCCATAGACACTTCAAGGAATCGGCGGTTGGCCACCTGGGTGAGCGGGTCGAGGTAGGCCATACGTTCCATCTCTTCGAGCTTGCGCCGTGCCTCATTGGAAGCCGAGTCGTCTCTGAAGATCTCGACTGCGCCGATAATCGAGCCGTCGGCCGCTCGTATGGCCTGGATGGTGACAGCTACCGGAAGGCGTCGCCCCTGCTTGTTGCGGACGAGTGCTCTCAACTCGCGTGTGACGCCGTCTTTCATGCAATCCGATAAAGTGCAACTCTCCCGGCACAATGCGTGCCCAATATGACTAATTGGACATTGCCGCTGATCCTGGCAGCATAGGCCGGTGATTTCACGGGATTCGTATCCGGTAAGCCGAAAAGCGGCCTCGTTGCTGTAGAGGATTCGCCCCTCCAGATCCGCGACGTACACGCCATCGCTCATCTGATCCAGTAACGCTTTATATAACTCGAGGTCGGTCGGTGCGCTATGAACCTTTAGACCTGGCAGCGGGGCAGAAGCCGCGGCTTCTGTGTCTTCGCTCAGCACAGCAACCTCCATCAGCATGTTTGAGAAAAAGATGTAGGAGAGCCATCATCGGGGAAGAATAAGCGCTCTTTACAGTGGGCTCAGGCCGCACATTGGCGGCTGATCGGTTGATCATCTGTGATCGTGCCCCCACTGTCAAATCAAAATACAAACATATACAGTGATTCCCGATCACCTCAGTTTGCCGAATAGTAACGCTTGGAAGACCTTGGCCTGTTACTCGGGTGGTGCCCCCGGCATGCCCGATGGTGCTCCCGCCGGTGGCGGGCCCATGGCGATAACTGCGGTCGCGAGGAAGGCCCCGTCCTTGATTGCGCCTTCGGCGCGGATCGTGTCACCGACCTGAATATCGGCGAGAGTGATGGGGTCGCGCCGCTTGCGGAAGGTGGTGTTCTCGTCGGCGACGAAAGAATGGGCCTTCTCGTCGATCGCGCCCATAACGGTAACCTTGACGCCATCGATGGCGGTAACTTTGCCCAGGATCCAGGTCTTGCCGTAGTTGGCTTGCATCTCGCGCATCTGTTTGGCCCGTTCGGGGTCGAGCTGGACTACGGCAACGGCGCCTACGGACTTGGCCGTTGCATCGACCTCACCCATGGCGGTGATGGCGTCGCCGACTTTGATGTCCGTGGGCTTGATGGGCTGCGGTGGATTGCCACCGCGGCCTTCGCCCTGGCCTCCCTCGCGCCCAGCACCGCGTCCACCACCGTTGCCCTGACTGGACCCCGGAGGCGGAGGCTGCTGCTTGAGGATGCGGGTGTTCACGCTGTAGTGGACCGTGTAAGTGAGGCCGGCATCGGTCTTGATGGTGTAGTGGTCGGCAGCGACTTCAGTGACGGTGCCGAGTATGCCGCGGCCCATCATGCCGCCTCCTCCACCCCAGCCGCCACGTCCACCGCCACGCCCTTGGCCTTGCCCGGAGCCCTGGCCGCCCGGTTGGGCAGCAGGTGGTGTGGTGGGAGCTTGCTGAGCGAAGACGGTGACGGCGAAGGCGAGAACGATCGCGGTGAGGAGGCGGACTTTCATAAGTAACCTCTGTGGGGCGCGAGACGCACCCCCTAAAGATAGACGTTAAAGGGTAGGGGATGGATGAAGGGGGGCTGACCTTCATCCTGGCTTCGAAGCGCCCTGCTTTCGAATCCTCTCCAACGTCCGCCAGTAGTCGGTCAGTTGATGTTTGCCCATTGTCGATATGCTGGCGGTCGTGCGGGTCGTTTTTCGAAAGAGAACCTTGTCGATGGAGATCAGTCCAGCCTTTTCCAGCTTAGTGAGTTGCACAGACAAGTTGCCCTTGCTGAGTCCCGTTGCGGTCTGCAGAAAGGTGAAATCCGCACTATCGCAGGCCGAAAGCACAGTAAGAATGGCCAACCGTGCTGGCTCATGGATGATGCGGTCAACTTCCGGGAATATGGGCTGACTCTCAGGCATCCGCGGTCTCTCGCGCTGGAGCCAGCAGGCTCATCAACAGCAGATGATCGGCAATGCCCAAGGCGAGCAGAACCAGGCACTGGATCACGACGATGATTCTTCCGTCTTGATGAGTGAGCTGTAGGAACAGCGCGGAGAAGACCACCACCGCCCCGGCCATCGCGAAATAGAAGCACCTGAGCGGAAGATTCTCTTTGTTAAACAGGGGACTGATCCAAACAAGTGTGAGCACGTACGGAAGACATCCGAGAAACCCCAGGAAAACTAGTGAGAAAAAACTCCAGATGGAGAGGCACAGCACAAGACTCCAATAGAGACCGCTCTTGGGCAGTGAAATCCATGTCGGATTAAGCCAGCCGAACCGGCGGCGATAGTACCTCCCGGCCAGCCACGAGAAGAGGACCATCAAACACATCACTATCGATGAGAACAGATCCTGCCATATCCCATTGAAATGGACAGCGTTGGGGTGCCTCTGCATTGCGAGGAAGCAGAGCCACATTGGCGCTGTGCGAATCCCCTGCAGTTCGTAATAGTGACGCGTTAAGTAGATCAGGCGAGAGCTTTCGTCCATGGTTATGGTTTATATCATAGACCGGTTCACGCATCAATAGACCACACTACAAAAAGCGGTCCTACCCGAGTTCTTCAGATACCGACGGAGAAGCCGTGTCTTGGTATTTCTCGCTTGCCAGCGAACTGGGCTCTTATTGAGGCTGCGTTTTGGTTAGAGCTTGCCGGCCGGTTTAGGAGCGCTTTGTGCCGCGAGAAGCTCTTCAAAGGCGGGGTTGCCGTGGAGAACCGCGAACTCGCTATCCGCCTGAATCTTCTTGGGGTTGGTGTATCCCTCATTAAGGGCCATGCGGAGATATTCGATGGCACGGTCATTCTGGCCGGCGCGCACGCAGCCTTTGGCCATGAAGTAATTCATGGCGCCGCGTTCCTGGATAGATGCGGGGTTGTCGATGCGAGGGCCGACATTCTCGCCAAAGACGTCGGGATCGATGGCCAGCGCAGCCTGGTAGTCCTCCCAACCCTTTTTGTACTTGTGCTGGGCCAGCAGATTGGTGCCGAGATTCCGGAGAATCATGGCGGATTTGGGTTCGTATCGAAGAGCCCGGTGGTAGAGACGTTCGGCGGCCGTCAGATCCTTTTGCGCGTCGTAGACGGAGGCCAGGTTGTTGAGGACGCGCGCGTTCTTAGGATTCATCTTGAGAGAGCGCTCGTAGCAGCGAGAGGCATCCTCCAGGTTAAACAACATCTGGTAGGAGATGCCCATCTTGTTCCACACATCGGCGGAGGGGTCGGGGATCTTCTTGTAGGCCTCGACGGCAGCCTGGTAGCGTTTTTGGGCCAGCAGCGCGTCGGCGGACTGCTCAGGGGTGGGCTGGAACACCTGCACCGCATGGACGGAAGGCGAGGGAGCATTTTCAGCGAGCGGCGGAGTGGAGATAACAACGCCGGATGGGGCTATGTTCGTTGGTGCTGGGCCGGTTGGTGCGGGACCGGATGGGGCAGTGTTGGATGGAACCGGGGAAGGGATAGAAGGCGGGGCAGGAGACTGTGCGGCCGCGGCCCACGTTCCAGTTGCAAGGGTTACGCAAAGTGAAAATACCGAAAGCTGGCGGCGCTGCTTTCGACTCCGCATATTCCCTCCTCTGGAAGGAACCGGGACGGGGGAGAGCTCGGAGGCAATCGAGCGTCCCGCCGATCCCTAGTTTCTGGCCGAAATCATCAATCCCCATCTACTCTGTTGCGCGGTGACGATGATTCGTCGCGCGGTGAGGGATTGACAATTTATTAATGCGCCAACAAAACGGGTTCGTCAAGAGGAGGTGGGGCGAGTTTACAGAATTGTGGGACAGGTTCCATAAGCGGCAACATGGTGTGGGTGTCCATCTTGCGGAAGGGCTACCCCGCCGCCGGACTTCAGGGGTTGCGATCCGCGGCGAGAAGCCGCTCGAAGGCAGGATTCCCGTGGAGCACGGCGAACTCGCTATCAGTCTGAATCTTCTTGGGGTTGGCGAACCCATCATTCAGGGACCGGCGCAGGAAGTCGATGGCTCGGTCGTTCTGGCCGGCGCGGGCACAGCCTTTCGCCATGTAGTAGTTCATGGCCCCGCGTTCCTGAACCGTGCCAGGGTTTTCGACATGCAGAGCCGGGGGTTTGTCGAAGATGTGAGGATCGCGTGCCAGCGCCGCCTTATAGACCTCCCAGCCGTGCTCGTATTTGTGCTGCGACACCAGGTTGGTTCCAAGATTCTTGAGCAGGGTTGCGGAATCAGGATCGAGCCGCAGTCCCTTCCGGTACATCCGCTCGGCTTCGCCGAATGCGCGAAGCGAGTCGTAGACGGTGCCGAGATTATTGATGGCGTGGATGTCGTCGGGGTTCAATTTCAGGGACATCTTGTAGCAACGCGAGGCATCCGTAAGGCTGAACATCAGTTGATAGGCAATGCCCATCTTGTTCCATACGGCCGCTGAGTCGAGAGGTGTTTTCTGGTAGGCCTCAATGGCGGCCTGGTAGCGCTGATGCACCATGAACGCATCGCCTACCTCTTCCGGAGTAGGTCGAAGTCCCGCCTCAATAATGAGCGGCTGGCGTTGAACCGCTTCCAGCTCTGACGAACCAGGATTCAGGTCTTGAGCCGGGGCGAGAGGTGCGATAGATGCCGCGAGGAGGGCAGAAAAGACTGCGATTGCCGTAATGGAGCGACACTCAACCATGCGAAACATAAATCCCTCCTGCGGAAGGAAGCGGCGCGGTTGTTCATCGTGCCGTAACCAGAAATTAACATTCTATTCATGCTCTTTTCGATAAGCCTTCGTCAAGAGTCTGGGTCACATTTATTTCGGAGAATCCCGAAAGGAGACGGGCTGCAACGGCGTTGTCCGCCAGTCAGGGGCCTTGGGGTTCCGAAAGGAGATCCTGGTACGCCGAATATCGCGATGCGAACCAGAGCTGCCATCGGCTTCTATCCTTTTGGCATTGGTGAAGCCCAAACGCTGGATGCGGACTCGCAGCTTGTTATTTCTGCGATTTCTCGAAGTTATTGACCCTTTTTGGGAAGGATCCGCATCAAGACGGAATGGCATCGCGGACGGCGAGAATTCTGACGGGTCAGCGGTACCGGATTTGGGGTACACTCTTGCGAATGTGGGATGGTGGACGATGAGCGCGATAGCCGGATGTAGTGAGCAAACTGAGATTTGTGCGCGGTTTCGCGCAGTGCGGGAACGGACGGTGGGGTTGTGTGCGCCGCTGACAGCCGAGGACATGATGGTGCAGTCGACGCCCGAGGCCTCGCCGGTGAAGTGGCACCTGGCTCATACCGCGTGGTTCTTTGAGTCGTTCATCCTGCGAGAGTTCCTGCCTGGGTACAAGGTCTTCAATCCCGATTTCACCTGGTTGTTCAACAGCTACTACGAGAGCTTCGCCAAGTTTCCTGAGAAGCGGCTGCGGTCGTCCTTTTCACGTCCTGGGTTGGAGGAGGTTCTCCGATTCCGGGAACATGTGGACGAGGGGATTGAGACGCTGCTCGTGCGCAATCCGGAGGCCGAGGCGCTGAAACGGATTGAGTTGGGATTGAATCATGAGGAGCAGCACCAGGAACTGATGCTGACGGACATCCTGAATGCGTTCTTTACCAACCCGTTGAGGCCCGCTTATCTGGCGGAGAGTTCGGATGGTCCAGGTTCTTCGATTCCCATGTCCCAGAATCGGAACATGGAGCGCCCGGTTGGTTTCGAAAGGTTTGACGGCGGATTACGGGAGGTTGGGCACACCGGCGATGGGTTCTGCTTCGACAATGAAATGCCGCGGCACAGGGTTTGGCTGGAGCCGTTTTCGCTTGCCGAACGCCTGGTGACTTGCGCAGAGTACGCGGAATTCATGGCCGATGGCGGATACCGGCGCGCGGAGTTCTGGCTGTCTGCGGGTTGGGCGGCGGTTCAAAATTTGGGCTGGCGGGCTCCGCTTTACTGGACGAGCGAAAGCGGGGACTGGAGCGTGTTTACTCTGCGGGGTGAACAGCCGATGGAGCTCATGAAGTCGGCGCCGGTGAGCCATGTGAGCTACTTTGAGGCCGATGCATATGCGCGATGGGCGGGCCGGCGGCTGGCGACAGAGTTTGAGTGGGAAACGGCGGCTGAAGGTCGCCCCGTGGATGGGAACCTGCTGGAGTCAGGAAGATTGATGCCTGCTCAGGCGGCAGTTTCCAGTCAAGGCCCTGCACAGTTGTATGGAGACTGCTGGGAATGGACGGCCAGTGCCTACCTGGGATACCCGGGGTTTCGACCGCTGGGGGGATCACTGGGCGAGTACAACGGGAAGTTCATGAGCGGACAGATGGTGCTGCGAGGCGGTTCGTGCGTAACACCGGCGGCGCATGTGCGGGCAACGTATCGGAATTTCTTTGGGCCGGAAACACGCTGGCAGTTTTCCGGAATTCGGCTCGCATCTTAAAAGTAACCTCGGCTATGGCGGCAGCATCCAAGTGAGCGCATGACAACAATCGCTTTCCCCATCACAGACATAGAAGTTGTTCAGCAGCGGGTCGCCGCAGCGGTCCGAGAGGGGCTTACGGCGCAGCCTAAACGGCTTCCGCCTTGGCTTTTTTACGATGAGGCGGGGTCGCGCCTCTTCGACGAGATCACGGAGCGGCCGGAGTACTATCTGACGCGCACGGAGCGGGGAATCCTGGCTCGCAACGCCGATGCGATGATTGCGCGCGCGGCGGGGCTGACGGGAACTGGTCATGCAGGGAACGGCTTGCACGGGAATGGAACGAATGGGCGTGGAAAGAGCCGTCTGCGGATTGCGGAGCTGGGCGCGGGGTCGGCGGACAAGACGAGGCTGCTGCTGAAGGCCGCGGTGGCGCTGCAGGGCACCGTGGTCTACGAGCCGGTGGACGTTTCGTCCACCGCTCTGGAAGCTGCGAAGGAGCGGATTGAGCGGGAGATTCCCGGCGTGACGGTGATGCCGCGCGTGGAGGACTACTGCCATCAGTTTGAGCTTGAGCCTGTGGCGGGAGAGCGGCGCCTGGTGCTCTATATCGGATCGAGCATTGGAAATTTTGAGCCATGGGAAGCAGAGCGGCTGCTGGAGCGCGTGCACGCGGGATTGAACCCCGGCGACGCACTGCTGCTGGGAGCGGACCTGGTGAAGGACGAGGCCACGCTGCTGGCCGCGTATGACGATGCCGCCGGGGTAACAGCCGACTTCAACCTGAACATACTCGCGCGGCTCAACCGTGAGCTGGACGCGGAGTTCGAGCTGGACGCGTTTGCGCACCGGGCAATTTGGAATGCGGAAGCCTCGCGAATGGAGATGCACCTGGAGAGCCGGAACACGCAGCGGGTTCGCGTGAACGAGCTGGACCTGGAAGTAGAGTTCCGCGAGGGCGAAAGCATCCATACAGAAAATAGCTATAAGTATTTGCCGGGTCAGACTGCCGCACTGCTGGAGCGGGTTGGATTTGGGCCGGCGGGAAGCTGGACGGATGATCAGGGGTGGTTTGGGGTTTGCCTGGGGCGGGTTAGATAGTCCGGCATAGCCCCGCGCTGCTGATACCGCGCGGAACCCGACAGGTCAGGAATGCTCCCGAAAAACTCTCATACGCATGGTTAACTGAAGATGCGGGGTGGAATCATTCTGCAACCGGAGAGCGTGCATGACGGGCTGTCGATGGCTTGCCGTAATTCTCTTTGTATGTCTGCAGTTCGCTTGCCCCTGGCGGGGATCGACACAGACAGCCGGGCGCTCTGCGAAGGCAGTGTTTGTGGGTTCAGGCAAGTGCGAGCGTTGCCATGCGACGATCTATGCGTCATGGAAAAAGACGCGCATGGCGAACGTGATTCGCGACCCGAAGGCTCATCCGGAGGCGGTGCTCGGCGATTTTACAAGCGCCGACCCGGTGCGCAATTTCACGCTGGATGAGGTGGCGTTTGTCTACGGCAGCCGCTATAAGCAGCGATATTTCACACGTAGAGGCGACGACTACTTTCCGCTCCCGGCGCAATGGGATATCGCCAAGAAAAAATGGTTGCCTTACCACGTAGAGGCTGGGACCGACTGGTGGGTGGAGCATTATGGGCCCACCAACTTTGAGCGGCCAACGGGACCGACTTGCGATGGCTGCCACTCGGTGAACTACGACGTACACACCCGGCAAGTGACCGAGTGGAACGTAGGCTGTGAAAAATGTCACGGGCCAGGAAGCGAGCATGTCGCCCATCCCACGCGCGCGAACATTGTGAATCCCGAGACTCTGGATTCGGTGCGCGGCAACGATGTCTGCATTCAATGCCACAGCCAGGGCCGACCGCTCAACAATCCTGTGGAGGATCGCTATTACGATTGGCCAGTGGGCTTTTTACCCGGTGAGAGGCTTGCCGACTACTGGCACTTGGAAGAGCTGAAACCGGGAGTGACCGATTTCTATCAATATGGCGATCTGACGGCGCACAAGAATCGCATGCAGGGCAACGATTTTGTGCAGAGCACGATGTACCATCGACAACTGCGCTGCTTTGACTGCCACGATGTGCACAGCGGCCGCTACGAATCGAGCCTGGCGGCGAAGGGAAATGCACTATGCCTAACCTGCCATAACCGGCAAAATCCATCAGGGCTGCGCGGCACAGTGAGCGAGCATACGCACCATGCGGAAAACAGCGCGGGCAGCCAGTGCGCAGCATGCCACATGCCCAGCATTGAGCAGACCATTCGCGACAACTACGTTGCGGCGCACACGTTCAGGTTCATCACGCCCCACGAGACAGAACAAATGGGTATTCCGAATCCGTGTACCTCATGCCACAAAGACAAAACCACAGCTTGGGCCACGGAACAGTTGAAGGGGTGGACCTCCACTTCTCCGTGGCGAGTGGCCAACTGAGATAACTCGTCGGGACTTACAGCAAGCAGTTACTTCGCGTTTGCCATGCGAACTAACAAGACATCGTGGCTGAGTAACTCGATGGGTTGGTTGTTAGTTAGTGTGATTGCCTTTCCGGTCCAGAGGTCTTTGCCGGATTGGGGCCCGTGGAGGCCGAGCTTGGCCAGGTCTAGATGAAATGGATGCGTGGAGTAGAGATCGCTGCCTGCATTCAAGATGGCGACGGCGAGGGCTCCGTCTTTGAGTTCGCGGGTCCACACTTCCACTTCACCTGAGCTGTAAGCATGGTGCGCCTGCTTGCCTAGCGGGTCTTGATCAATGGCGATGACGTCGCGATTGGTAAGGATGGCGTTGATCTCCGGCTTCATGTGAGGCAGATCGTTGCCGGCCAACAGCGGCGAGGCCAGCATGGCCCACATAGTGAAGTGCGCGCGGTTCTCGGCAAGTGATAACTTGCCATTGCCGACTTCGAGCATGTCGGGGTCGTTCCAGTGGCCGGGGCCGGCATAACTTGCAAGGCCTTCTTGCTGTTCGAGGATCGTGTAGATGCGATCCCAGTGAGGAGTGATATCGCCGGTGGTGCGCCACAGGTTTCCGCCGAGGGCGGGCGCCCACTCCCAGACTGAATCCCATCCATACTGGCAGAGGGATAAGACGATAGGGCGGCCAGTGGCCTTGAGGGCCTTCGACATTTTGTCGTAGGCGGCGACCATGAGACGCATCTGCGCGGGCTTGTCGTTGGGCGCCTGCTTTTCCATCACTTCGGGGATGAAACTGCACAGGTCGTACTTGAGGTAGTCGATGCCCCAGGACGCGTAGAGTTCAGCGTCCTGCTGCTCATGGCCGAGCGAGCCCGCAAAGCCGGCGCAGGTCTTGGGGCCAGGCGAGGAGTAGATGCCGATCTTGAGGCCCTTGGAGTGGACGTAGTCGGCAAGCGCCTTCATATCAGGAAATTTCTCGTTCGTATGGAGAATGCCATTGGCATCGCGCTGGCCTTCCCACGTGTCGTCGATGTTGACGTAGACGTAGCCGGCATCTTTCATGCCGGTGGCGACAATCTGGTCGGCAGAGTCGCGGATGTCCTTGTCCGTGACTCTTTCAGCAAAGTAATTCCAGCTGTTCCAGCCCATGGGGGGCGTGAGCGCAACCGCCTGCGCTGGGGGAGGCGTTTGGGCGAAAACTGCGAGTGAGGTCAGGACAAGAGTGGCGAGCGAGAGCGAAGCGGAAATACGCATGGGAGTCCTTTTGAAAACGATTTCAGTGGGAATATTATGCCTGCCAGCTCCGAATCGGCAATGGGCTGGCGTTTGGCACAAGTTCAGTGCTATAAGCT
>JBAWCO010000584.1:0-3145 GCA_049590315.1 Occallatibacter sp. | reverse complement strand
CAGCAGCAGCCTTCGATGGCGCTACCAATTGTGCCTTGAAAGGCGTGCCCTGCCAGTGCATCCGGTAATGCTCTGAGATGTCAAAAGCTTTAGCGCGAATGGCTTGCGTTGTTTTCGAAAGCGCACTGATGCGGGAAAACTTCCTTTTCAGATCGGCCTTTTGCTGGTCAGTCAGTCCTTGGCTGATCTTCTCAAACCACTTGTCGATGGCCTCGGCACTGATTTTTTGCTCTACCATTCGCCCTTCGTAGAGCAATGGAACAACCGCTTCATCTGCGACGGCCTCGTCGATCTTGTAGGCATGAATCAGGCCGCCAAAGCTGACCACTGTCTTTCTCTCCCCCTTCAAAAGAGGCGTTCCCGTAAAGCCCAGGTAGCAGGCCTTGGGTAGCAACCGCCGCATCTTCATGGCAAACTGGCTGTACCCGCCGTGCTTGCCTGCCTGCGTGCGATGGCTTTCATCCACAAGTACAAAGATGTTGGTGTCCGGGTCCGAGTACTGGGCGGAGCGGAGAGCCGTATCGAACTTATTCACGATGGCGGTGATCAGAGGCGTCTTGTTCTGGATCAACTGCAGCAGATGCGAGCCGCTGGTTGCCCTCACCGGCTCCAACTCGCAGGCTTTGAATGTGTTCTTGAGCTGCTTATCCAGATCGTCGCGGTCGGTCACAATCACGATGCGCGGGTTGGCAATTTCGCGGTCCAGCGCCAAAGCCTTGCCCAGCATTACCATCGTCAGCGACTTGCCCGAGCCCTGCGTATGCCAGATGACGCCGCCCTTGCGACGGCCTTCCATATCGTATTGCTTCACGCGCTCGACGGCTCTGAGGATGCCGAAGTACTGCTGGTGGCGGGCGATTTTGCGTACTCCGCCGTCGAAGATGTTGAAGCGGCGCACCAGGTCGAGCAATCGTTCGGGGCGGCAGAGTGCGTAAAGAGTCCGGTCCTGCCCCGTCACGCTGCGTTCGTGCTCGGCTACCACCGCTTCAAAGTAGGGCCGGGCGGCGGCAAAGTCGCCGCTCAAGACGGCGTTCCTTTCCTCGGCGGTCAAAGCTCGATTCGCACAGGCGGATATGGCTTCGTCCTTGTCTTCGGCGTCGCGCCAGCCCTGCCAGAATTTCGCCGGTGTGCCCACCGTCGCGTAGCGGGCATCTTGCCGGTTCATCGTCACCAGCACCTGGGCAAAGTGGAACAAGTGCGGAATGTTGTCTTCGGTTTGGTAGCCGATCAGTTGGCTCGCCGCCCTCTTCAGCGTTTCGGTGGGGCGCTTGTTCTCGATCACCAGGAAGGGGATGCCATTCACAAACCCGACAATGTCGCAGCGCTTGGTCTGCGTGGTCCCGGTGCGCTCAATCGAGACCTCGGCAGCCACCTGATACCGATTGTTGCGCGGATTCTCCCAGTCGATGTAGCGAAAGGAAAAGCTCTTGCTGTCGCCGTCGATGGTCTTGGTTATGGTGGTGCCGAGGATCAGCGAATCGTAGACATCCTGATTGGTAGCTACAAGGCCTTTGATGCGGTCCGGCGTCGGCTTCAGGCGGCGCATGGCCTCGTGCGCGTCTTCCAGATCGAAGCCGTACTCACGGCCGCGATAGATGTAACGATTGATCTTCAACAACTGATCGGCCAGCACATCGTCCAGTACGACGGCGCGCAGCCGTCCTCCGCGCAGGCGCAGAGCCTCCGCCTGGCTCAGCGGCTCGTAGCCCAGCGCAACCAGCATCTGCATCGCAGGAATCTGCGATTGATGCTTCTCGGCGGCGTCAAAGATCATAACTTTGCCTCGTCTTCATACTTGTGCGCGATGCGACCGAGGATGCCTTTGACAATAATGTCGAGCTGAGAGTTTTCCTGGTAGTCGCCCGGCGCAACGAAATTCACTCGATCATCCGCAATCAAGCGATGGATCTTTCGAAGGTCTCTATCGCTCTTTAATGGATCGTAGACTGCGATGGAACGCCCTCCTTTGTGAGTCATCATCTTCATTGTGGGAATATCCGTATCTCCGTCACCGAAGAAGATCATCCGGTCGAACGGAATGGGGCGTTTCAGTTCGGGCATGTATGCGTTGATTGCGTCGTTGTCGCTGTGATTCCCAATCCCCTTGTTGATGCGGAACAGGTACTGCGTCTTGGTCGTGTAATTGATGGCGACGCCCGGCCATACGGCTACTCCGTTCTGGTAGATGTATTTCGACGCGAAAATGTGATGGAACTCACCGGAGATTGAGCAGCCGCGAATCATCTCGTCAATCCCGGACGAAATGATGTAGTGCTCGACCTTGAGGCCGAGTTCTAGCCCGAACTGATTAACCCGTCTGAACCAGGAGTTATCTCCGAGCCCGGGGAACAGGTTTGCCTTTGCTCCATGCTCGCGGAGTTCTTTTTCCGTGACCTCAATACCGGCGTCTTTTGCTTTTTCAAGCATCAGATGCATGTAGACCAAAATCTCGTCTGCATCGTGTTCCACCTTTCTCTTCTTCACCTCAGCCCAGAATGCGTCCCTTGTCACGCCAATCGCTGGAATGAAGCTGCACTCCTGGAGATTGCCCTGGGCCAATGTTCCGTCGAAGTCGTAAATCAAGGCTGTCCGGTTCAAAGACATAGTTGCGCTTCCTCCATTCCGCTAGATTGTTAGTTCACCCGCCATTCGCCGGTTAGCAGCTTCTGCATCAGGCCGCGCTTTTGGTGCGACAGCGCGCTCTGGCGTTTCTTCGCCAGAGAAAGTTCTAGGTCAGCGTCGGATAGTATCTTTGCCATCCTGTCTTGAGTCTTTCTGTCAGGCATCCTAACTTTGGAATTGAGAAACTCCTCCGGGGAAATCCTGCGAGCCTTTCGTTGGCCACGTGCAAGTGACACCTGATTCGTGTAATAGGAAGGCCTGGTCAGGTACTCAATCAGCCACATTGGACTAACCTCTGTAGATATGTCGAACGCTGGCAAATCGAGTGTCGTCTCAAATCCGTCAAGCGAATCAGGAATAATCGCAAATGCGCCATTTAGAAAATCCAGTTTGCTGTAAATCAGTTGGCCCTTTTTCCGTATGTAATAGCGCGTGTTAGCGCTCCCAGAATAGTTCTCGGATTTGTCGATAGCACCTTTTCCGTAGAGTTTGACCGTAATCTTGCGTGCCGATGAGCCATCAG
>JBAWCO010000583.1:0-13226 GCA_049590315.1 Occallatibacter sp. | reverse complement strand
GGAACCGTGGTAGGCGGGCAACTTGTGAAAGTGGTTTGCGAGAGGGTCTTGCAGGGTGGTTGGAGGGGGCACCCCGCCGCTGCCGCGTCTGCCCTGGCGAAGCTCGACTCCGGGTTTGCCGGCGAGGCAGCAGTAGTCGACGTTGTAGTGCGAGGCGGATTTGGGCACCGAATATCGATAGACGGCGAGTGTACCGACGGAAGATTGTTCCCAGTGACTGAAGCTCAGTTTTCCTTTGTCGATGTCGATGAGGATCAGCGGCAACGGAGCGCCGAATTCGCCCAATAGCTGGAGCCCCGGTTCGGGCTGAGCTTTTTCAAAGGCTATGGCGGACGCACCGGGCTTTTGCGCGGGCGACTTTTGTCCTGGTTCCGGGGGATCATGGCTACTGCGCATGGTGACTTCGTGCGTGGAGCTGCCGACCAGATGGAGACCGGCGTGGACCGGCCACTCATTTTCTTTGAGAATCTGCTCGCTGTTGTCGAAGCGAAAGCTTGTGCGGGTGGCCATGAGATCAGGCAGGGATGCCAGGGTCTGCGCGGCATAGGTGCGGGCGGTACCAAAGATGCGTTGCTCGGCGGCGGGGTCGGGATTTGCGGAGGTGGGACGCTCGGCGGCGGGAGGGTCAAGGAAGGCGGACTGGTCGGCGAGCAGTTGAAGAGCCATGGTGGTTTTGGGACCGAGATGAAGCTTTGCATCCAGCCGGCTTCGCGCGGCGTTGTCGAGTTGCTCGGTGAGTTCGAGGTCGCCGAAGAGGCGCACCGTGCTTTCATCTGATTTATGCGCAGTCGATTCGCTGGTCAGTATCCGCTCGAGTTGCGCTACGGTCACGCGGCGGGTTGCATGGGCGGGAAGAGCCAATGCAATCAGCAGCGCAACTAGCGACCCGGACAGAATCAGCCTACGCATTGGACTTACCCCGCTCGTACTGGCCCCGCTTGATCTGGAACATCTCTGCGCGATTGAGGGAAGATGGGCCGCAGAAGCTATCCGAGCCTGAAATCGAATTGCGATGGAGCGTCTTTGACCGGAAGGGTGCAAAGACCGGGCTGGGAAGCTTGCCTAGAACTGTACACAGATGGAGGTGCGGCGGACAAGCGGGGATCGGAGTGGTATGGGGGAAGGGGTGTGGGTGGTTGGTGTTCTAAGAAACAGATGAGTCAGTTCGGATGCTGGTCGAATATTCTTTCAGGCTGGCTCCGCCTTAAAGCTCCGACTTCTTGGGGAGGACGAAAATTCTGGGCAGGAAGCCAAGTTCTTGGCGGCCGCTCGACTTTTTGGTGGGAAGGGGAGGTTCTGGGCAAGAGACGAATTTCACAGATTCGGGCCGAGTTTTGGCGGCCGGACCGGTGTTTACGAAAATATAGTTCCGGTTGGAGGACCACACAGACCTAGAGCCTTGGGCGTAGCATTCACGCGTTCATTTCGGCTACCTATCTCCTAGTTCAAGCGATTCAGCGTTTTCGCGAGCGTTGGCGACGTTCATCCTCAGCTTGCCGAACGTCGGCGAGGAACCTCTTCATGTCGCTTGGATGCAAGCTGCCGCCCATCTGTTCTATTTCCATAAGCGGCAGATTTGCAATGAGCTCCTGGATGAATCGCTTGTAGACGGAAGCTGGGCGTTGGAGCGCAAAGCGAGGCAGTTGAAAGTCAAAATTAATGGCAGCCGCTTGGCGCGTCTCTGACGAATCCGATCCCCTGCACCAAGTCGCGTAGAGGCAAATGGCTCTAATCAGATTTGGAGAGTCTTGCGTTGTTACGTAGGGGTGGGCACTGTAGTGACGCTCAAGGCGCAGAATCAGCTCAATCCATAGTCTCCCGACAGATTCTGCAGATTGGATATCCGTGCGCATATCTGGGAACAGATCGAGGGCCCTCGCACGCCACTTGCTCACGGTCGCCTCCAAGAAGAACGTTGTTGCCTAAGCTCACGTCTTATTTCCGGGAAAAACCTATTCTCTCAATTATGGCTTGGAACTCGCAGCAGCTTGGCGATAGCGAGGCGTTGCTTTTGCGGTTCCGGGCGAGTCGACGGCTAACCGGAAGTAACCTCGAAAATGGTGTTGTGTCCGGACTGCCCGTAAGTCAAGGGAGGTGTGACTAAGACAGCCGCAGATCTTTCGACTCGCTGCGCTCGCTCAAGATGACAATCCCGTTTTGGTTGCTTAGGATGACAACCCTGCTTTGGTCGCTCAAGATGACAATCCCGTTTTGGTTGCTCAAGATGACAATGCTCATAGAGCAGGTTCGGGTCACCGGCCGACGACTTCTGCTAGCAGCGTCTTCCAAGGCTTTTGGAGGCTCTCGAAAGCCGTCGATGACGCAGGTCAGGCGCTGACGGCTAGTTTGCTTTTGAAGAAGTCCAGGGACTTGGCGAGACCTTCACGTAGTTGGGTGCGCGGTTCCCAGCCGAGCAGAACGCGGGCCTTGGTGATGTCAGGGCAGCGGCGGGTGGGGTCGTCCTGGGGCAGTGGCTCGTAGCGCAGTTCGCTGGATGAGCCGGTGGCTTCCAAGACGGCTTGGGCGCACTCGAGAATGGTGAACTCGACGGGGTTGCCGATGTTTACCGGGTAGTGCTCGTTGGACTGCGACAGGCGGACGATGCCTTCGATGAGATCGTCGACGTAACAGAAGCTGCGGGTCTGCGTTCCGCTTCCGTAGATGGTGAGGGGCTCGCCGCGCAGGGCTTGCATGATGAAGTTGGAGATGACCCGGCCGTCGCTGGGATGAAGACGTGGACCGTAGGTGTTGAAGATGCGGACCAGATGCGTATTGACGCCGCGCTGACGGTGATAGGCCATGACCAAGGCTTCAGAAAAGCGCTTGGCTTCGTCATAGACCGAGCGAGGTCCGACGGGATTTACATTGCCCCAGTAATCCTCTGATTGAGGATGCTCGAGCGGGTCGCCGTAGCACTCGGAAGTGGAGGCGTGGAGATAGCCGGCACCATTTCTGGCCGCAATTTCCAAAGTGTTTTCAGTGCCGGCGGAGCCTACGCGGAGAGTTTCGATGGCCAGGCGGAGATATTCAGGCGGGCTGGCCGGGGATGCCATGTTGAAGACGTAATGGAGCGGGCCGGGATCGTTTTCCGGCGTGAACGGATTGCAGATATCCCATTCGACGAAGGTGAAGCGGGGCTCGTGCGCGAGGTGAGCCAGATTCTCCGGGGAGCCGGTGGAGAAGTTATCGACGCCGACAACGGAATGGCCATCGCGCAGCAGACGGTCCGTGAGGTGAGAACCCAGGAATCCGGCCGCGCCGGTTACGAGTATCCGCTTGGTCAAAGGTTCGTGCTCCGCAGCCAGGGCTTCTAGCTTGGCCGAGTTAGTTAGTTATTAAGATGCAAACAAAGAGTTAGGGGAGACTCTGACCTTTACAGTACCATGCTTTTCGGTTTTCCTTGCTGGGCTTGATAACTCGCCGGCCGGCCTACGCTTACATAGGTGAAACCACTTTCGAGCATTCGCTGAGGGGAGAAGAGATTGCGCCCGTCGATCACGATGGGGAAACGGACAACCTGGTTGAGCTGAGCCAGATCGATGGAGGCAAACTCTTTCCAGTCGGTGAGAATCAGAACCGCGTCAGCATCTTTGGCTGCCTCATACATGTCGCCGGCGTAGCGCATTTTCTCAGATGGCGGCAACACAGCTTTGGCACGCTCAATGGCCGCGGGGTCGTATGCCGTCACGGAGGCGCCCGCGTCAAGAAGTTTCTTGATTAAGTCGATCGCGGGAGAGTCACGAATATCGTCGGTGTTGCCCTTGAAGGACAGGCCCAACGCAGCGAGCCGCTTGCCGCGCAGGGTCCAGAGGGCTTGCAGCACCTTGTTGAAGAAAATGTTCTTCTGGGTTTCGTTGATCTTGCGGACTTCCTGGAGCAGTTGGAAGTCGACGCCCTGCTGCTGTGCCACCCAGTGGAAGGCGGCGACATCCTTGGGGAAGCATGATCCGCCATAGCCCAGGCCCGCGCGGAGAAATTTCGGACCGATGCGGCTGTCGAGACCCATTCCGGCAGCAATGTCTTCGATGTCGGCATCGACGGTCTCTGCCAGGTTGGCAACCGCATTGATGAAGGAGATTTTGAGTGCGAGGAAGGCATTGGAGGCGTGCTTGATGATCTCAGAGCTTTGCGCCGATGTTACCAGCAACTTAGCCGGGCTTGCAGCGCTGCAGGCTCCCGGCAATGCGCCGGGTTGGGTGTAGTAACTACCCGCGGTGAGGGGCTCGTAGATGCGGCGGAGCACTTCGGCGGCGCGGTCATTGCCGGCGCCTACGACGATGCGGTCGGGATGGAGAAAATCAATGACGGCGGTGCCTTCGCGCAGGAACTCAGGATTCGAGACGACGTCGAAGTTCTGGTGGTCAACGCCGTGGCGGAGGAGCACGCGGCGAACCCACTCATTGGTGTAGACCGGCACGGTGCTTTTTTCCACGATGACCTTATAGCTATTGATGGAGCGGGCGATTTGAGAAACAACGGCCTCTACATAAGAAAGATCGGCGGCGCCGGTGTCGCCCTGAGGGGTGCCGACGGCGATGAAGACCGCTTCGCATTGTTCGACGGCCGAAGCGAGATCGCTGGAAAAAGTGATGGAGCGATCCCTATGCTTGGCCAGCAGTTCCGGCAAGTGGTCTTCAAAGATGGGAACTCCGCCTTCACAGAGGATCTTGACCTTGGCTTCGTCGTTATCGACACAGAGGATGCGATGGCCCATTTCAGCAAAGCAAACGGCTGCAACAAGTCCCACGTACCCGGACCCGATGACGCAGATGGAAACTGGTTTTGACATGCTTTCCTATTGTCTCCTTGGTTGCTTCCCTTTTGCAGTTGGCGGCCTTGGGAATTCGGGGCCGGTTCGGCTTTCGAGCCAGGCTCGAGGCAGACCAGAAGCGAGGGAAGAACCGCTCGGGGGCGATGCGGTCCGGGATTATCGCAGGGAATCGGTGCGACTCCCTGAGCTCATGGTCAACCGGCTCTAGGGTATCCGGTCTTGGGGGGGCGAGGCAATCCTTCTGGCGGGATTCTTGCGGGCAGGGAGCTTTTTGAAGCATGGCGGGGCGGATTTATGGCGGAGGGCGATGCGGTTTATCGGTCTGGTAGAGTGGGATTGCCGCCGGGAACTTGACCACGGGAAACTGTGGAATCAGTGGATCGTAAGGTGGTTAGTCGTTGGGGGGATAGAGGCGAAATATATGGATTCATCTTTGTCATCTGGTGTGGTGCCTTTTCGCGTTGAGCCGCGGTTTGTGGAGCGGGTGTGGGGATTCAAAGATCTGCGTCCATGGTTTGACCGGGTGGCGGAGGGTGGACCGCTGGGAGAGGTTTGGCTTACAGGGGATGAGTGCCTGGTGGCGACTGGGCCTCATGCCGGGAAGACGCTGGGTGGCTTGTTTGCCGAAATTCCGGAGGCGCTGCTGGGCAGACGTGCGGGGCAGGACGGGGCGGGGCTGCTGATCAAGGTGCTGTTTGCCAGGGAAAAGCTGAGCGTGCAGGTGCACCCGGACGACCCGATGGCGCGCAAATATGGTGAGCCGAGGGGCAAGACCGAATGCTGGTATGCGCTGGCGGCAGAGCCGGGGGCGCAGGTTGCCTGCGGACTGAAACCGGGCGTGACGATGACGCAGATTAAGGACGAGATTCAGGCGGGCACGCTGGAAGAAAGTTTGAACGCGTTGGATGTGGCTCCGCACGACATGATCTACGTGGATGCGGGAACGGTGCACGCGGTGTGGCCGGGGTCAATTCTGCTGGAGACGCAACAGAACTGCGACCTGACGTACCGGATGTACGACTATGGACGCGGGCGGGAATTGCATATCGAAAAATCTCTGGAAGCGACCAAGCTGGTAACCGATGCCGGGAAGATTGCGCCGAAGGTATTGAAGGACCGCACGATTCTGCTGGATGTGAAGTATTTCCGGATCGAGCGGATTCCGGTGAGCGGGAGCATTTCAAGCGCGGGGCTGGCGGATGGGGACAAGCCGGAGCCTGAGCTCACATACCTGTTTGCCGCAGCAGGCGCGGGGCGTTTAACTGGAGCGGGATTTGAAGCGGTGGATCTGCCGGCGCGCGGGATTGTGGCTGTGCCGGCTTCGGCGCCTCCATTCATTTTGGAGGATGCGGGTGGGTTGGAGCTGATCCGCATGACTCCGAACTGGCCTGAGAAGGCGCAATGACGGCTGGTGGTTGGCGAGAGTCGGTGGTGGCCTATATACGTACCGAGGCTTTGCCGCAAGACAAGTTTGGCCATCAGCCGCGGCTTTATGCGTTGGCTGCTCGGCTGGGAGAGGGAATGGAGTTTGACGACGACGTTCTCTTTGCCGCTGCCTGGATGCACGACCTGGGCGTGTTCCTCGGCCACAGACCGGAGGATCCCGCTGAGCTGGAGAAGTGGGATCATGTGCCCTACACGATTTTGCGAACACGCGAACTGCTGGCCGGGTGGGGATTTCCATCCGACAAACTAGAGGCCGTTGCAGACGCGATTCGTACCCACCAGGCCAAAGATGAACCTGCCTCAATTGAGGCAGTTCTGCTGCGTGATGCGGACATACTTGAACAACTGGGCGCCATCGGAGCTTTGCGTGCACTGGTCAAGGTGGGAAGGGATAGCCGGTATCCGACATTCAGCTCTGTCATGCCGGTGTTAAAGAGGGCAGCCGACGGTTTGCCCGGCCAATTGCACCTGACTGTTGCCATGACCTTGGCGAAACCGCGAGTGGAATTCCTGAAATCGTTGATCCAGCGAATTGAGGCTGAGGCGGGCGAGCTGCTGCATTGAATTTGGCGAATCTGCGCTAGGAAACGCAGCAGACTCAGGAGTATTTGCGCTTGGGCGGAACGGCAGAGTGCCCTGCGTCGCACCGCTGGCTGAAATATGGCTAAACATTGAGAATTTAAGGGAAAATAACAAGAAAATCACGAGAAAGCCAAGGAATTGTGTGTGGCGTAAGGGGTTCCATGCCCTCTCCTTTTTATGCAATACTTGGCCAAGCGGCTGGGTTGGAACGTTCCTTCACGGGACGCACTATCACTGCTCGAAATGGCTCGCCCGCCGTTTGCGCTTTTTGCCGGAAGTCACCGTGGCGCAAGCAACTCAACATTTTGAGCACGTTCACTCCAACTTTTTTTGAGGAAGAGAAGACCGATGTCCATTCGCGGCTCACGGGTTCTAGTTTGCGGTGCGGGCGGTTTCATTGGCGGACACCTGGTAAACACACTGTTTGCCGAAGGCGCTGCGAGCGTTCGCGCAGTTGACGTGAAGCCATTCGACGAGTGGTACCAGAAGAATTCTGCCGCCGACAGCCGGGTTTTGGATCTGCAGCTTCGGGAGTCGTGCCTGGAGGCGGCCGAGGGAATCGACTCGGTTTTTCAACTGGCTGCGGATATGGGCGGCATGGGGTTTATTGAGAACAACAAAGCCCTGTGCATGCTGAGCGTGCTGACCAATACGCATATGCTGGTGGCCGCGCGAGAGAACGGCGTGAAGAGGTTCTTCTACTCCTCCTCTGCCTGCGTCTACAACGCAGACAAGCAGAAGAGCGCCGATGTGATTCCACTGAAGGAAGAGGACGCCTACCCGGCACTGCCGGAGGATGGCTATGGCTGGGAGAAGCTTTTCAGCGAGCGGATGTGCAGGCACTTCCGGGAAGATTTCGGCATCGAGACGCGGGTGGCGCGATTCCACAATGTGTATGGCCCGCTGGGAACGTGGACGGGCGGACGCGAGAAGGCGCCTGCGGCGATCAGCCGCAAAGTGCTGGAGGCCAAGCATACGGCGCGGCATGAGATTGAGATCTGGGGCGACGGTCATCAAACGCGCAGCTTCATGTATATCGACGATTGCACCAAGGGTGTTTTGGACATTTTCAACAGCGATATTCTAGAGCCGATCAACCTGGGCTCGAGCGAGTTGGTGACCATCAACCAACTGGTGGATCTTGCCGAGGATATTGCCGGTGTGAAGCTGAAGCGGAGTTACAACCTTTCCGCGCCCAAGGGCGTAAATGGCCGCAACAGCGACAACACCATGATTCAAAAGCTGCTGGGCTGGGAGCCCTCGATCCGGCTGCGCGATGGAATGGAACTGACCATGGCGTGGATCGAAGAACAGATGCTGACCGGGGTGGCATCGAAGTAGCCTTGGTTGCAGACCCGGAGCTGAGCGCGTGGTCTACAAGGAAAGAAACCCATGAGTGAGCCGGTTCGCTTCGAGCAGATTCTCGGCATCCGGTTCTTTGTGGGGAGCGCACAGGGCGCGATTGACGAGATCTGCCGGCAGGGGGGATTGGTTGTGGTTCCGGCCGCCCCGGCGCTGAAGAATCTGGCCGATGACCAGTATTACCGGGAAGCCTTGCTGGGCGCGGATTTCGCCATTGCCGATAGCGCGTTGATGGTGCTGCTGTGGAACATGATCCAGCGCGATCGCATTCCGAAACTTTCCGGTCTCAAGTATCTTCGAACTTTAGTTGAACAACCCGGCTTCCGTGAGAAGAGGGCCAGTTTCTGGGTGATGCCGGCTCCGGAATCGGCGCGGCGGAATGTTGCATGGCTGAGCGCGAAGGGGATTCCATTGGAAGAAGGCGATGTTTACCTGGCGCCGATGTATGGTTCGGCGATTGAGGATGCCGAACTGTTGAGGCGGTTGGAGAAGCGACGTCCCCGTCATATTGTTTTGGGCCTGGGGGGCGGAACGCAGGAGCGGCTTGGGCTGTATATCAAGACGCATCTGAGCTACAAACCCGCAATCCACTGCGTGGGGGCAGCCATTGCGTTTCTCTCCGGCGACCAGGTAAGGATTCCGGTGTGGGTGGACGGGGTTGGGCTTGGGTGGCTGTGGCGCAGCGTGTCGAATCCGAAGAGGTATGGTTTGCGCTATTGGGATGCGCGGCACCTGGCGCCGCTGATGCTGCGCTACCGCGATCGATTGCCGCTTTCGGCGGGGTGAGCTCCTCTTGCGAACCGACAAGTGCAAGACATGCCGCAGGGGCTGAAGCCCATCTTCAATTTTTGGCATTATCGGCCCGACTGAAGTCAGGCCCTGATACAAAACCTGTTTTACGCTTGCTCCTCTGCAGGCTACAGAGTTGTGCCCTGACGACCCCCTGCTGACGTGATGCGCAGAGCTGATTTGACCATCTTTGTACTGGCCATGCCGAGAAGATTGGCGTGGTGGGAGAATGGGACTAGATTTGAGGTCAGGTGGACGTTTCGACTTTGGAAAAGATAGCAAATCAAAATGAGATTTTCGCTTTTCCTGTGGCTTAGTCGCCGCTGTAATTCGCGGAACTTTTTGACCATGGCCGGGTTCAAGCACATGACGGCTTCTGCGAGATCTCGTCTAACGGATTGAGCCGGAAGCATTAAATTGAGCGTCTTTCAGGTCGGGGCGGCATCAAACAACCGATTGAAAGAGCGCTTCAGGCAGAGGAGAAACAGAACGATGAATCAGCCATTCTTCAAGAGAATTTTCCCGCAGACGGTGGCGTGGGTTGGGCTGGTTGCCTTGAGCAGTGCGCTTGCGCTTGGACAGGACACGGCACCCCAGGACACGACACAGGCACCCAGCCAACGCACGGACGGACAGATTGAGATGGACGTTGTCCACGCGCTGGACGCCTCCAAGGCGTTGAAGAACGACCTGATCACGGCCGCGACCATTCAAAGCGAAGTTACGCTCTCTGGAACGGTATCGAGCCCGGCTTCGAGCGAATTGGCGGAGTCGATTGCCGCGCATGTTTCGGGCGTGACCAAGGTGAATAACAACCTGAAGGTTGGGAACCCGCAAGAGGCCGCCGATCAGAATGCGCCTGCACCCGACAACCAGGCTGATGATATGGCGCCGCCTCCGCCTCCACCACCGGCGGATGGACCGATGCCGAATCAGGGCCAGCCCCAGGCGCAGGCTCCATATCCTCAGGCACAGGCTCCGTACCCCCAGGCTCAGGCTCCGTATCCTACTTATCCGCCTGCGCGACCGCAGTATGCGCCCGCGCCGCCTCCGCCACAGGCTTATGAGACGCCGAAGGGACCTGTGACCATTCCGCAGGGAACGCTGCTGCAGTTGCGGACCAGCGAAGCGGTGGGCAGCAAACGTGCGAAGGATGGCGAACCGGTTCAATTTACCGTGATCCAGGATGTGACCTTCGGTGGTGTGTTGGCGATTCCGCGCGGCGCTACGGTGCATGGTGTGGTGACCGACGTGAAGAAAGTGGGTTCCGGCGACCTGGGAGGAAGCTCGGAGCTGGCGCTGAGGCTCACCGCGCTGGATCTTGGCGGACAAAGCTACCCGCTGGACACGGATGTTTTCAAAGTGAAGGGACCGAACAAGGCCGGGCAGACGGTGAGCAGCGGACTTGGCGGCGCCATTATTGGAGCGATTATCGGCGGTGCAGTGGGCCGCGGTGAAGGCGCCGCAATTGGTGCTGGTGCTGGTGCGGCAGCGGGCGTGGGAGCCTCAGCGGCTTCTTCCGGACCGAATGTGTGGATACCGGCGGAGGCGTTGGTTAGCTTCCACCTGAAGACGCCAGTTACCGTGAACCCGGTGAGCGCACAGGAAGCAGCGCGGCTGGCACAGGGGCTTTATCCTGGTGGGCCTAACCTCTACCGGCGCGGCTATTACCCCTACGGTTCGCCCTATGTAGCCGGCTATCCGTACTACGGCTATCCACCGGTTTACTACCGTCCGTACTATGTGGTGGGCGGAGCCTATTACTGGCGGTAATAAAAGCAGGGAACAGGGAATAGAAATGGACGGGCATTCCGGAAAGCCGGAGTGCCCGTTTTGAATACTGACAAAGTGGGAAGATGGTCGAAAACCATCCCTCTGTGGCTAAAGCCGTCCTGAAATTGCTCGATTTGTGGCACGGATAAATCCGTGCCTTTTCAAAACAACGGGTTTGTCATCAGCCTGGACGGGCACTCCGGAAAGCTGGAGTACCCGTTTTCTTTTGGTTGCCGGGGCTGAAAACTGAACCTGGAATTCGGAGTTCTGAGGGCAGACTCTGGACTCTGTCTGAGCCTCAGTCGTCTATAATGGCAAAGAATCGCGTCAATCGAGAATTGCGCGAGAATTGCGCAGCCGCAGGAGATGCCCGCCGCCAGATGAGCCTGTGCCGGCAGTCGGGATACGCAGCAGCCGCGCTTAGAGAGTAGAAGGTCCAAGTCCATCCATGATTCGTTTCCTGCAGACAGACAACCGCATCACGAAGGCGATTTTCATTGTGATCATCGGCGTTATTTCGGTGGGCATGGTGGTGTACCTGATCCCCGGCCTTACGGGACTGGGGGCCTCGTCCGCCGATACATATGCCATCGTTTACCCCCACTGGTACAGTTCCATTTTTGCCTCAGGCCAACCAGTGAGCCAACAGCGCGTGGAGTTGATGGCCCGCCGACAGTTGCAGCAGCAGCGCTACCCGGACAACCCGAGGATCCTGAACCTGTTTGAACAGCGGGTGGGACAGCAACTGGTGCAGCAGAAGGTCCTGCTGGTTGAGGCGGCCAAGCTCGGCATTCGCACCAACAACGATGACGTGATCCACTTTCTGCACCAGGGGCAGTTCGGGGAATTCCTGTTCCCGAAGGGCGAATTTATCGGCACGCAGAAGTACACCGATTTTGTCGCCACGCAGTTCAATCTTTCGGTGCCTGACTTCGAAGACGAAATCAGGCAGGACATCGCTATCCGACGCCTGGAAGCTATGATCACGGCCGGTGTGACGGTGGGTGACCAGGAAGTGCGGGATACGTATCGCAAGGGAAACATCAAGATCAAGTTCGACTATGCGGTGATTTCTCCTGACGACCTGCGCAAGACCATCAATCCCTCAGACGCGGAGCTTGAAGCGTTTTTCAAGAAGAATGCTCCGCGTTATGCGACGGCGGTTCCGGAAGAGCGGAAGATCACCTACTTTGCGTTTACGCCGAACCAGCTTCCCGGGGGAGTTCCGCAGCCGAGCCAGCAACAGATTCAGCAGTACTTTACGGCGCACCAGGCGGAGTACTCGGTTCCGGAGCAGGCCCGTTCGCGGCACATTCTGATCAAGGTGGCTGCGGACGCGGACGCAAAGACAGACGCAGCGGCGAAGGCCAAGGCAGAAGGGATTCTGAAACAGTTGCAAGCCGGCGGGAACTGGACTGAGCTGGCGAAACAGAACTCCGACGACCCGGGCAGCAAGGACTCGGGCGGCGAACTGGGCTTTGCCCGACCCAAGACCATGGTGAAGGAGTTCAACGACGCCATCTTTGGTCAGAAGATTGGCGATATCAAGATTGTGAAGAGCCAGTTTGGCTATCACATTGTGCAGGTGGAGGAGCGGCAGACGGCGCACTCGCAGCAATTGGCCGAGGTACTGCCGACGATTCAGGCAACGCTGATCCGCCAGAACTCGGCGAAGGCGGAGCAGGATTATGCCCAGGTGTTGACCTCCGAAGCGATCAAGAACGGACTAAGCAAGACGGCTGCTGCGCATCATCTTGACCTGGTGACAACGCCACCCGTCGCCCGCCAGGGTGTGATTGCATCGCTGCCCGACGGAGCGCAGATGCTGAACAAGGCATTCGAGGCAAAGCAAAGCGATCCACCGCAGTTTGCACCCACGGGCGAGGGCTATGCGATTTTCCAGGTGGCCAGCATAAGCCCGGCTCACGCGCCGAACTTTGCCGACTGGAAGAGCCACGTACTTTCCGACTACCAGGAAGAGAAATTGCCGAGCCTGGTGAACCAGAAGCTCAACGAACTGGCAGCGAAGGCTAAGGCATCTAACGACCTTGCCAAAGCGGCCAAAGAGATGGGCGCGACGGTGAAGACGAGCGAACTGGTTGGCGAGAGCGGCCAGGTGCCTGACTTCGGCCAGGTTGGCCAGGTTGCTCCGCAGCTTTTCGATCTGAAGGTGGGCGACTTCAGCGGGCCGATCAATGCAGGCAGGACGGCAGTGGTGGCGAAGATTGTGGACAAGCAGGAGCCGAACGCAGCTGAGATTGCCAGCAACCTTGACCAGACCCGCGAACAGCTTCTGGATCAACGCAGGCAAGATGCATTCAGCGTCTTCCTGAGTGGGGTGATGGACGACTACAAGAAGAACAAGCGGATCCGCATGGGGGCCAAGGCCAAGGGGCCTGGGCCGGAGTTGCCGACTACGTAGGCCGACACTGAGCCGGATGGAATGAGAGAAAGGCCCGCATCCTGAAGGATGCGGGCCTTTTTTGCTTGGGGATTGTGAGTG
>JBAWCO010000582.1:0-1932 GCA_049590315.1 Occallatibacter sp. | reverse complement strand
CCTTCTTCCTGCTCCGCTGCCTGGCCAACTATGGAGTAGCAACGGGGCTCGCTATAGTCGTTAGCAATGTCGTGAGCATCTGGTACCTGCCCGGACCTCCGGAACAAAACGTTGAACTAACGCTTTGGCTTGTGGCGGCAACGTGCATCGGTGCGCTTGTAACATTGAGCGTCGAGATCGTCTTCGGCGCCTTATATAAGCGCGATGATCTCATCGAGGGCATTGATGCACGACTGGCCCTAATCGAAGATCTCATGGCGAGCTACAGTCAATTCCGGTCGGTGACAACGGCAACACAAGCCAGTCTCGCGCAGTTTGCGGTGGTGGGCGCCGGCTCTCTTCGCCGTCACGTGGCTCGCGCAGACTACGGACAACTTTACCGCACCCGCATGAGTACGCTGGTGTCTCTCACGGCGCGCTCAATCGACTTTGCCGCTGCTCTTGCCAGCGCATATCCATCTTTGCCGGTCGAACTCGGAGAACGCGCGTCGCGCATCGAAAGAAGTCTGGCAGATATCCGTCATTGCATTCGCACGCACGGCCAGCCCTGCGAGGCGACTCTGGAGGCACGCCCCAGTCCTGGTACTCCGCTCTTATCGGAAATTGAGTCGATGGTCTCTTTGATGCCCGCGATCTTTAGCAACGAGAATGCTGTCGATCCTGCACTGGAACCGCTTGAAGATGCGCCTGACACCATGCGGGTCTTCATCCCCGATGCCTTCTCCAATCCGGAGCATTTGCGCTACATTCTCGGCGGGACTTTGGCCGCCATGCTCTGCTACGTTCTCTACGTTTCGCTGGATTGGCGCAATCTCTCTACGTCCGTAACTACCTGCGTGCTGACGGCCCTCACCACCGTCGGCTCCTCCAGGCAGAAGCAGCTACTTCGTCTCATGGGCTTTGTGATCGGTGGAATCATTGCCGGCCTCGGCGCCCAGATTTTCATCCTGCCGTACATCGACTCGATCGGGGGGTTCACCGTCCTGTTCGCCATTGTGACGGCTGTGGCAGCATGGGTCGCAGCTGCCAGTTCCCGCTTGTCTTACGCCGGAGTGCAGATTGCTTTCGCGTTCTACATTATCCACCTCAGCGACTTTTCTTTTGAGACCAATCTCGCCGTGCCGCGCGATCGTGCTCTGGGCGTGCTGCTCGGAATCACCATGATGTGGCTGGTTTTCGAACGCCTCTCTCCTCGATCTGCCGCCGATGAGATGTTGCGAGCCTTTGTGCGCAATGTTCGGTCGATGTCAGACCTTGTGTCATTCTCTCCGAGCCCAGACGATCCTGTGGCAATCCTGAAACTCAGGCGCATGAGAGAAGATATTTATCGCCGCTTCGGCGAGGTCAACGCACAGTCCGATGCAGTTCCCTTCGAAACCGGCCCTTTGCGTTCGGGTGATATGGCCGCAAGGGACCGTATACGCCGGTGGCAGGCCTCACTACGCAGCTTCTATCTGCTCGAGGCGCCCCTGCTACAGTTTCGCGTCTTCGGAATTGTTGCTTCGAAGTCCCCAGGGTTCACGGCATTCGAAGACGATTTTCGATTCGAGTGTTCACGCATCTTCCTGCAGATTGCCGAGAGTCTCGAGAGTCAAGCTGCAAGCCGCATCCACATGGCCCGGTCGACCGCCAGCCTAGTCGATCGTGTTGAGGCGATTCCGGCCGGAGTCGATGCAGAGTTATCCGATCGCGAGCGAGCGCTGACACGCCTCATCCAATTCATCGCGCAGCTTGTCGACCGCATGCAATTCGCGGTCGCTTCTGAAGGGCTCTACGATGTGCCGCCTGCACCAGAGCCGCGGCAGGCAGGATACGAAAACGCTTAGGAATGCCTTTACCCTGGTTCCGGCCAGACCGATGACTTGAGTCCTGGCGTTCGATAGCTCTTTCGGAATTACTGTAGACCGAAAGCACACACTCCAGTGGCTTTTC
>JBAWCO010000581.1:0-4366 GCA_049590315.1 Occallatibacter sp. | reverse complement strand
GACATGGCCGAACGGTCGCCTTCGAACGGGAGCAGCCCGAATTTCCAGGGTTGGTCTTTGAATCTCCGCAACGGTTGCCTGCGTCGAGCGGTCAGGAAGGCCCAAGAGCATATCACCCGAACCAAATCCAGCAGCGCATTCCCGGCAAGCTCTATTATCTCGTGCTGCTCGACACGGCAGCTTCGATTGAGGAGCCTGCCATGAAAGACTTTGATTTCTTTCTACAGAACCTGATCGTGGAGTAGGCCCGATTCACGCCCCAATCACCATCCCCACCGCCTCAACCGCACTCCCAGCCACCCGCATCAGCGCCCGGTTCTTCGGCTTCAGGAAGCCTGCCGCAACTGCCGTATCCAGGAATGCCAACAGCCCATCCCAGTACCCAACGGTATTGATCAGAATGACCGGCTTGTCGTGCAGGCGTAACTGCGCCCAGGTCACCACTTCCAGAAGCTCTTCGAGCGTGCCGTAACCGCCTGGCAGCACCAGAAAGGCGTCGGCCAGTTCTGCCATGCGTGCCTTGCGCTCGTGCATGGTTGAAACCAGTTCAAGTGACGTCAGGCCGCTGTGCGCGATTTCCTTCCCGGACAGAACATCCGGCAATACGCCAATTACCTTCGCGCCCCCGGCAAGCGCTGCATCGGCTACCGCGCCCATCAGTCCCGCGCTGGCTCCGCCATACACGAGTCCGAGTCCTGCGGCTGCAATCGCAGTGCCGAGCGCCTGCGCCTCGGCCACAAAGGCTGGGTTGTTTCCATTGGCGGATCCACAGTAAACGGCTACGCGACGTGCGGCTTTCCCGATGAATGTCATTGCGCCTCCAGAATAGCGCGAGGCCCCAAACGATACACTAGAGACAGGACCCTTCCCGCCGGACACCGCCTTGCAGCAGCTCATCGACAACCTGAATCCCGAACAGCGCGCCGCCGTCGAGGCCACAGAAGGCCCCCTGCTTATTCTGGCTGGTGCCGGCTCGGGAAAGACTCGCGTGATCACCAGCCGAATTGCTTGGCTGATCCGTGAAAAGGGCGTTGCGCCGGACTCGATCCTGGCCGTCACCTTCACCAACAAGGCCGCGAGTGAGATGGGAGAGCGCGTCAACAAGTTGCTTGGCCACGCCTCGTTGGCAAAGCCACTCATCGCCACATTCCACTCGCTGTGCGTGCGGTTGCTGAGGCGCGACATTGAAGCCCTCAAGGTGAATGGCGAAGGCCTGACGCGGTCCTTTGCGATTTACGACGAGAACGACCAGCAGGCGATCGTCAAGCAGGTAATGCGCCGCATGGGCCTCGATACCAAGCAGCTCACGCCGCGTACCGTGCTGGGCCGCATCAGTTGGGCCAAGAACCACATGGTCGACCCGCAGGAGTATTACCTCGCGTCAAAAGACCCGAACAGCGAGCGCATCGCCCACATCTACCAGAGCTACAAGGCTGAGCTGCGCAAGAACAACGCAATGGATTTCGACGATTTGCTGCTGGAAGCCGCGCGGTTGCTCAAAGTGTCGCAGGAAGTAAGAGAGCGCTACCAGCGGCGCTATCGCTATCTGCTCGTCGACGAGTATCAGGACACCAACCGCCCGCAATACGAGCTGATGAAGCTGCTGGCAGGCGAGGCCAAGAATGTCTGTGCGGTGGGCGACGAGGACCAGAGCATTTATTCCTGGCGAGGCGCCGACATCCGCAACATTCTGGAGTTTGAGAAGGATTTCCCGAACGCGAAGATCGTGCGACTGGAGCAGAACTACAGGTCGACGCAAATCATTCTGGAAGCCGCTGGAGCCGTCGTCGCCAACAACATTCGTCGCAAGGGCAAGAAGCTGTGGACTGACCGCGAAGGCGGAAGCCAGATTGGCTATTACGAGGCACCCGACGGCGAAAATGAGGCGCTCTTTATTGCCGACCGCATACAGAAGTTTCTTCGCGAGGCCGAATCCAGCTCTGACGCGACGGAAGCACACTGCGCGGTCTTGTATCGCACTAACTCGCAGTCGCGGCTTGTCGAGGAGGCCTTGCGCCGGTACAACATTCGCTATACGATGGTGGGCGGCTTCAGTTTCTACGAGCGCGCGGAAATCAAGGACCTGCTCAGCTATCTGCGCTTGGTCCGCAATCCCCACGACTCCATGGCCCTGCAGCGCGTCATCAACACGCCCACCCGCGGCATCGGCAAAACCACTCTCGAAACGCTGGAGCGGCTGGCTCTTGAAACCGGCAAGTCGACCTGGGAAGCACTCGGCGCGGCCATTGCCAATCGGCTTATCCCCGCACGTGCCCAGATGGCCCTGGAATCGTTCCGGCAGCTTATCCTCGATGCGCAGGCGATGATGGATCCCGACTTTGCCGGCAAGCTCTCCGCCGACGTAGCGGCCGGTGCGGACGCCGATTCAGAAGCCGACACTGAGTTTGGATTTGGCGCGGCCACAGCCGACGCCGCCAGCTCAGATTCCGCTACAACCTTCGACTTCGGCGAATCGGCCGACGATGCCCAGCTTCCGCTTCTTGACGCCAGCAGCTACTCGCCATTCGCTCAATCTACCCGGCCGTTTCTTACTTTGCCGAAGAAGACCGCTAAACAGGAGCGGCTGGAATCGAATCCTATTGTCAAGTCGGACACCTTGCGTCCCCAGAAGAAAGTTGAGATCTCACTCGCAGGAAAGACTTGGCAAATCAGCCAAGCAGCATATGAGAAACTGCAACATCGGCTGCAATCCCAAGAAGAAAAGGCCTTCAAAATCGGAGTAAGTGGACCACGGACAGAGGTCAAGAGCGAAGAGCCATTGAAGGTAGCGTTCTTTTTCGACCCATTGCGAATCGGCGGGTGGCAGCTAATCGGCACCATCCATAACATCAAGGGCGAACACAAGACCGAGCAGTTTGGCAGTGAATCGATCCCAAACAGCTATCTGAAAGATCCGGAGAATTGCGAGTATTGCGAAACGCGGAGAAGAAGAAACACCACATTTATTCTTAAGAATAATGACGGAACCTTTAAGCAGGTCGGTAGCGATTGTGTATATAAGTTCTTGGGTGACAAATCGGAGGTTTGGAAATTCGACAAGCCTGAGGTATGGAGATTTGGGCAGGAATCAACGCGAGAATTGGAGAGTTACCTCGACGACCTAACCGAAAGAGATCTTAAAGCCCCGGTTGCGCCTCCGTCCGAGTGGGTCACGGCGTTACGAAGTGGATCTCTTGTGGGCCCCGAGTCCAATCGCGAAACAGCCTCAGCCTTCAGAGCGCCCGGCGACGCGGCCACGCTCCCTGAGCTGATCCGCTTCATTATTGACCGCACCGGCTATATCAAAGCTCTTGAAACCGAAGGCTCGCCGGAAGCCTTCAGCCGGATTGAAAACCTGAAGGAATTGGCAAACGCCGCACACGATGCCGAAGGCCGCGGTGAAACACTGGCCGAATTCCTTGACCATGCGGCCCTCGCATCCGACACTGACCAGTTCGACCCCGATGCGCGCGTCACGCTCATGACCCTTCATGCCGCCAAGGGGCTTGAGTTCCCGCTGGTCTTTCTCGCGGGACTTGAAGAGGGCTTGTTCCCTCACTCGCGCACACTCAACAATCCCGAAGAACTCGAAGAGGAGCGCCGCCTCTGCTATGTTGGCATGACCCGCGCCATGGACACGCTCGTCCTCACCCGCGCGCATTACCGGAGACGGTACGGCAATGACGCTCCGGAGATGAGCATTCCCTCGCGCTTTCTTGAAGAGGTACCCACCTCACTGGTCGAGAACCTCGGCGGACGTGGCGCTGTCCAATCCTCGTCATGGTCTACTCCCGGCTATCCCAACACCTACGGCCGCCGGCCGGCCCACGGTGGCGACTTCGCCGAAAAGCACTACAACTACGAAGACGAAAGCCAGGAGACGCAAAACATGCTGCCCAACCAGGGATCCGGTTCGAAAAGCAAAAGTGCGGGAGCACCGCCAGCACCGCAGTCGATCGACAATATCGCCCGCTTCTTTGGCGGCAAAGCTGGAGCGCTCAAGTCCGGCTCCTTCATTCGCCCCTCGATGGACATCCCTGAGCCCACGGGCGCCGCTGGTCTCAAAAAAGGTCAGCGTGTTCGCCATTCAAAATATGGCGAGGGCACCATCCTCATGCGCGAAGGCGACGGCGAAGACGCCAAGCTTACCGTGATGTTTTCGCAACACGGAATGAAGAAGCTCATGGAGAAGTTTGCAAATCTGCAAAGGATTTAGCGGCGGCTCCAGAGGTCCCCTCCGAGTGCCAAAGTGGGACAAAGCGGGTCATAGATTTTTTGATGTTTCTCACCGCCAGGGAAAAATCAGCTCAGGCAGTTTGCCAAATCCGTGCTACACTCTATCCAATCATAGAATTCGATCTGAAGT
>JBAWCO010000580.1:0-6280 GCA_049590315.1 Occallatibacter sp. | reverse complement strand
GCTTTACCGGTTCAACAAGCTGTCGTCGACCGGCGGCGAGTTGCGCCCTGGAATTGTGCATCGACTGGACAAGGACACCAGCGGCTTGATCGTGGTGGCTAAGAATGACCGCACGCACGCGGCCCTGGGCGAGATGTTCGCGAGCCGTCGCATGAAGAAGACTTATATCGCGCTAGTGCAGGGTGCTGTGGAACGCGAGAAGGGCACTATCAACGCAGCGGTAAGTCGAGATCCGATCCGGCGGACGCGCATGACCGCGCAGCCGCAGGAGAACGCGCGTTCGGCGGTTTCCCATTACGAAGTGGTGCGGCGGCTGAGCAATCGCTTTGGCAAGTTCTCGCTGGTGCGGGTGCGGATTGAGACCGGCAGGACGCATCAGATCAGGGTGCATATGGCGTCGATCGGGCATCCGGTGGTGGGCGATACGCTTTATGGCGGAGCCGGCCAGTTGACCGACCAGGTAGCTTCGCAGGCTGCTCAGTCCAAAGCCGCGCGGCGCAAGGCAGAACCGGAACGGTTGCGGCTGGGACGAAACTTTCTTCATGCGGCAAGGCTTGAATTTGTGCACCCCAGGACCAATAAGTTGCTGGAATTGGAGGCGCCGCTGCCAGAGGAGCTGGAGAGCTTTCTGAATCGTTTGGAAAGTGGGGAGAAAGGTGCCGATCGCAACTGACTCACACAAAGGTAATGCGGAGGACGGCGATTTGACCGGTGTGATTGCTAAAATGAGGAAGTTATGACCAGAAAGAACTCAACCACCCCAGCGACGGAGAACTGTCGCCGTGGGTCCCGGATTTTATGCCTAGTTTTTGCGATGGCATTCTCAAGTGCAGCTCTCACGGCACAGCAACCGGCAACCCCTCAGGCGACGCCGCCGGCGCAGGCTCCCACTCCACAGGCTCCCGCTCCTCAGGCTGGTGATCAGCAGGCCGATGCAGGCGTGCCCACTTTCAAACTGCCTGTGAATGAAGTCAACCTGATCTTCACGGTTACTGACCGGCATGGGCACTACGTATCCAACCTGCAACAGAGCGACTTTGCGCTGCTGGACGACCAGAAGGCGCCAGCCAGAGTGAATTCCTTTCACCAGCAGATCAATCTGCCGATGCGCGTTGGGATTGTGATCGACGCGAGTACCTCGATTCGCACCCGGTTTCAATTTGAGCAGCAGTCGGCGACCGCATTCTTGCTGGACGTACTTAAAGCAAAGAGCGATCGCGCATTTGTGATGGGATTCGATGTGACGCCTACCGTAACGGCTGATTGGACCAACAACGTGGACGCGCTGGAGACGGGCGTGAACCGGTTGCGTCCTGGAGGCGGCACTGCGCTGTTCGACGCGGTGTATACGGCCTGCCGCGACAAGATGCTGGATGTTTCGCGCGGACAGGAACCGGTGCGGAAGGCGATTGTGCTGCTGAGCGACGGCGACGACAACCAGAGCCGCGTTCGCCCGGACGAAGTGATCAAGGAGTGCGAGCGGGCGGAGACGATTATTTATGCAATCAGCACAAACTGGACTCCGAGCCGCGGCAAAGGCGACAAAGTGCTCACAGACATGGCCGAGTCGACTGGAGGCCAGGTCTTCTTTCCGCCCTCGGTGGAAGAGATGTCGACCAGCTTCAAGCAAATTGAGGAAGAGCTGCGCAGCCAGTACGCGCTCGTGTATACACCGGCAGACTTTAAAGACGACGGATCGTTCCGGCCGATTTATCTCTACTGCAATGACCGGAAATATCTGGTGCGCGCCAAGAAGGGGTATTTCGCGCCGAGGCAGTAGCGCTAGCTGAGTGGATAGCATCCAGGCTTGTTCAGTTGTATTTTTGTGAAGCTCACTTGGCTTTACGCTTCCGCGTTTCAATCAAAGCAGAGAGAGTTCCGTTTTAGAACGGGCCTCTCTGCTTTCCGGTTTTGGCCCTCGCATCGATTCATTCTCGTTTTAACTCACGGTTCTAGACCTGAACACGATGAATATTAAGAAGGCGGCTCGAGAACTTACTCGAGCGGGCTGGCGTGCGGTGGGTGGGGTTTCGGGTTTGTGCCCGCACAGGTATGGGTGGGGGCGATCGGAACCGATGATTCCGCGGAAATGCTGCGCGGACTGGGGGAGATGCGGTGATCCGGCAGGCGATATCGTGCGACATCTGCGGGGCAGAAAAAAAGCAGACGAACCACTGGTTTGTGGCGAGCGAGCACGGAGGTGAATTGCGGGTGAGCGGGTGGAACTCGCGCAACCGTTTGCGACCAGGGTCGAAGCATTTGTGCGGGCAAACCTGCCTGCACAAGCTGATGGATGACTTCATGGCGCGCGATGTTGCGTCGCGCATGCAGCGTGGGGTGGTGGATGAAGTCGAAGTGGAAGAGCGGGCGGTGGGCACCGATGCCAGCCTGACCTCGGATGCGGCCTACCTGGATACCGAATCGTCGGCGCGGCTGTTGCCAGCAGCGACGTCGAGTTTGCCCAAGCGACTTCCGGTTCGCGCTGGCTTGGAAGGGTCTTCTGCGGCGGGGTTGAGAGCAGAGCTTGTGGCGATGCCGGGAAGGTTGCAAGCCGATCAGCCGATGCCGCCTACAGTTCCTGCGACGGAGGCAACGCCGAGCTACAGGTCACGCAACTGGCGCGCGGAGGCGTGGGACAGAGAGCGGGAGCGGGAGATGCGGGCAGTGGAGCGTCGCCCGGATATTGCGGCTCGTCGGCGATCGGGTTCTTGAGAACTGAAAATTAGTTGGCTTGCGATCCCGTTGCGAGCAAGGCGAGCAACCCGGCTTCATCGAGGACGGTGACATTGAGTTCCCGGGCTTTGTCTAGTTTCGAGCCGGCTTCTTCGCCGGCGACAACATAGTTGGTCTTCTTGCTGACAGAACCTGCCGTTTTGCCGCCCGCGGCTTCGATGCGTTGTTTGGCTTCATCGCGCGTGAGTGTCGGCAGCGTGCCGGTCAGAACGAATGTGAGTCCAGCCAACTGAGTGGAGCGCTGCTTCTTCTCCGCCGTCATATCGACGCCCGCGGCCTTCAGACTCTCGACCAGCGCCTGGTTAGCCGGCCGCGAGAAGAAGTCGAGGATCGCCTCGGAGATGCGGGGACCCACTTCTTCCACGCGCTCCAATTCTTCGGCAGTTGCGGCCATCACGGCATCAATGGTCCCGAATTCCTCGGCCAGCAGTTCTGCGGTGCGTTCGCCGACGAAGCGGATGCCCAAGCCCATCAACACGCGCGCCAAACCCGCCTTCTTCGATCGTTGAATTTCCGTGAGCAGCGTGCGCGCCGATTTCTCAGCGAACCGTTCAAGATCCACCAGTTGTTCTTCAGTGAGTGAGTAGAGATCGGCGACGCTCTTTACCAGGCCACGATCGAGCAGTTGCTGCACTGCTGCTTCGCCGAGACCCTCGATGTTCATAACGCCCCGGCTGCCGAAGTGGAGCAGCGTCTCGCGCAGCTTGGCGGGGCAGTCAGCGTTTACACAGCGCCAGTCCACCTCGCCTTCCTCGCGGACTACCGGATTGCCGCATTCGGGACAATCGGACGGATAGGAGAACTGCTTTGATCCGCGTGGATGGCTAGCGTCTTCAACGACCTCGACCACTTTCGGAATGACATCTCCGCCGCGTTCAACCTTTACCCAGTCGCCAATGAGCAGCCCCATTCGCTCAATGAACTCCGCGTTGTGCAGTGTGGCCCGGCTCACGGTTGTGCCGCCGATGAACACTGGAGTCAGCATCGCGGTGGGTGTCAGTTTGCCGGTGCGGCCCACCGTAATCAGAATGTCGTTTACCTGGGTGATGCCGGACTTGGCGGTGAACTTGTAAGCGATGGCCCAGCGTGGGGCGCGGCCGGTGTAGCCGAGGCGCTGCTGCGTGGCATGGGAGTCGACCTTGATTACGACTCCATCGATCTCGTAACCGAGCGTGGCGCGTTCGGCTTCGGCCTTGTCGATAAAGGCGACCATCTCGTCGACCGTGCGCTCACGACCGCGGTGCGGATTCACTCGAAAGCCCAGGGCGGTCAGAGCCTCCAGCGTGGCCTCCTGCCCTCTCGGCCAGTAATCGCCCTCCACCAGCAAAAAGTAGGCAAAAAAGACGAGGCGGCGATTGGCAACGATGCTGGGCTCCAGTGTGCGCAGTGTGCCTGCAGCCGCGTTGCGTGGATTAACCGCCGGCGCTAGCCCCTCGCGCTCGCGTTCCGCATTCAGCAGTTCGAAGGCCTTCTCGGGCATCACGCACTCCCCGCGAACCTCGAATCGCTGCGGCACGCCTGCCTCCTTCAATTTTTCAGCGGCGATTGAGAGCGGAATGCTCCGAATCGTGCGGACGTTTGAGGTGACGTCTTCGCCGACCTGCCCATCGCCGCGTGTGATGCCAAGTGTTAGTCGCGATCCGCCGTCAGTTTTCGGCTCGTACCGCAGAGCGACACTCAGTCCGTCGAGTTTGAGCTCGGATGTGTATTCGATCGCTTCACGGATTGCTCTGAAGGTCTGTTCCCAGTCTTCATCGTCACCGATTTGGTCCATATCGAGGTCTAGCGCCATGCCGTAGACGCGTCGGTTCCAATCTTTCAGTTCTTGCGTGTTATAGGCGTTATCGAGCGAGAGCATGGGACGCGAGTGGCGCACCTTTTGAAAACCCTCGGCCGGCTTGCCGCCGACGCGCTGCGTGGGTGAGTCGGGAGTGAGCAGGTGAGGGTGCGCGGCTTCAATGCGCTTGAGCTCGTTCATCAACGCGTCGTACTCGGCGTCGGTGATTTCCGGCTTGTCGAGAACGTAGTAGAGGTGCTCGTGGTGACGGAGTTCAGCGCGCAGTTCTTCCGCACGTTTGGCGGGATCTGAGTGTGGGGTATTTCGATCGCCCATGGGGTGAATTATAGGGGGCTGTAGTATGGTTGGCGGAGCACTATGGAGCCTGTAACTCACTTTCTAACTGGGGCCTGCATCGGCCGTGCGGGGTTGAATCGCAAAACGGCGTATGCAACGTTAACGGCGGTGCTGGCCGCAGAGGCCGCGGACATTGATGTGCTTTGGGGATTGCGCGGCCAGGTTGAAGAGCTGAAGCACCATCGCGGCATCACGCATACGTTTGTGGCTGCGCCGGTGGTAGCCGGTGTCGTGGTTGGCCTGGTGGCGCTGCTTCACTTGTGGTGGGATGGCCGGCGCAAGCGAAGGCTGGCCGCCATGACACTTGATCCCGACGCGCCCATTCATCGAAAGCTTCAGCCAAAAACAATCCACTGGGGCTGGCTTTATGCGACGGCCTTGATTGCCGCGCTGAGCCATCTGCTGTTGGACTGGACTAACAACTACGGGCTGCGACCCTTTTTTCCGTTCAACCCGCGCTGGTATGCGGGGAGTTTCATGTTCATTGCGGAGCCGGTGCTGTGGGCGCTGTTCTTTCTGGCCCTCGCAGTGCCATGGCTGCTGGGGCTGGTGGCAGGGGAGATTGGCGCGCGAAAGCAGAAGTTTCGCGGACAGGGATGGGCAATTTTTGCTCTGGCGGGAATGGTGCTGCTGTGGTGCTGGAGATGGTCAGAACATGGGCATGGACTGTCGATGGTAGCGAGTACCCAGATCTCTACGGCTCCGGTGGCGCGAGTGGCGCTGGAACCTTATCCAGTCAACCCATTTCGCTGGCACGCGATTCTGGAGACCGCGAGCTTTTACCAGACCGCCGAGATCGACACGCGGACCGGAACGATCGACAGCGACCCGCAATCGGACACGATCAGCAAGCCCGAATCGACCGCGGCAACGGAGGCGGCGAAACGCACAGCGCTGGGCAAGGTGTATCTGGATTGGGGGACGTGGGCGGTGGTGCGAGATGTGGGGCAGGTTCCGATGGCGGGGATGGAACCGCCGAAATTGCCACCGAATAGGACGTGGACGTCGGTGGAGTTTACGGATTTGCGGTTTACCTATTCGTACCTCGGTGCGGGGAGGACGATTGGCAGGCCGCCGCTGGGCGGGTGGGTGTATATCGTGGATGGGTATGAGGACGCGGGTGAGGCGATGAATGGGCGCGAGCAGAAGTAGTACGTTTTGCTCTGGATGGAAAGAAATGTTTGGCACATGAAACGATTCAGGTTGACCACCGGACGCGTGGACCCCAGAATGAAAAGAGTCATTGTCCTGCAAGAGAGCCTTCCCTGAACTGGGAGATGATCCCGGAAAAAGAAGAGATTGAGGTCCTAATGTTCGCTTACGTTCTGATCCTGATTGCCGTGTTGAGCCGATTGTTGCTGGCGGCTACACCTCATCCTGAGTGGTTCAACTTTACTGCCGTTGGGGGCGCGC
>JBAWCO010000579.1:0-2730 GCA_049590315.1 Occallatibacter sp. | reverse complement strand
ATCAAGAACAGTTGGGATGGGTCGGATATTTGCGTAGGTGATGCGTATTGGAGTGGTCGCCAAGGTCTGTTTCGTCCTTGGCGGCTTTTGGTCGTCTCTAAGCGGCTCTTCGACGCGATGCGGCGGGAGGGGATGAAGGGCTTCGATTTCGAGGTTGTTGAGATGGTGTAGAGCTGCCGTGGGGCCGTCTCCGGGCGGCCTTGCTGTGTTGTACGCCGTGCATGTTTGACAGCTTGGGGGTGCAAGTCCCCTTCACATCCTGATGGAGGAGAAGTGATAGCGAAGCGCAAGGGCGTCATCGTGAGGTGGGGACTGAAGGAAGCGTGGAGCAAAGACGCGAGCCGATGAACAAGAACCGGATATGAGGCATACGGTGCCGGACGAGCGGGCAACTGATCGCGAAGTCCATTTCCATCAAGGGCACTGGTTGTAAATTCGGCGGTTGCGCGTTGAAGGCGGTCAGGCTTATCGCGGGAGATCTGCCATGTGTCTCGGATTCGTGACTGAAGGCATCGTAAGGTACCTTGACCGCATGGCAGAAGTCAGCAGAGGGCGTAGTAGCCACGAGAGTGGCGAAGGCCCGAACGATAGGAAGGAGTAGTAGTGCTGGAGTCTCGATGCGGACATTGCACTAGCCATCCCGCTTCGGCGGGCCTCCGTGGGCAGGACGCGAGTGAAGCTCGCAACCGATGCTGATGTGAGAAGTGAAGCCCACACGGCGACTTCCAACGACGAACACCCGGCCCGTCAGTTTATCGGCGGGATTAACCTATCGAACCGCCGTATGCGGACCCGCTTGTACGGTGGTGTGGGAGGGGAGGGGCCGTGAGGCCTCCCCCTATCCCGATTACGTCTGTAAACAGCAGTGGCGCGATTCGCTGAAGAGCACGCTGCCTACGGCATCGGATTTAGGCCGGACACGTCTTGTATGAAAGCGCCTCCTGTCAAGCCTTGAATTTCTTTTGCTTTTGTTCTTTTGACGCTGATTCCGAGGCGCACAATCTCGCAGGCGTGGCAGAGGTGGCTCCGTCGAGAAAGGTTCTGTTAAGAACATGAAAAGCGAATGCTTTTCATAGCTGCCATTTACCCGCAGCGAGGACGGCGGTCAAGGGCGCGTGTACTTTACGCGTCGCGCAGCGAGCGAAGCCCCTTGACGGCCGCCGCAGCGGAGGGTACGCGACCTGAGTCGCGTGAGGTATTTTCGTCTTCGCGTTTTTTCTCCTTGTCAGGTGGTTCCTGCCGTCCAGATCGCTCGTTGCAAGCGGCTTCGTCGAGGAGCCATATATTCGCCTTCAAAGAGGCATGAGCATTTTGGATCGGGTGCCGCATTCACCCCGAGGTCTTCGCACTGACCAGACGTGTCTCGCGTTTACCCGAAATTGGACGAAGTTGAGTGTCAGCCGGCAATGCGCGGCTGCGGTGCGCGGTAGGCTTGTCTTTTCCGCAGCACCCAGTAAGAAGCCTCGGCCAGATGCCGAGCGACGGCAACAACTGCGCGTCCGTGACCCTTGTTTGGAAAAAGACGCTGATAGAGCAGGCCGATGTGGTTTTGGCGATGGGCCTTGATACGGATGGCACAGTTGGCCGCTTCGACGAAGGCCCATTTGAGATAGTGGTTGACGTTGCGGCAGGTGCTGCCGTGGCGGATGTGGCCGCCGCTGGCTATGATGCGCGGGACAAGCCCTGCATAACTGGCCAGGTGTTCAGCGCGTGGGAACCGATCGACGTCGCCGACCTCCAGCCAAACCAGCGGCGCAAGGATCGGCCCAAGTCCAGGAACGGTGCGCAGCAGCCGCATCTCCGGGCTGGCCTTGAGTTGCTCGGCAATGCGGCGCTCAATGGCCGCGATCTTTTCCTCCAACTGATCGATGGAATTCAGTTGCAGCGCGATCATGTGTGCAGTTTCTGTCGGCAACGCCTTGAGGATGTCTGCAAGATAGGCGCGGCCCTTCGTGCCGAACAGATCGCTGATGGAGTCTGCCTGCAATCCGTAGCGATCAACGCCTGCGTGAATGCGGTGTTTGAGAGAGGTGCGCAGATCGCGCAGTGCCATGCGCGTGCGCAGCAGTTCACGCTGGTCGCGCAGTTCGCCGGGGGGAATCCAGCTCTCCGGCAGGGTGCCGCAACGCAGCAGAATGGCCAGGCCCTTGGCGTCGAGCGCATCGGTCTTGTTGCTCTTGGCCATGCGCCGCTTGGCCTCGAAAGGGTTGGCAAGGTGGGGATGATGGCCGGCTTCTTCCATGGCATCGACAATCCAGTACCAATGGCCGGTTGCTTCCAGTGCAATCTCGCTGCCAGGTGGCAAGGTTCGAAGGTATTCGCAATAGAGTTCGCGATCATGATCGACACGAACAGGCCTGGAAGCTTTTCCGTGCTGATCGACAGAAACGAAAACAGAGAAGTGTTTGTGAGCATCGCATCCGATAACTGGCTGCATGGTGCCTCCTATGTGCGTTCAGCGTACCCTGCGCTGGGTCCGCGAGAGCTTTCATAGGTTCACCCCCAGCCGGTAGCTGCACGGCAACCTGCGGTTGCTGCTCAGTAACCAAATCCTGAAAAGCAGCGTCTAAAGAAAAAATGCTCTGGGCCGCACTTGCCCTGAGCGTGGCGCAACCAGCGCCCGGTAGACGCGCATGAGCCGACTCCCCATCGACGAATCGCGGAGGCTGTTTTCGTTTAGCCGCCCAGGCACGCGTGCGGCGCAGGCCGCCCAGCCTTGGTGCGAGCCGC
>JBAWCO010000578.1:0-3681 GCA_049590315.1 Occallatibacter sp. | reverse complement strand
GCCTAACTGGCTCCCCGACCAGTGGAAACGGCTTCAGGCGGCACGCTTGCCCTAAAGCACCTGCACTTCGCATAGCGCTCACGTGGTATCTCGATTGCACCCCCTCAGGAGTGAAAACTCTCGCGTCATTTCAGGCCTTTTCGGCACGACTGAACAGGTTGCGGAAAAGGCCTCATTCCTGGAGAAAAGCTTGGAAAGCATGCCGCAGGGGCCGAGGCCCGACCACTTTTATTGGCTTTATCGGCCCGACTAAAGTCAGGCCCTGTTACAGAGCCTGTCGGAATCGAGTTTTTTCCGGTCTGTGAAGTCGTGTCCTGACACAAAGCGGTTTTTTGAAACACGCTCGGACAGATGACCGACGAGTTCAGGATCTCCCATCGGCTCCATTGGAAGAACTCACCACGGCTTTGTCGCGTCCTGGGTCGGCGTGCCTACTTCACCCTTCTCGATTCTGGTGAGAAATGCCCGCGCCAGCTTTCGCTCTCCGGGATTGTTCTCGCCGTGGATGGAGCACAGGTCCAGGAATTCATCGCAGAGCGAATTCGGCTCTTCCTGCTGGGCGAAGATGTTTTGCAGCGCCAGGGCCAGTTCGCGCAGCCGCTCTGCTTCAGGCCATGTGTCCTGCTCCGACTCGCCGAGGTGCTCCTTGGCGGAAAACAGCCCCTTGCGGCCCTGTGCGCACTCCTCCAGACAAGCCAGAAGCTGGTCGCGAAAAACCTGCGCTAGCTTCTCCAACTGGCTTGGTTCTATCTCATCGTTCGGGTCCACGGGGCTCCTCGTCGATGGCGCGGTATGGGTGATTGATCTCCGCCGCAGTCATGAGACCAGCATTTCCGACTCTGCTTCAACCAGCTTGTGCAGGAAGGCATCGGCGGTTACAGGGCGCCCGAAGAGCCAGCCCTGAGCGAGGATGGTTCGTTCGTTCGGGGTGGCGAAGTAATCGGCTTGTTGCTCGGTTTCGATTCCTTCGACGACGACCTGCAATTTGAGCGCCGTGGCCATGGCAAGGATCTGGGGAAGGATGCCGAGCGTGACCGCCTCAGTGCCGATGGCCTGGGTAAACGAGCGATCTATCTTGATGGCGTCGATGGACAGCGAGTGCAGGTAGGAGAGGCTGGAGTATCCGGTCCCAAAATCGTCGATGTCGACGCTGTAGCCCAACTCACGCAATTCCCGGATTGCCGCCATAGCCTCTTCATGCCGCGCGGTGGAGCTCTCAGTGATTTCAAGCGCCAGGCTCTGAGCCCGGACTCCTGCTTGACCCAGAGATTGCTCAAGCATGGGGAGAAAAGCGGGGTCTTTCAAGTCGGCGGCTGCGATGTTGATGCTGAGCCGAAACGCTGGGTGGGTGTGGAGAATCTCAGCGAAACTGCGCAGAGCATGGCGGAAAACGAGTTCGGTAATGTCTCCGACAAATCCGCGGTCCTCGGCAATCTTGATGAAAACATCGGGACCAACGGCGAGGCCATCATCGTCCGTCCAACGCACCAGCGCTTCGGCTCCCACGATGCGGCGGCTGGCAAGGTTCACGATGGGTTGATAGACCACGCGGAGCGCATCGCGGCGAATGGCCCGGCGAAGCTGCTGCTCAAGGCTCTTGTTACGGCGATAGAAGAGCGAGGAGAGGAGGCCGAACAAAGCGCCGGGAATGCCGCCAAGAAATAGGAATGCGGTGAGTTCGCCGTGGTTTGCCTGCAAGGCGTCAGGAATGGAGATGTAAGCCGTCATGCAACTGGAGAAACGGACGGAGCAACGAGTGGCGAAGAGCGTCTGTCCTACCCGGGCTTGACCTTCCCTGGTGAAAACCTCGCTGTTGGGCTGAGGCGAATCGTCGAGCAAGTGAAAAGCCGGCTGGTTGGCGCCGCCGAGCTCGGTGACGGTGAAGTGCATGGGAGGAGCCGCAAGGTTCTTCCGGTTATAGGGGTTGTAGACGACGTACGAATCGCCAGCCTGCACGCTGATCACCGTCTGGCCGGGCACCTGGAAAGGAGCCAGATTGGTGAAGATTTTGGTTCCGTCACTGCGAGAGAGGTTGGGCTCGAACGGCCCCAGTGGCAGGTTAAGGCGGCCAAGCGTGGACGAGCAGTCGATCTTACCGCCGCGCATGCGCCCCGCCTCCCTCAAGTACTGCGACTTGAAAATCAGGTAGCGAAAAGAAGTGATTTCCGCATCGGAGCAGTAGGAATATGGGGAGGCATTCATCACTTCCAGAACAGAGCGCGCCTCGCCGGCGGAGGTTTCCCCCTCGTTAAGGATATTGGTGGCGTGCTGCTCAAGCCTGAGAGAGGTGTGCCTCAACATGAGGGCAAAGCCCAGCAGGTATCCAACGAGAGTCCCGCACACCGCAGAGATCACGGCAACCGTGACGGTGACTAAGACTCGCTGTTTGAACAGGGGCTCTCTCAAGTCACCCAATGGTGCTCCATTTTCCCATTGCAAACAAGACCAAATTGAGTAAACCTGCGTCAGCACGAATTCCGAAAGTATCGGGGACTGTTGACATTACCTCAGCCAGCGGCGGAGGCGAGCATTGCGGCGAGACTGCGGTCCACATCTTCTTTTGTGGTTGCCCATGACGAAACACTGATGCGCATTGCCGTGTGGCCCTGCCAGACGGTTGAACCGCACCAGCATGTCCCTTCGGCCTGGAGGCGGGCAATGGTTTGCAAAGTTTTTTCTGGAGAGCCAAACGAGACCAGGACCTGGTTGAGGATCACCTCGTTCAGGACTTCATAACCCGCGGCCTTGAGACCGGCGGCGAATCGGCGTGCGTGGCTGGAAGTACGCTCAACGATTTCAGCCATGCCGGAGCGACCCAGGGAGCGCAGCCCAGCCCACAACTCTACGCCGCGCGCACGACGGGAAAGCTCGGGGCCGTAATTTGAGGGATCGCGATCTTCTGTGTGGACCAGATACGCGGCCTGGATAGACATGGCTGCCCTTAGTATCTGCGGATCGCGCACCAGCGCAATACCACTGTCGTAACCAATGTTTGGCCATTTGTGGGCGTCGGTTGCCCAAGAGTCGGCTTGCTCAAAGCCCTTTGTCCAACGGTGATACTCAGCAGATGCTGCGGCCCACAGGCCAAAGGCGCCGTCCACATGGACCCAGGCACCGGCTGCGCGGGCCGCGGGGCAGATGGCGGCTGCCGGATCGAATGCACCAGTGTTTACGTTGCCTGCCTGCAGACAGAGGATGGTCATGGCGTCGAGGTGCGGCAGTGCGTCGGCACGCATCCGACCCTGGACATCGACGGGCACGCGGATGACTCGCTTGCGTCCGAGACCGAGCATGCCGAGAGCTTTGACGACCGACTGATGCACCTCGTCGCCCACCACTACGGTAATGGGTGGCGCGCCGAAGAGGCCGTCGGATTCGACATCCCAGCCTGCGCGCGTGAGCAACGCATGGCGCGCCGCGGCCAGGCCGGAGAAGTTGGCCATGGTGGCGCCGGTGACGACCGCGCCTCCGGTTCCCTCGGGCAAACCGAGCAACTGCCGGACCCAGTCGATGGCGGTCTCTTCCAGCTGCGCGGCTACGGGAGATTGCACGTGGTGCGCGGCGTTCTGATCCCATGCGCCGACCAGCCATGACGCAGCTAACGCGGCCGGCACGCAGTCGCCGGTGACAAAGCCGAAGTAACGCCCGGAGGTCTTGGCGACTGTGGCCGGGGAGCCGTAC
>JBAWCO010000577.1:0-3153 GCA_049590315.1 Occallatibacter sp. | reverse complement strand
GGCCGGTTCCATTCCGGCCGCCCCTCCCGCGCCCTATTCCGTCAGTAACGAACTACTGGTTCTTCGCCTTTATAAAATTCTGCGCCACGTCGCGCACAAAGGGCACCGCGCCTGGCGGCACCGGAATGTCGCCCCTCAGAACGCTTTCGAACCGATGCGGACCTCCAAGGTAAAGCTCTGTGTCGTCCGAGTTCTGGCTCACACTGGTCCCGTCCAGATCGATTCCGGCAAACAGCCCTTTACTGCGCGAGTAGGTCAGCAGCTCCGCGTTCATCTTCCAATCGGTCGCGGCTTGCGAATTCCGCCCAATCGGACCCGCGGAGGCGGCCGCATCCGCGCCAATTTTGAACTTGTTCTTCAGCAGGTCCTGGAAGCCCCGGTCATTCACCGCAATCAGCACAAGGTCCGTCGATTGGCCACCGATCTGCAAGCCCCACGACCCACCGGCCATGCGAATAAACACCGGTGCACTCCAGCCGTGGCCTGTGCGGCAGGTCACCACGCCTTGCCCATACTGCGCGCCAAACACAAAGGCGCCCTTGATCAATCCTGGCACCACGCCGACGCAAGTGGCCTGTTCAAGAATGTTCATCGGGATACTGCGGTCGCCGGCAGCCATCACCTGGTCCAACACCAATTTGGCTGCGTCTATGCGGGCCTGCAGATCCTCCTTCGAGGAAGCCGCAAACGCGCTCCCGGTCAGCATGAAACTGAGGCAGATAGAAGCAATTGTCTTCTTCATGTCCGTATCCTTTCCGCTCCGTTGCCCGTCTTGGCTCGGAGGTTTGCACTCTGCATCGGGAAAACCACAGACCTGAGCCGGGATCGAATCAGGCAGAAAGCGTAGGTGCAACTGGGAAATCGTCTCTTCTTGGCGTCGGAAGTCACATCACCGGAACGTCCTGAAACAGGCTACAGCATTCCCCCGCCCCGCGCGTGAAAAACAGCACTGCCAACCGGGCGGGGTGGCCGTATACCTAAGACTAGAAGCCAGATGGCTTGTTCGTTTCGGGGTCTCTACAGGCGGGCGGGCACCTTTGAGCTCGAAAACGCATCAGGAGCGGATTTCCGCTCCTGATGCTTTCAGCTTTGATGGGGGGGAGGGCAAAATCGGTTGGACACAGACGGGTTACGAAAAAAAGAGGAGTTCCCAGGATTCATGGTTCACATGCAGCCTGGGAACTCCTTTCCCCAGATCTGCGTTGTTTCTGAAATGAGTGTGCCGAAACGGAGCATTATGCACAATAGTACTTAAGGGATATGGCTCAAAGTAACTACATCGATTACCCCGGGGTAACCTGACTCGGCATACCTTCTCCGTTGTGCCGATCCCCCTGGCGTAGATCGCTTCGCTTGCGTTCCCCACTCCGCCGATCAATGATTCCAGGGCTCTTAGGAGCATTCAGCGCGCGCATTGAAAGCTCAATTCGGTTATCCGCACCGGTTTTCCGCATCAGGCGCCCCACGTGCGCCTTCACCGTCCGCTCCTCAATACCCAGTTGCCCGGCAATCTCACGATTCGAGCGTGCCAGCAGGATCAGATCCAACACCTGCCTTTCACGGTCGGTCAGGTGAACGTTGCCGTTGACAATTCCGGAATTGGAGGCTGTAAGCAGCCTGTCAATCAGCCTTGAAAGCACTCGGCGCGGTGCCCAGATGCTGCCGGACATCACCTCTTCAATCGCCTTGAGCACCATATCCGGGTCAGCTGACAGATCCAGATATGCCCTTGCCCCCGCAATAATCGCCTGTTGCATCAGCTCGTCATTTCCAGGCGGACCGATGACGATCTGACGGATACCTGGACGCGCACGTCGGATCGCCTGCTGAATCTCCAACCCGACCGACGGTGAACTCCGGTCAACGATCAGGCATTCAAGATCGGGAATGCCCAACAACTCTTCCAGGCGCCCGGTAATCGGGATGTACCGGGCTCCGCCCCCCTCGGCTGACTGGTCGAAGATCGTGAAGAGTCCCTCGAGCCGGATGGGCTCGTCAGTAACCAGTCCAATCCGAGTTGTGCCGGGAATGCGATTCGCGGACATCCTGGTCCCCCCGTCGGTTGGCAGGGAATCGGGTTCCCTGCAGCTTCGAGCAACTTCCGCTCACATCGCCGCATGGAACGCACCGCTCATCCAAACCAACGCAACAAGTCTTACCTGGGAAAAAGAGCTAAAGTTTGGGAAGCACAATACCCTGTTGGTTCTGGTACTTTCCCTTGCGATCGGCATAGCTGATTTCGCAAGCCTCTTCGCCACGGAAAAACAGAATCTGGCACAGACCTTCGTTCGCATAGATCTTCGCAGGCAGCGGGGTTGTGTTGGAAATCTCCAGGGTCACAAATCCCTCCCACTCCGGCTCGAACGGCGTCACATTCACAATAATGCCGCAACGCGCATAGGTCGACTTCCCAACACAAATCGTCAACACATCCCTTGGAATGCGAAAGTACTCGATGGAGCGCGCCAATGCAAACGAATTCGGCGGAACAATCACCGACGCTGCCTGAACGGAAACAAATGAACGCTCGTCAAATGCCTTCGGATCGATGACCGCGCTGTTCACATTCGTAAAAATCTTGAATTCGTCGGACACTCTGAGGTCATATCCGTAGGACGAAAGCCCGTAGGAGATAACGCCCTCCCGCACCTGCTTCTCACTAAACGGCTCAATCATCCGGTGCTGAACGGCCTGTTCCCTGATCCAACGATCGCTCTGAATCGCCATGCATCTCCCGCTCCGGCTGTCTTCTTCCCAACCGGACTTCTGTGGACTTGCCCTACGCTCGAATGTTTCATATTACGAAAGGCGTCCTGAATTGACAATTTTAATTCAGCAACCCGTCAGTAGCGGCCCCGGCCTCGATCTGACAATGAAGCAATCGTCGGCTTTTCCTCCAAAATGTAACTTTCCACCCACCCGCTTCCACAATCGCATCAAAACCAGTAGCATCAATCCGTCAGGTCGTAGTACAGTCAAATGCAGTCGCGCCAGCGAGGTTACCCCATTGATTAAGCAGGACATCGTCCATCATGTAATCGAGCGCACTGGCCTCCCGCGCACCAAGGCGGAGGCTGCGGTGGATACGGTTTTCGAGGGCCTCAAGCAGGCCCTGGCCGCCGGCGAGCGCATCGAACTGCGCGGATTTGGCGT
>JBAWCO010000576.1:0-9782 GCA_049590315.1 Occallatibacter sp. | reverse complement strand
CTGCTGACTAACACCACGACGCGCGTGGATATACGTCTGGTGACGGGCAGCGCTACAGAAACCATCGAAGTAACGACAGCTCCTCCGGAGTTACAGACGGACCGCGCCGACATTTCAAGCACGCTTGAGCAGAACCAGATCGGCAATCTTCCTCTCAGCAGTGGTAACAGCTTTCAGTCTTTGCTGAATACGGTGCCGGGAATGGCACCTGTGGTTTTCAACAACTCGCAGTTCTATAACGCCAACAACGACCTTTCCACAAACTCGAACGGTCAATCATCCTACGTCAATCTTTACCAGATTGAGGGTATCGACGACGATCAGCGTACCGGCATTCACATCATCCTTGTACCGCCCGCGGCCGCGATCCAGAACGTGGACATCACAACTAATAACTTCGAAGCGGAGTTCGGCCGGGCAGTGGGAACGGTGGTCAACGTTACGCTCAAGTCAGGGTCAAACAATTTCCACGGATCGGCTTTCCAGAACATGGAAAACAACGGCGTGAATGCCCGCAATTACTTTGCACAGGGACCGAATGGACGCCTAGTCTACAACTACACGGGCGGGTCGCTCGGCGGACCAATCGTCAAGAACAAGCTTTTCATCTTCGGCGATTTTCTCCGAGTCTCCGATCACGAATCCGCGACAACAAACGCGACAATCCCTTTCTACAACGTGACCAACGGTAACATAAACCTGAGCGAATACTCAGGCCAGGTCTACGATCCAAATACCGGAGACACGGCAGACTGCGTGGGTAGCGCCGCAAACAACAGCTGCGGGACAGGACGAGTCGCATTCGCAGGTAACCTCATTCCAGTCACGAATCCGGGGCTGAGCAAAGTGGGACTAACCGTTCTCCAGGACCTGGATACCCTTGCGAGAAATCCCAAAACGAATCTGGCGTCAGTAGCCTACGTCGCTGGCGCAACGACCAACAATTTTTCGCAGAACCTGCCATTCAGTAAAGATGCGACCAGCTATGACATCAAGTCGGACTTCACCATGACGCAGAAGGACCATCTGAGCGGCCGTTTCAGCCATCAGAACACTACCACCTACCAGGCCCCGCTTTTCGGAGCGTTCCTTGGGGGTCCTGGAGGCGGCGGATTTGAAGCGACCGGAATAGCTGCAGCGTACAGTACAGGTTTCAATTACGATCACGTGTTCTCGCCAAGCCTGTTTACCGAAGCGCGCGTTGGCCTGGCGCATCTGCGTAATTCGGCGCAACAGACGGATTATGGAAAGGACGATGCGACGACGCTTGGTATCCCCGGCAATGGCCCCAACGGAACGGACAACACTCCGACGAGCAGCGGGCAAGTCGCCATCTCGGCAAACGTCTTCACGGGGCCGCTGATCGGTTATTCGGCGTCTCTGCCCTGGCTTCGGGCCGAATCGAATATAGATTTCGCGAACAACTGGACCAAGATTCTGGGCAACCACACCTTGAAGGCAGGCGCCGACATCCGACGCGTCCGCGACGATCTTCTCCAGGGAAATAATAATGCCGCTGCAGGACAGTTCTACTTCGAAGAACAATCGACATCCGCTCCGGGCGCGACATCTTACGGCGGCGCCACCACCGGAGAGGCCAACGACATGGCCAGCATTCTGTTCGACGTACCCTATAAGGTTGGCCAGGATACGAACAGCACTTTCCCGTGCTACCGGCAAAACTGGCTCTTCTTCTTTGCCTCCGACAAGTGGCAGGTCAGTTCGAAGCTGACGGTGGATATTGGTCTGCGCTACGAGTTGTACCCGCCGGCCACGCCGCGCAAGGCAGGCGGCTTCGTCAACTACAATCCCACCAACAATTCGCTGGTTGTCGCCGGCATAGACGGCAATCCTTCCAATCTCGGGATGAAAACGGACTATAAGAACTTTGCTCCTCGGCTGGGAATGTCCTATCGCGCCACAGAGAAGACGGTTATCAGAGCCGGCTTTGGCGTTAGCTATGTTCCGTTTGTGGACAACAGCTATGCTTACAACTATCCCATCAAGACAAGCACCGGCTACACGAACACGCCAACCTACGGTCCGGCTCTGAACCCGGTCGGCGGCGTTATCAACTTCACGACCGGCATACCTGCCACTCCGACTGTGACTTTCCCATCCAACGGAGCTCTCGTGGAGAGCGCAGCCAACGGGACCATTGGGCTTTCCAACCTCTATATTCCTCTCAACTTCAAGAATGCTTACGTGTCCTCGTGGAATGCGGCGATAGAGCAGTCTCTACCAAATAACATGTCCTTCCAGATTGCGTATGTTGCCAACCACGGAACGGGGATCGACCTGGCGCAGAACATCAACCAACCTCAGATCTATGGCCAGAGCGGCACGTTCGATCCTTTCAAGATCGCGTTTGGGAAAACCGCCTCGGTAACGCAATACTTTATGGGTTTTTCCAGCAACTATGAATCGCTGCAAGCCCAGCTCACTCGTCGGTTTGCCAATGGCCTGGCATTCAACTCCGCACTCACATGGGGCAAGGCGCAGGGCTACGTGACCGGGGCTCAGGACGGAAACCTGCTGTTTTGGAGCGGCAACTTGCGCCGCAACTACAATCTGCTCGACTTCGATCGGAAGCTGAACTTCGAGCAGACGGTTACGTACGAACTGCCAGCGGGACACGGGCACCGGTTCATGAGCTCAGGCGTCGGTTCCTACATGTTAGGCGGATGGAAGACATCGGCCACCATCGGGATGCTCTCCGGCCTACCCTTTACGATTTCCGCTGCCAGCAGTGCGACGCCGGGAACAACCCAGACGGCCCAACAGACTGGCTCCTACGCCGTGACGCATAGCACCGCTGGCGGGAAAAATCCTACACCTACCTGGTTCAATCCAGCTTCTTTTGCGGCTCTTCCCGCCGCCTCCTGTACCGCGACCACTCCCCTTCCATGTCCTTCCGGGAACACACAACGAAACGAATTCCGTGGGCCGGGCTACTTCAGCGATAACCTTTCACTCTTCAAGAGCTTTCCGATCTATCACGAGTCGTCGCTCGAAGCTCGATTTGACGCATTCAACATGAGCAACACGCCTGCGTTCGGCCTGCCAAACGGAACTGTGGGGTCGAACCTGGGCAAGATCACCGGCACACTTGGAAGTGGCGTCGGCAACGTGAATGGTGTTGGCGGACCTCGTGTGCTGCAGGCGGCAGTGAAGATAACCTTCTGAGCCGGGGCAAAGCGAAGAAGCAAATGCAGGGCGAATCTTTGTACGACCGGGTTCGCCTTAACGCATTCTTAAGACCGGGGCAACGACGCGCCACCTTCCAATCGAATGGGGAGATGGCGCGCCGTTGGCCGCTTTGCACCCGGCAGCGGACTTGAGATGTAGAATCGGTTTTGGATCTAGTTCGCACTTCGAACTACACTTGCAAGGAAGAGTAGGGGTTTCTTTGATGGAGCAGCTTTCCAGACGAAAATTTGTTGCAAGTGCGGTTGGGGCGGTGGCGTCGATTTCATTGCCGATGCGTGCATGGGCGAAAGATTCGCCCTTCAAGGTTTCAGTCATCAACGATGAAATCTCGCCGGATTTCGATCATGCCTGCTTTGTCGCCTCGCATGAATTTGGCATGAGCTGGATTGAGATTCGCTCGATGTGGGGCAAGAACGTCATGGCTCTCAACGATGCGGAGATCGGCGAATCGAAAAGGATTCTTGCCAAGTACAACCTGCAGGTGACGGACATTGCGAGCCCTCTGGGCAAGACCGATTGGCCCGGCGCGCCGAAGTCTCAATATGGATCGAAGGGTGACATGCACAACGCCGCTGAGGTCACCTTCAAGCAGCAGGATGAAATTCTGGAGAAGGCGATCGCGCTGGCCAAGGAGTTCGGCACCAATCGAGTCCGAGGCTTCGACTTCTGGCGCCTGGACGATGTAGCTCCGTATCGCGCTGCAATCGACGACAAGCTGCGGACGATGGTCGAAACGGCAGGCAAGCAGGGCGTGCTGCTGGTGCTGGAGAACGAGTTTGAATGCAATACCGCGACCGGCCGCGAGGCTGTGCGGACGCTGAATGCAGTCCAGTCACCGCATCTGGCGCTCAACTGGGATCCGGCGAATGCTGTAATGCGCGGGGAGTTGGATGCTTTCCCAACTGCCTGGGATCTTCTGCCGAAAGACCGAATCCATCACTGCCACGTGAAGAACGCAGTCAAGAACGCGGAAGGGAAGATTGAATGGGCGCCGGTCGATAAGGGATTCATCGACTGGGCAGCACAATTCCGTGCGCTCAAGCAACTGGGGTATCACGATGCAGTCAGTCTTGAGACTCACTGGCGCGGCGCGGGGACACCGGAAGAATCGACCCGCATCAGTTGGGCGGGCATGAAGCAAGCGCTGAAAGATTCAGGCACCCTTTAGCCGTGCGGAAGGATGCGTTTGCAGTTCTACACACGTTCGAATAACACGGGCCTCAGTCGGTCTGATGGAGATGGAAAATTGGTAACTCGACGTGAATTTCTCGACACGCTTGCGGTGGGAGCCGCGGGTCTGGCTATTGGATCGACCGCGAAGAGCTATGGTCAGATTCTTGGTTCGAACGATCGCCTCAACTTTGCGGTCATTGGTCTTAATGGGCGTGCGTATGCCCATCTTTCGTCTTTGAAGGCCAACAAGGATAGGGCTCGCGTTTCGCATGTTTGCGATGTGGACAGCAATATTCTGAAGAAGTTTGCCGGCGCAACGGAACGCGAACTGGGCTATGCTCCTGCTCAAGACAAAGACTTCCGCAACACTCTCCAACTGAAAGAAATTGACGCTATCACCATTGCGACACCGGACCACTGGCACGCGCCTATGGCCATCGCCGGTCTGCAGGCGGGCAAGCATGTTTACGTCGAGAAGCCGTGCAGCCACAATCCCAGCGAGGGAGCGCTGCTGGTTGAAGCGCAGCGGAAGTATGGGAAGCAAGTGCAGATGGGCACGCAGCAGCGCTCATCGCCACACACGATCGAGATTGTTGACAAGATTCACAACGGCCTGATTGGCAGGGCTTACTATGCCAAGGCCTGGTACAGCAACGTGCGCAAGTCGATTGGTGTAGGGAAAGAGGCGCCCGTTCCGCCGCAACTCGACTGGGACCTATGGCAAGGGCCCGCGCCGCGCCAAGTTTACAAGGATAATGTGCAGCCTTATAACTGGCACTGGTTCAAGATCTGGGGCACCGGAGAGACGCTGAACAATGGCACGCATGAGGTGGATGTTTGCCGATGGGCGCTGGGAGTGGATTTCCCGAACCGCATTACGTCATCGGGCGGAAGATACCACTTCAAGGATGATTGGCAGTTTTACGACACCCTGGTCACGAGTTACGAATACGACGACAAACTGATCTCGTGGGAGGGCAAATGCTGCGAGGGGATGAAGCTCTACAACCGCGACCGCGGGTCGACGATTATTGGGACGACAGGGTCGGTGCTCGTCGATCGCGACGGGTATGAGGTTTACGACATCAAAGGGAACAAGACAAGCGAATTCAAGACAGGCAAGGAGACCTCATCCTCCGATCTGACCGGCAGGGACTCAATGACGGACCTGCACTTTGCCAACTTTATTGCAGGCATCCGCACGGGGGAAAAGCTACATGCTCCGGTTTCCATTGGCAATGTCGCGGTGACCATGCTTCAGCTCTCGAATGTTGCCTGGGAGGTGAATCGCGAATTGCACCTCGATACGGCGGACGGGAAGATCCAGCACGACGCGGAAGCCATGAAGTTGTGGGGACGCGATTATGAAGAGGGCTGGGCACCGCATCTCTAAGACCAGCGCGCGTACGGCTGGTTGCTGAATCTGTAATCAAGATCGAAAGAAGCCAAGGAGCTTCATTCTTATGAAAGAAAACCTCTCTCGCAGAAACTTCGTGCAATCGGGTGCACTGATTGCGGCGGCATGCGCCGCTTCGAGCGCGATTCCTTCGTTCGCGCAGCCATCGCCAGCCTCGGGGAAACCGTCGCCGGTACATTTGGGAGTGGCGAGTTATACATTTCGTAACTTCACCCGCGCGCAGTTGATCGGCTTTATGAAGCAACTCAATCTGACCGCGTTAAATTGCAAAGACACGAAGGACCACCTGCCGATGGATTCGGCGGAAGAGGCGAAGGCGTTGGTGGATTATGCCGCCGCGGGCATCGCGCTTCACGCCGCGGGGACTGTTTACTTCCCGAAAGACGAAGATGACGACATTCGCAGCAAGTTCGAATACTGCAAGCGAGCGGGCATTTCCGTGATTGTCGCGGGCGATCCGACGCCGGCGATTCTACCTCGCATTGAGAAGTTCGTGAAGGAATACGACATTCGGTTCGCTATCCATAACCACGGGCCGGAGGATAAGGTGTGGCCTTCTCCACTGGATGTGCTGAAGGCGGTAAAGATGATGGACCCGCGGATGGGATGCTGCATTGATGTGGGGCATTGCGTGCGTGCGGGCACAGACGTAGTCCAGGCGATTCACGAGGTGGGACCGCGGCTCTTCAACATGCATATCAAGGACCTGACCAGTTTCCAGAGCAAGGAGAGCCAGGTTGCCGTGGGTGAGGGCATCATGCCGGTGCGGGAGATTTTCGAGGCACTGATCGCGACCAAGTACAAGGGGTTTGTCGATTTGGAATACGAGATTCACGGGGACGATCCGATGCCCGGCGTGGTGGAGTCTTTCGCGTATATGCGAGGGGTGCTGGCGGGCATGGGGTTCGTCACTCATGCCTGAAGGAGTCAGAGGCTTTGGGCGAGCAGGCTGGGAATTGACGTGCCGGCGGTTTATACTGTGGTCTGACCTCTTCATTTGGGCCACACCGAGAAAGACAAGGTTACACTCATGCTGATCCACGAAGACCGCCTTTTTCCGTCAGAATCTGGGACACGCATCATCGCCAAGGCTCTCTATGCGCATGTTCGAGGCTTGCCAATCGTGAGCCCTCACGGGCACACGCAGGCTGGCTGGTTTGCGAAGAATGAACCTTTTCCCGATCCGGCGAAGCTTTTTGTGCAGCCCGATCACTATGTTTACCGGATGCTCTACAGCCAGGGTGTCTCGATGGAAGAACTGGAGATCGGGGAGGCGGAGCTGAAGGACCCGCGCAAAGTCTGGCGAACTTTTGCCAGCCATTACTATCTGTTTCGCGGAACTCCCACACGCATGTGGCTGGACTTTGCCTTCCATGAGTTGTTTGGAATGGAGGAGAGGCTGAGTGAGAAGAACGCCGACCTCTATTTCGATACCATCTCTGAAAAGCTGAAGACGCCGGAGTTTCTACCCAGGGCGCTTTACAAACGATTCAACCTGGAAGTGTTGGCTACCACGGATTCCCCGCTCGAATCGCTGGATGATCATCGAGCCATCCGCGAGTCTGGCTGGGGTGCAAGGATTGTGCCAACGTTCCGGCCGGATTCGGTTGTCGATCCAGAATTTCATGGTTTTGCCGGAAACATTGCAAGGCTTGGGGAGCAGACCGGAGAAGATACCACAACATGGCAGGGTTACCTGCAAGCGCTGCGCAAGGCCCGGGCGCGTTTCCGCATACTTGGATGCACGGCGACCGATCATGGGCACCCTACCGCGCAAACTGCAGACCTACCTGTGAGCGAGGCGGCAAAGCTGTTTGAGCAGGTGCGGACCGGAAATGCGGACGCGCAACAGCAGGAGTTGTTCCGAGCGCAGATGCTGACGGAAATGGCGCAGATGAGCCTGGAAGACGGGCTGGTGATGCAGATTCACCCCGGAAGCGTGCGCAACCACAACCGAAAGATCTATGAGCGCTATGGACGAGACACGGGCGCGGACATCCCCCGGACGACGACTTACGTTGATGCGTTGCGTCCGTTGCTTGATCGACTGGGAAATGAGACGGCGCTTACGATCATTCTGTTTACCTTGGACGAGTCCACCTATAGCCGGGAACTGGCCCCGCTGGCTGGACATTATCCGTGCCTGCGGCTTGGGCCTTCGTGGTGGTTTCACGACAGCCCCGAAGGAATGATGCGTTTCCGCGAGCAAGTTACCGAGACTGCGGGTTTCTACAACACGGTCGGCTTCAACGACGACACACGCGCGTTTTTGTCCATCCCGGCGCGTCACGATGTAGCGCGGCGGATCGATTGCGCTTTTCTGGCAAGGCTGGTTTCAGAGCATCGGATCGACGAGGATGAAGCGTTTGAACTAGCGCATGACCTCACGTATGGGCTGGTGAAGAAGGCTTACCGTTTGTAGCAAGGAGTTTTTGCAGCCGGAATGGTTGCCGGCAGACAGTTCGAAATGGAGAAAGCATGAGCACTCATATTCTTGATCTTGCCGGCAAGACCGCAGTCGTTACCGGAGGTACCTCGGGGATCGGGCGCGCACTGAGCCTGGGGCTTGCCGACGCCGGCGCCGATGTGATTGCTACGGCGCGCCGCGAACAGCAGGTGGAAGAGACCGCAAGCGAGATTGAAGCACACGGGCGCAAGACGCTGCGCCTGACTTCAGATGTGTGCGATCGTGGCTCGTTGGAGAAGCTTCTGGCGGCAGTCCTCGAAGGATTTGGCCAAGTCGATATCCTGATCAACTGTGCGGGGAGAATCAAGCGTACGCCAACGCTGACCCAGCCGGAAGAAGAATGGACCGGCATTCTGGATACCAACCTTACCGGTACGCTGCGAGCTTGCCAGGTGTTTGGCAAGCACATGCTGGAGCGCGGCTACGGGCGAATCGTAAACATTGCGTCTTTGAATAGTTTTGTAGCGCTGAGCGAAGTCGCAGCCTATGCCGCCAGCAAGGCAGGAGTCGCATCGCTCACGCGTTCGCTGGCTGTGGAGTGGTCGAAGAAGGGCGTCACGGTGAATGCGATTGCCCCCGGTGTATTCCGCACGGATTTAAACGCAGATTTTCTGGACGGCACGCCGCGCGGACGAGAGCTGTTGATGCGCACGCCCATGGGCCGATTCGGCAAGACCGAAGAGCTGGTTGGGGCTGCAATCTATCTAGCATCTGACGCTGCCTCGTTTGTTACTGGACAGACCCTGGTTGTGGATGGAGGATTTTTGGCGAGCGGCGTCAACCAATAACACAAGAGTCGGGAACAACCACGATTCCAGGTTCCCGGCAAGTCTGCTTGGGGAACGCGTTGTGTGTTTTCGATAACCTGAAGCTAGTTCAAAGCTGCTACAAATAGAGATATTCTGTTAGACTTAGCGGTTACCTGAGACAGGCGCCAAGCTGAATCGTTTGATTAGACTGCGCGGGGCCGGATTATAGGCTCGACCGAGGATGGGAAAGACCAGCATGATGACGACGCGCTACGCCTTCACGAACAAGCAAAGCGCGTCGAACAAGATGCCGCGGCAGATCAATCGAAATCTTATCTTTAATCAGATCCGTACCCGGCAACCCATCTCTCGTGCGGACCTGGCGCGGGTTTCAGGTTTGCAGAGGAGCACTGTCTCGCTGATCGTGGAGGAATTGCTTGCCGAGCGATGGATCGTCGAGGGATCGATGGGGCATCTTCCGCGCGGACGAAGGCCGACGTTCCTGAATCTCAACAGCCAGCGCGGCGTACTTGCGCTGGATATTCACCCTGCACAGACCACCCTGGCGGTAACCGATTTGGGAGGAAAGATTATTGCGCGAAACGTGATTGCTCTCCCGGCCGATCCGCGGAAGGTGATTGGCGTGATTGTGAGCGCGATCAGGAAGATGATTGCAGCGCATGGGGATCGGTCTTTCGATGGAATTGGCATTAGTGTCCCCGGCCGCTTCCATCTTGGATCCGACGGAACCCGCCCCGCCAAGCCC
>JBAWCO010000575.1:0-2570 GCA_049590315.1 Occallatibacter sp. | reverse complement strand
ACCACGAGCTCGCTATAGCTTGAATCTTTGAGGCCGATCCGAGGGAAGGTCGGTGATGGAATGTGCTTCACGCCGTGGAAGATGCTTTCGAGTGCCGCCGCGGTGATGTTGTCGGCAGCGTATAGCGCAGGCACATTGGCGGCCAGAGCGCCAGGAAACGGATTGAATCGAGCGCCTTCCTCCTCGATCTCGATGCGTTTCCCAGTGTTCGGGTTAGGATAGTCTTCAGGAAAATGTCACTGCGCGATGGATTCTCGAAAAAGACGACACTCGCTGTAGCGCTACGGGCGAGCAACCTCTGTTCGCTTCCAGGGTGCCAGGTCCGAACCGTAGGGCCGAGCGATGAAGCGCCCGATGCCACGGCAAACATAGGCGAAGCTGCCCATATCTGTGCAGCCTCACCCGGCGGCAGACGGTTCGTCGCTTCGATGACTCCGGTCGAGCGGTCTCACATCAACAATGCAATCTGGCTCTGCGCCAATCATGCGCGATTGATCGACCGGGACAGCGCGACCTACACGATCGATTACCTCAGAAAGATCAAGCTTGACCACGAGGCGGCATGCAAGTTAGACCCTGACAGTGTGAAGAAGGGTAGAGCTGCGATCCACGACCTTATCGCGATCGGACCTAACATTGTCTGCACGGGTGAAGTCCTGGAAGTGGCCGGTTCAGAATGGTCGGTCTACCTCGAGAACTTCGTTGATGGTGACTTCAATGCTCTTGTCGCCTACATCGGCAACTTTAATGATCTACCGAATGGAGACCGCTACCTCCTAGTGAACGAAATCGGCGACGGACGATCGCTGATCGCAGCCCCGGTCGCGACCAGGAAGGGACTTGGTTATATGGTTCGGTGTCCTGTTGCCCATAGCGCCCCTCGGATCAAGGCCCAGGAGTTAGGAAGTCAAAGTGCTGTGGACCCGGTGACGCACGATATGTACATCGAGAACGGCCAAATTGCACGGGTGTCGGGCCTGGCATCGCTTCCCCAGAACGTTCAATCGCTGCTTTCCATGCAACGCGGCGAGAGCGTCTTCGCTCGAGACTACGGCGTTCGTTTTGCCGAGTATCTTGAGTCATTCAGCGATTCGCCGTGGCTCGGGCACTTGCTCAAACTGGACGTGATTCGCCAGGCGTCGATTCCTTATAACAATAAGGTTCTGAATAGTACTTACACACCGCTACAGTGCATCGACCGGGTCGTGGACATTGAAGTTCTGGCGCCGCAGCCTATCAATGAACGGCTGCCCATTCGGTGCGCTTACGAGGTCAATGGCGTGGGACCCTGGCAATGCGAAGTGTCAATCTTCGTTCCTTCGACACCGCCTGCGACGTTCGACGAAGTCTATACCCGCCGATTTCCAGTGTTGTGATCGATTGGGATTGCCCGCGCGATCTCAACCGCCGGCCGCACCCTATGTCATTACAATGAGTTATCGAAGATGGCTCACCCACGCAAACCCGGACGCGATGCATCAGCCGCGATCGCAGGGTATGTGTACCAGGTCAACGTCACCGTCCAGCGCTGGCTGAACCTTTGCCCCAATGAGCATCTCGAGCTCGAGGCCGGCGAGGACATCGACATCGTTCGCCGGGCACGTGCCGACGACATCTCCGAGGCCGAGCGGGATGTTGAACAAGTGCACAGACCGGCTCGCCCACTCAGCCTGCGCAGCAAGAAAGCGCGCCAGGCGATCGTCAATTTCTGCGGCCATCGAAACGCCAGAGAGGGCGTTAAGCTCAGATTTCGATTTGTGACTACCGCGAAGGCCGCGCGTGAGGCAGGCGCGGCCCGGCCCGGTATCGTTTTGTGGGAGAGTGTCCGAAACTCCGGGGCCATTACGCCAGATGAGGTCGCGGCCGTCGAGCACATAAGACAGCGGTTGACCGGAGGTCCGAAGCCCAAGGGCGTTTCCGCGGACGAGTGGGAAAATTTCAAGGCGATCCTTGCCGATGCCTCTCCCGACAGGCTCACGGATGTGATTCGCAGCTTCGAATGGGCCATGGAGCAGGGAGACGCCCAGTTTTTTAGAACCGAGGCAAGTAGGCGGCTCAGCGAGATGCGTCCGGGGCAGTCTCCTGCGATGATTGCCCGCGTCTTCACCCATCTGTTCGCTTACGTCTTCGGGCTGCTGTCCCAAACCGGACCGAAGGTGTTGACTGCTGACCGCCTCAGGTCCGAGCTAAATGCTTCATCGGTCTCTGAAGGCGACCTTTTGACAGCGGAATGGCTATTGCGACGTCTTGATGAGATTGAGGGAAGACTCACTGAACTTGAAGAAACGGTCAATCGGCATCTCTCCGAAGAGCATCCGAAGACCTTTTTTGAAGCTACTGCTTCCGGTCGCGAGCAAGGAGCAGGCTCGCTCTTCAACTTCGACCAGGTTTTTCGCGGCAGGCAACTCCATCTTCTGGCTCTCGATCAACTGCTCGATACGCCGGAAGTACTCATCGCCGTGCTTTTTGGCCGCGGCGGCATCGGTAAAACCAAGTTGCTGAGGGATTGGTCGGGCGCAAAGACGACCTGGAAGGTCCTTTGGACAAATGAGTCGCGGCCATGGCAACCC
>JBAWCO010000574.1:0-1906 GCA_049590315.1 Occallatibacter sp. | reverse complement strand
CTCCGGAAGAGATCAACCTTTATGTATGGGACTTCGGGGTCAACGCCCAGGCTCCAGCGAATCCCGACTCATGGCGACCTGCGCAGGGCGCGTCTAGCTCCACTTCAAATTGAGTCTGCCAAGATTGTCAGTCAGCGGCCGAGTCTTCTTCTAACCCCACAATTCCCAAGCCAGACACCGCAATATTGTCACGGCCCGCTTGTTTCACCGCGTACATCATGTCATCGGCGCGTTGCACAATGAGTTGGGGAGTGTCCGCGTCAGCCGGGTAAGTCGCAACTCCGATGCTAGCCCGCAGTTCGACTTGAAAGTTTTCCTCAGGCAACCACCGGCGGTGACGAAGAACGTGAGCGATGCGACGTGCTACCCGAAGGCCTGCCTCGCGAGAAGTCTGGGGCAGGAGAATCGCAAATTCATCTCCCCCGTAACGGAACGCGGCATCAACCAATCGCAGGGTCTCTCGCAGACACGCGCCGACCTCGGCAAGAAGTTTGCTGCCAACGATGTGCCCGTATTGATCATTGACTCGCTTGAAGTGATCAAGGTCCAGGAACAGCAAAGTGAACTCATAGCCGAAGCGGGCCGAGCGATGGAGTTCCTCTGCGATCATCGTAAAGAGATGGCGGGCGTTATAGAGGCCGGTGCAATCATCTGTAATGCTGAGTTCCTGGATACGCCCGACGGCACGTGCGTTTTCGATGGCGATCGCGGCGTAATCGGCGAGGGTTTGAAGCAGAAGTTCGCTGCGAGCGTAAACCCCAAGGTCGATGTTCACAAGTTCGATCACACCCAGCACTTTGCCGGCGGTCCGCACGGGCACGCAAACCACAGGGCAGCTCCCCTCGAACCAAGCTCCTCGACTATCGGGATCGATCATCGGGTCGGCATTGACGTTTTCAATAACAAGCGCTTTGCCGTGCTTGGTTACCCAATCAATGAGGCTCTCGCCGCCAGCCAGGCGCAGATCGGCAAGCCCCTCGGCACCCTTGCCAACTGATGCCGCGTAGTAAGCCTCGTGACTGGCTTCGTCGATCATCACGAGAAACCAGGTGGCCGGCTCGAAATACGCCGCCATCTTCTCCATGATTGTCTGCAGAATGGTATCGAGGTCTAAAGTTGAAGTCAGCGCCTTGGCGACGTCATGAAAGATCTTCAACTCATACAGCTGGCGGTCGTTGTCCGTGCTTGGCGCCAATTTTAGATGACCTGGAGGGACGTCTCAATCCGTGTTCCTGACGGAGGCCTGCCCGGTGCGTTCGATGGCGCACCACAGAACCGCGAAACGATGTCTATGTTACAGGAAAATAGTGGTTTATCCTATAGTACGATCATCTCTATTACAGGAATCGATCGTATTTTGGAATAACCGTCTGGCAATTGCACAATATATTGACCGGACGGATTGTCAGGCGCGCCGCTTGACGGATTCAGGCTGCGCGGATTGACACGCTGAAAAAAACACTGGACGCCACTCCGGGCTGGGGAAATCTGGGACCTATGGGATCGTTTGGCGAGCGGTTGCGGCGCGAGCGCGAGATGCGGGGCATTTCGCTGGATAACATTGCCGAGTCGACTAAGATTGGGACCCGCTTGTTGCGCGCTCTGGAAGAAGAGCACTTTGATTTGCTACCGGGCGGGATATTCAACAAAGGTTTCGTTCGCGCCTATGCCAAGTATCTCGGGCTGAATGAAGACGAGGCGGTCGCCGATTATCTGCTCGCGGCGGGAGAGTCAAATCTCGATCCAAAGGTAATTGCAGAGCAGAACGATTCGCGAATCGATCGTTCAGTATCGAGTCCAGGCGACAGCAGGATGGCCGGATTTCCCATCATTCCTGTTTTGATTCTCTTGATTGTCATCGCCGCGGGGTTAGGTGGCTGGCGGATTTATCAGGATCGTGTGCGAC
>JBAWCO010000573.1:0-1572 GCA_049590315.1 Occallatibacter sp. | reverse complement strand
TTAGTGTCAATGCGTGCCTGATTGGCTTGGAAAGTAGCCCAGTCGATGAACCCGGGATGATGTTCGACAAGAAGCACAGACCACTCGTCCATAGGCAAATGACGAGTTCGTTTTCGCGGCGTTCCTTGTTCATCGACATAACGCTCATGACGGCACTTCCCATATGCGTAGGCACCAGCATAGACCGGGTTGGTGAGCACGTTATGGATACCCGTGTAGGTTGGGACAGCCCATCGAATCTCGCTTTTCATAGTAGCGCGCATCGGGAATAAAAGTCCCTCTGAGCGGAACCACAGCCATACTTTGCGGACCGAACCAAACTCCGTGAATTTGGAGAAGACGGTGCGAAGGATGCTGACGACAGACTCATCGGGATGAAAACAAATCTCTCCGTCCTGTTCCCCCCAGACAAAACCAACGGGCAAGCCGCGGCGCAGTTCACCACGCGCAGCCTTGTTACGAATGCCGCCATCCAACCGCGCCCGCAGGATATGAAGTTCTGCTTCCGACATAGTGCCTTTCAATCCGAGGACCAAGCGATCGTTAAAAAGCGAAGGATGATAGATGCCGTCGCTGTCGCCGATCAGCGTGTCCGTGATGCCGCATAGATCGAGCAGGCGGTACCAGTCGGCATTATTGCGCGCCAGGCGGGAGACCTCAAGGCCGAGCACAATCCCCACGTGGCCCAAGGCTACTTCCGCTGTCATGCGAGCAAACCCGGAACGTTTGGCTGATCCGGAACCGGATAAGCCAAGATCTTCGTCAATGACGATTACTTGTTCCCTGGCCCATCCCAGTTCGCATGCCTTCTCAACCAAAGCATACTGGCGGGCAGTGGACTCTCGATTGTTCTCGACCTGGGAAGGGCTGGATTGGCGAATGTAAACAAAAGCGGATCGCCTCGTATGGCTTGGCCTCACCTTGGTGAAATCACTCATGACTCTTCTCCTCGTGATGGTCGTCCAGGTGTTCTCTGGCAATGAGCCGTGCCAGAATCTCGATTACGAGGATTTTCTTTTCCTCGTGCAAAGTCTCCCATGGGCTGGTTTCGTCGAGAAGAAGATCGAAGAGGGTTGGGTATTTCTCTGGCAATGGGGCTCTCCTTCCGTGCCGGGGAGTTCCCGGCCTCGCTCGCAGGTGCAGCGATGCGGCTGAGGAGAGCGTCAACGACGGCGCGTGCGTGAAGCAAATCCGGCAAGGAACCGAGCGTTGCCGTCGTCTGTGCAGGAAGAGATTTCTGAGGCTGTACTGCACAGCCCAAGTCAGTCCACTCCGCAGGGATCATGGACTTGCTGCCATCGGGCAGGATCAGAATCAACACCAATCGGCCTTTTCGGTGTGTCGACCGAAAAACTTTTAGAGATTTACCTTCAAACGGATGCCGAGCGCGGATAACTGTAACTCTCTCGGGAAGGTGCTGATGATGGGTAGTGTGTAGTGGCTTCCTTCGACCGGGTCAATCACGATATCTTGATCGACCGCTTGCGGAAACGCGTAGCCGACGCCGGAGTCATCCGGCTGGTGCGAGCCTATCTGACGAGCGGCGTTCTGATGAACGGCATAGTGGTGGAT
>JBAWCO010000572.1:0-1617 GCA_049590315.1 Occallatibacter sp. | reverse complement strand
AGTGTGCTATGCACGTCAGCCTTCGGGATAAATCCTTCGTAGATCGGTGTCTGCACGACCGCTGGAGAAACCGCATTCACGCGGATTTTTTTGGATGCCAGTTCCATGGCCAGATGCTGGGTCAGCGAGTGCAGACCGGCCTTGGCCATCGAATAGGCCGACGACGGTGTGGCTTCGATCGCCTGTTTAGCCCACATCGAACCGATATTCACGATCGACCCAGGACGGTTCGCAGCGACCATGTTCGCGACGACCTTTTGCGTAATAAAGAAAAACGCTTTGTTGAGTTTCTGATACTGCTCGTAGTCGGCTTCGGTATGTTCCAGGAATGACTTCGGGAAGAATACGCCGGCAGCATTGACCAACATGTCGATATCCTTGTGGTCACGATCCAGCTCAGCCAGCAGTACCTTAACCCCCTCTTCGCTCGTCAAATCGGCGGTCAATGCGAAGACCCGGTTGCCGCTGCCGCCGGCCGCCAATGATGCACGGGCTTCTTCAGCCTTTACCGCGCGGTGGCCTACTACAACCACACTCCCACCTTCCTGCAGCACCATGTGTGCCGTCCTCAGACCCATGCCGCTAGTCCCACCGACCACCAGCAACTTGCGGCCTTCAAATAATTGCTTGTTCATCAACTCACTCCTATTGGACAGAAACCCTACCAACCAATTGGTAGGTAATCAGGACAAAAAAAACAACTAAGCCCACATGTAAGAAAACAAAGCATCGACCATCTTCCGAGGACCACGCTCGGACCTCAAGCCTCGCCCCACCAGCATCGCCCCTTCAAGCACGGCCAGCAGCGCCTGCGCGACGTCGGCTGCCGGACGGTTCGCCTTCAGCGAGCCATCGCGAACACCTTTCTCAACCACCGAGGTGAGCCATTCCGCATTGATCTGGAAGAAACGGCGCACCTCAGATCTGATCTCTTCGGGCAACGACTCCGACTCGGCGCCCAACATCCCACACGCACAAAGCCGCCCGTCTTGCTCATAGGTATTGAAAAACAATTCCGCGTATGCCCTTAGCTGGTCTGGAGCCTTCGTTACCGTGCCCTCGATGCGCAGCAACGCCTCGCGAAACCGATGTGTGTAACGCTGCACCACCACGGCTCCCAACTCCACCTTGGTTGCAAAATGATGATGCACGCTAGGTTTGCGGATACCAACCGACTGCGCAATGTCCTCGTAGGAAAAGCCGTTGTAGCCGACCTGCTGTATCAGCCCCTCTGCCGCATCGACGATGCGTGTGGCTGAATCAGTGAGCTCGGTAAAGTGCTTCATGGGCTGAACGTCGTTACAGTGACAGTGACAGTGACGGGATTGACACAGGCTTCAGTCAATGCGAACTACCAGTCGCAATGAACACAAACCTATCGATTGGTAGGCATTGTGCGACATGAGAATGCAGCTGTCAATCCCGGAGACGATCCGGACGGTAGAGTCGGAACCTCAGGCCATCGATCCCAACCCGCGCCGAAACCTCGGGATGGGCAAGGATCGCTTTCGGTTCCGAGCCGAACAGAACGCCGTGCCCGAACGGCTGGTAAAAGAGCGGCTTGACGCCCATGCGGTCGCGGACCAGCAGAAGTTCCTGCTTGCGAGTATCCCAGAT
>JBAWCO010000571.1:0-1699 GCA_049590315.1 Occallatibacter sp. | reverse complement strand
AGTTTATGCAAGCACTGTTACCGGCCTATGAATTCCGTGCGCATTCTTAAGCATGTTTTGCTTCCTGAGCAGTGAGGATTAACAAGGAAAAGCGGAGCCAGAGCCCCGCTTTTCCGGTCGAATGAAGCAATCTACCGCCAGTGGCCTTCTACCAGCACCCATTCTCCATGGCGGTGGACCCACTTGTGGGCAACCCAATGCGCGCCGGGATGGGGTGGACGCTCCCAGCGGCCGGGAGTCCAGACGTAGCGGTTACCATCCCAGCGATGATAGCCGTCAATCCATACGAACCCACGCTCGGGAGGCTCGCCCCGGCGCTCGACGATGGGAGCGGGCGGACCGATGCGAATCGAGACCTGCGCAAATGATGCCGCAGGGCAAAGAGTGAGAGCAAACAACAGAGCCAGTGCGATCTTCTTCATGAATCAAATCCTCCAGGGCTTTTGCATTTCCAGAGCTTTTCAGGCTTTCCGGATTGATGATTGTTTCAACGCTGCGCGGCGGAAATAGTTGCGCGGGGATTCGGAGCCGCACTCGTTTGGCCTTTACTTTACGCTCCCTGGGTTTGGTCGCGGTGTGCAAGATTGCACTCTCGACGGGGCCGGCAAGGATCGCCCAAGTCCAACCCTGTCGCCGGCGATTATGATGGACGCATGAAGCGTGTTTTGCTGTCCTGGAGCAGCGGCAAAGACAGCGCATGGGCGCTTTATCTGCTGAGCGGCCAACCCGGCATCGAAGTGGTGGGACTGCTGACCACATTGAATGCTGAATTCCAGCGTGTGGCGATGCATGGCACACGGCTTTCGGTGCTGGAGGCTCAGGCCGAGGCCGCCCGACTGCCGTTGTGGATTGTGCCACTGCCGTGGCCTTGCTCAAACGAAATCTATGAGCAGCGCATGAGCGAGGCCTGCAATCGGGCCATCAGAGAAAAAGTGGACGCTATCGCCTTCGGAGATTTGTTTTTGCCGGATGTTCGCGCTTATCGCGAAACGCAATTGAAGCCGACGGGGTTGGAGCCGCTTTTTCCACTATGGGAGTTGCCGACCGCAGAGTTGGCGCAAGCGATGATTGCGGGCGGCCTGCGCGCCAGATTGACGTGCGTGGATACCAAGCAATTGCCGGGCACATTTGCCGGTCGCGAATTCGATGCCGCGCTGCTGAACGAATTGCCGGCTGGGATCGACCCCTGCGGAGAACGCGGCGAGTTTCACACCTGCGTCTACGAGGGGCCGATGTTTACGACTCGGCTGAATCTGGAGCCGGGGGAAGTGGTTGACCGCGATGGTTTCATGTACGCGGATTTTCTGCAAACGCCGGAGCTCATCAGGCGTGATTGACACCGGTAAGTTTAACGCCGGGTGCTATGAGACGCCGCTCAGGCCGCCGTTACCACTGCTTCGATCTCTTCGGTAAGCGCATCCGCTGCTTTTACGCATGCCGCGCGATCCACGTCGAGATGAGTGACCAGACGAATCGCATCGGGCGCGACGGCGCTGGCCAGGATGCTGCGCGACTTGAGCCGTGCAACCACATCGGCCGCGCTCACGCCGCGGGTCAACTTGAAAACGACGATATTGGTCTCGACTGCATCGACATCGATCTCGACATTTTCGATGTTGGCAAGCGTCTCGGCCAGCAGACGCGCATTCGCGTGGTCCTCATGCAAACGCTTCGGCCCCTGCTCAAGAGCGATTAATCC
>JBAWCO010000570.1:0-18578 GCA_049590315.1 Occallatibacter sp. | reverse complement strand
GGGATTGGGGTTCGGGTTGAGACTCGTGCCAGGTGAACTCGGGGTCAGACCGTTGTTGCCTAAATTCCCGCCCATCAGCATCATCTGTTCGACGATCGGGTCATAGAAGAATTCCCACTCGTTGTAGTGATTCTTCTTTTTGTAAACCAGGATGGATTGCTTGGTGCCGCCGGGCGAGACGCCGATGATGCCGCCTCCGCCAAAGGTTTGGCCGGTGAGACCGGTCCCAGTGCCAGTTCCGGTGCCGCCGGAAGCGTTGGGATCGGTGCTGCCGGTGGAGCCCGTGGAACCGGAAGTAGTTCCCGTGGAAGTGGTTGAGTTTGTCCCGGAGTCGGTTGAAGTTGAGGTTCCGTTGGTTGAGGCGCCGATGCTTCCTGTGCCGGCCGCGCCGGTCAGGCCGTTTGCCCCGGTGAGGCCATTTCCGCCGGAGGGGCCGATTCCGGCTACGGTTGAGCCTCCGAGGGGTTGGCCAAAGAAACCCATGGACTGCGTCTTGTTCTGGCCGAAGCGGATGATCTTCCACTCGTCTTTGCCGGTGGTGGGGTCGACGTATTTCTTGCGCAGGAAGCGAATCTCGTTGGTCTTGACCAAGGCGTCAATGCTGGGCGGATAGGCCCCGAATTTCTTGTAGTACATTTTGACGCCGCGGATGTACTGCTTGCCACGGCGCATGGTTTCGCGCTCACGATCACGCTGAATCTGCTTGGCAATTCTTGGTACAGCTACAGAAAGAGCGATGACCAGGATGGCCAACATGAACATGACCGTGATGAGCATGTAGCCTTGTTCGGAAGGCTTGGGGCGACGGAGGATCGGGGTTGGCCGAGATATCAAAGGCGTTGGCTCAATTGCGCTGCATCGGCAGGTTCTGAGTACTGTTATAGCTCAGATCGGTAACTTCGACATTGCCTGGCGCGATGTTTCCGACTTTGTAGCGATGGTCGACAATCTCCCCGGTGCGCGCCATGAATACATCGTCCCCGTGAACGAAGAAGGCTTTCAGCGTCTTGTCGCCGTCCTGGGTGTAGCCGAAGTACTTCAGATCGATGGCGGGCGGTTTCGGCTTCTCAGGCGGTAGCGGCGGCAAGACCACGGCAGGCTGATTGCGGGCACTCTTCACCGGAGTTTCGATGGGCTGCAGCGGCGCGGAATCGGCGGAGAAGATGTTTCTGCCGGTGCCGGCATACTCCACGTCTTCAGTCTGGGCCAGGCGGTCCAAATGGAGCGTGGGATCGAGGCCTTCATTGGTGAGCTTTTCGGCATCTGCGCTCTGGGTGCTGACTCCGGATCGATTTGCACCTGCGGATGAGGAGGCACTTCCAGCAGCGGGGCGCGCACCGGAGAAAGTAACGCCTGGTTGCGCGGCTACGGAGATGGGCTGTGTTGGAGCGGATGAAAAGAAGTAACTCTTGACTTCGATGCCGCCGACGATCACGACCACAGCGATTAGAGCGGTGGCCCAGTAAACCTGTTGCTTATTTTCGGTTCCCAGAGGAAGGGCCATAACTATTCACCCTCCTTGCTGGAAGCCGAGGACCTGGCTGGAGATGGTTCGGCGGTGGAGTCATCGGGGGTGGGCGGCAGTCCGCTGGCTGCGGCATCGGCCGGGCGCAGCCACGTTGAGAGCTTCATGCGCAGGCTCACCATGCCCGCCTGCTGGCCGGTGAGAGCCATGGTCCGGATGACGAAGAAATTCTGGTCACGCTCCACGCTGTTAATGAAGTGCATGATCTGCGGATAGGTGCCGGTGATGCCGGCGTCCAGCGAGATTTCAGTCAATTCGGAACCCGGAGGCCCTTGTGTGTACTGGAGCCGGGAGAGCCGTACGCCTGACTTGACTTCGAGATCGCCAATGCGGGTTGCGATGGAAGAGTAGCTGGCCGGAATGCGTTTGGCGTAGAAGTCCTTGATCTGAGTGCGGGACTCTTCCACGCGCTTGTCGAGGCCGCGAAGGGGCTCGGTCTGCATGTCCATCGCCTTCAACTGAATCTGCTTGCCGGCGAGGACGTCGGTGGAGCGCCCATTGGTAGCTGCCCAGTCGAGACCTAACCGGACCGCCAACCCAATGACCAGAAGCAGCAGCACAGCGAAGCCGGCATAGTGCCAGGTGAGCGGAGAGGCCAGCCGCTCGCGCCAGGTGGTGGATGTCGATCGCGCGGTCATTGCACTACTCCAGTCTTTGCACTCGGAGGAGGGGGAACAACAGGCGGATTGGGAACGCGAGCCGGAGAGATGTGGCCTAACGCGCCTTTCGCGCGACCGGGGATTGCGTCAGGGCCGGTGTAGGGCGGACGGACGGGTCGGTGGTCAGGAGCAATGCCGCCTGAAATGCCCCCTGAAATGGAGGGGTGACTGGGTGGGGTTTGATCCTGATCCGACCTTGCGATTGACTTTCTTAGCGATTTTCTTTCACTTGGCGCAGCTGGGTTGTAGTCGGCGAGCACATCGAAGTTCACGCGGTTGGAGGCGCTCACAGGCTCCAACGGCTCGCCGGGTCTGAGAGTGCTCTCGACAGCATTTTCGCCAACGATGCGGGGGAACAGAAAACGCCTGGAGTGCTCCAGGTTGCGAACCAGATCAATATTACGATCACGAGGGCCGATGACGTGCAGGTGCAGAGTGATCACCTTCGTCTTCTCGTCACGGATTGGCTCAAGGGTGGAAACCTGCACGCCGCCGGGAAGTACAGTCTCGAGGTCCTCCATGGCCAGCGTCCAAGAGAAGGATTTCAAATCGAATAGCTTGTTGAGAGCGATGGACTGCTTCAGCAACTGGGCGTTGGCGGGCTGGCGCATCAGGTCCTGGTAGCTTTGCCGTTCCCTGGTGATGCCGGCAATCTGGCCATCGAGCGAGTGATCGCGCGCGCGCGCTTCCTCGGCTTTGTGGTGAAGCGCGCGCAGCCCAAATCCCAGACCGATGGCGAGGACCGCGAGGATGGCCATCGCAATACGGAGATTCTTGATGGCAGGCCCGACATCAGTGAACGGGCGCGTGGCGAGATTGAGCGAGATGCGCATGGTTTACCTTGCCCCCGCCAGCGCGCCGACTACGCCAGCGATGCTTGTTGATCCAAGCGATGTAACCGCTCCGGTATTGGGTGTCGGGGCAAGATCGACGACTTCCAATTCGGGGTCGCCGATCAAGCGGGCGAACTCATGAGCGCCGCCGAGACCAGCGTAATGCAAACGGCTGGGGCGCGCGAGGAGCTTGTCCTCAAAATAAGCAGACGCTACGGCAATGCCGCGGCGCACCTCATCGAGACTCAATCCGGGATCGTCAGGCAGATCGAGGGTGCGGTAGAGCAAGAGGTCCTGGCCGTTCATGATGAATGTGGTAAGCGCGATGTGGCTCAGGTTGGCCCCCAGCACGGCTTCCAGAGTGGTATTGGCGCTGCCCGCCTCTAAAGCGGCAAGGCTGGTGGAGAGGACCGCGCCCGGTTCGTAAGCGGCGGCGCGTACGGCGGCTTCATACTCGGCGAGGATGGGGCCGGGAGTGATGGCCGCGAGTACCCGGCACTCGGATTTGCTCTCGGCCAGAATCTGGTAACTCACACCTGCGTGTTCGACATCGAAAGGGACCATTTTGCGAAGCCGGAACCGGAGCACGGGGAAGGCTTCAGCGGCTTTGCTGGGAAGGGAATCGAAGTCGAGCACAAAGACGCGCACTACCGTGTCAGGCAGGATGAGGGTGACGGAGCGGGTTCGCGGAGAGACCTGACCGAGTGCTGTATGAATTGCGGCCGCAACTGCTTCGGGAGCGCGTAGGTTGGGCTCGGCGATATTCGGAATCAAAGCGCCGACGGGGAGCGGCTGAAACGCATAAACGGGCGGCTGGCCGGGAGCCGGGATCGCGGCGGCGAGGACTCCTTCCGGGGAAAGCTCCACCGCTACCGGCGGACGGCCTCCGGCGTTGGCGGCGATTTTGGCTTTGCTCAGGATAGAAGCCATCAGCGGGATGCCTCAATGAAGGTGACCTTATTGATCTCTTTGAGCGTGGTCAAGCCGCGACGGACGCGCTCCAGAGCCGACTCACGCAGAAACGTCATGCCCTCTTTGCGGGCGAGCTTGCGGACTTCTGAGGTGGGTTTCTTCTCCAGGATGATTTCACGAATGGGATCGGTCAAGTCGAGCAACTCATGGATGGCTGTTCGGCCGCGGTAACCTGTGCCGCCGCATTCAATGCAGCCCTGGCCCTCACGGAAGGGGAAGCCGCGCCATTCGGCAGGCTCCATGGCGCTGGCGCGCAAAACATTGTCGTCATAGGTGACGGAGTGGGCGCAGTGTTCACAGATGGTACGCACCAGGCGCTGGGCAAGAATGCAGTTGAGCGCCGAGACAAAGTTGTACGCTTCGACGCCCATGTTAAGGAAGCGGCCGAGCACGTCGACGACGTTGTTGGCGTGGACGGTGGTGAAGACAAGGTGACCGGTGAGCGCGGAGTTGATGGCAATCTGCGCTGTTTCCTGGTCACGAATTTCGCCGACGAGAATCTTGTCGGGATCGTGGCGAAGGATGGAACGAAGACCACGCGCAAAGGTGAGGCCCTTTTTCTCGTTAACCGGAATCTGGGTGATGCCACGAATTTGATACTCGACTGGATCTTCGATGGTGATGATCTTGTCTTCGTCGCTTTTGATCTCGTTCAACGCGGCGTAAAGCGTGGTGGTTTTGCCGGAGCCGGTGGGGCCGGTGACAAGCACCATCCCGTAAGGCTCGCGAATGTAGCGGCGGAAGCGGCGCAGGTCTTCTTCGGCGAAGCCAACCACGTCCAAGGTGAGATTGCGAAACTTCTCGCTCATCGACTCTTTGTCGAGCACGCGGAGCACGGCGTTTTCGCCATGCACGGTGGGCATGATGGAGACACGGAAGTCGATGAGGCGGCCTTTATAGCGGACACGGAAGCGGCCGTCCTGAGGTACGCGGCGCTCGGCGATATCGAGCTCGCTCATGATCTTGATGCGCGAGAGAATTGTGGAGTGATGCTCGCGGGCGATGGGCGCCATGGCGGCCTGCAAGACGCCGTCGATGCGGTACTTGACGACTACGGAATCGTCATTGGTCTCGATGTGAATGTCGGATGCGCGGCGTTCAAGAGCAGTGAAGATGGTGGTATCGACGAGCCGGATGATCGGGCTGATGTCTTCTTCGCTGGTCAGCTTCTCGATGGAGATGTTTTCGTCGGAGTTGTCATCGCCGGTGAGCACGTCGAAGGTGAGCCCTTCGCTGGCTTCGTCGAGCACGCGCTGCGACTGCTCGGTCTTCTTGAGCAAATCGGTGATCTGCGAGAGCGTGGCCACGCGGGCAACGATGCGATGCCCGAGGAGGCCGGCAATTTCATCCAGCACCATGAGGCGAGAGGGATCACTGACTGCGATTACCAGTGCGTCCGCAGTTTGTTCGATGGGCACGAAGTTATAGCGGAACATCAGTTCGACCGGCACGGTGCGCAACAGGTCGTGCTGGATTCTGAAGTTTTTCAAGTCGACAAATTCGGCGCAATAGCGGTTGGCGAGCGCTTCGGCCTGCGCCCGTTCGTCCTGTCCGATCGGAACTGGGAGTGCAATTACGTCAGCCATAGCCTGATTACCCCGTTGCCGCGCCCGCCGATCCGAGAGAGAAGATCGGCAGGTACAGCGAAATGAGAATGATGACCACCACCACGCCCATCACAATGAGAATGGCGGGCTCAATCAAGGCTAATGCAGCGGTGAGCGCGGTGGCCACGTCTTCCTCGAAAAACTCACTCACTGAATTGAGCATTGCCGGAAGCGCGCCGGTCTGCTCGCCCACGGTGATCATTTCAGCGGCAAGATCAGGGAAAGCGCCGGTGCTTTCGAGCGCTTCGGCCAGACTCTTGCCCTCGCGGACGGTGGAGATGGAAGAGAAGACCGCTTTGGAGACGCGGCGCGATGAAATGGAACGTGCGGCAGTTTCAAGGGACGGCACCAAAGGCAATCCGCCGGTGAGCAGCGTGGAGAGCGTGCGCGCAAAGAGAGCTACCTGATACTTGAGCCAGATTTTGCCAAAGACCGGGAGCTTGATGCGCACCGTGTCGATGACATCCCGGCCTCGTTCGGTAATCGAGAAACGGTAGAAACTGCCGCCGAGCACGAGGGCTATGAGCGCGATCCAGAGCAGATTGTGGTTGAGCCACTCGCCGAAGTTGAGCAGATCGGTGGTGATCCACGGCAGCTTTGAGCCCAGTTGGTCATACAGCTTGCCAAACTGTGGAATGACGACCGCGAACATGAAAAACATGAGCGCGCAAACCAGCGCCATCAGGACGCAGGGATAAATGAGGGAAGCGATGAGCTTTTTGCGGAAGGTGAGCGAGATTCGCTGGAAGCTGACGTAGCGCTCGAGGACCTCCTGCAGATTGCCGGAACGCTCACCGGCCAGAAGGGTGGTGGTGTACATGATGGGGAAGCCGCTTTGCGCCTCGAAAGCCGACGAGAGCGCTTCGCCGGTTTTGACTCGGTTCGACACATCTTCCAACTGCCCGGCAAAGTGCGTGTTCTTCTGGTTTTTGGCGAGCATCTGCAGCGAGCCGAGGATCGGCAAGCCGGCCTTGATGAGAGTGAGGAACTGCTGATTGAAGATAAGAAACGGTTCAAGCTTGACCTTGCGCCGCGAGATACCCGCGAACCCCGACCGCGCATGAACGCTGAAGACGTGGTAGCCGGCATGGGAAAAACGCGAGCGTAGTTCATCGGCCGTGGCCGCCGTATGCACCTGTTCCTGCACGCGTCCACGCTCATCTGCCAACTTGATAACGAACTCAGCCATGCTTTTGCTCGCCGGCCTTGACGGACCGGCCTTTCCACGGGGTTTTTCTCAGGTTTAAGGGTACCAGCTTCGGCCACCTGTTCACGTAAGGGATAGACGCGAAAGGAGGAAGGACCGCTCAGGGGCATTGGACCACGGTTGGAACCGGGATTGGGAGCAAAGCGTATCTAAATTCAAGGAGCTGCAGCTCGTGTAAGCCTGGCGGGCAGGTTGTGCGTCCTAGTTCTTGACGGAAAAATCGCCACCGGTAATAGAAAAAACCACTGAGGGGTGAATGGAATGCGGCTGATTTCATCAAATTTTCGGTTTGTCGCGAAGGCTCGGTTTGGGATTGGATCCTGCTTGGCTGCTGGTTTTCTGGCGATGGGGGCGAGTGGTCAACAGGTTGATGCTCAGAAAACTTCCGCATCGAAAATGTCTGGTGGAATGGCACACATGTCGGGACATATGTATATGACTACGCTTCGTGCGGTTCAGCCGGGCGACAAGGGGAAGGCCGATGCAGTGGTGGCTGCGGCGAAAGAGGCGCTGGCTCCTTACCAGGATTACCGCAAGGCGTTGGCGGATGGGTACAGGATATTTCTCCCCAATATTCCGCAACCGCAATATCACTTTACAAATTACGACAACGGACGCGCGGCAGCGACGCACTTCGATCCGCTGAAGCCGACGTCGCTGCTGTATAAGAAGACCGCGGACGGAGGCTACAAACTGGTGGGGGCGATGTATACAGATCGAGTGACAGCGAATGAGGACGAGTTGAACGAGCGGATTCCGCTGAGCATCGCGCATTGGCACCAGCACACGAACTTTTGCAAGGCGCCGGAAGGACAGAAGGGTGCATACTTCGGGCCTGATGCGAAGTTCGGACTCATGGGCTCGATTACTACGAGGGAAGCTTGCCAGGCGGCGGGCGGGGTGTTTCTACCGCATGTCTTCGGATGGATGGTGCATGTGTATCCGTATGAGACAGACCCTGGGAAAATATGGTCGATGGACGATGATGACGAAGGCCACGACAGCATGGACCAATCCGCGATGCCGGGGATGAAGATGAACTAGGAACTGCTGAAGCTGTCAGTCCGGCGGGGGAATTGTGAGGGCAAACACGCTCCCGTGTGTTTCGACCTGATCGATCGCGCGTGGACTTGCGAAATGCAGTAAGCTACCCGCATGCCAAGAATTAACCAAGGTTCTATCCATTTGTTTCGGCTCGCCGGCGTTGATGTGTCTCTGCACTGGTGGTGGTTTCTGGTGGCGTTCTATGAAATCGGAAGCCACAACGGCAGGTATTCTTCGATCGCGTGGAGCATTGCCGAGTACCTGGCCCTGTTCCTGATTGTGCTGACGCACGAGTTTGGCCACGCCATGGCCTGCAGACAGGTGGGCGGAACGGCAAACCGGATCCTACTGTGGCCGCTGGGAGGCGTGGCATATGTGGATCCACCGCAGCGGCCTGGAGCCATGCTGTGGAGTATCGTGGCGGGGCCGCTGGTGAATGTGGTGCTGCTGCCGGTCTTTTATGGGGCGTGGCTTACGGCAAAGTCGGCGGGATGGAAGCACACCATGCCCGATGCCTATATGCTGCTTTTTGCCCTGCTCTGGATTGACCTGACTCTGCTGATTTTCAACATGCTGCCTATCTACCCCCTCGATGGCGGCAAGATTCTCTGGTCTTTGTTGTGGTTCCCGTTGGGACGCGCGAAGAGCCTGATGGTGGCCGTGGTGGTTGGCATGATCGGTATCGTAGGAGTCTTCGCGATTTCCGCGATAAAGTTTTCCGGCTGGGGAATCCTGGTATCCATTTATATGCTGTTGAGCTGCTGGGGAGGACTGCAACAGGCGAGGGTTCTGTTGCGCCGGGAAAAGATGCCTCGACGCCAGGGATTTGCCTGCCCTAGTTGCAAGGTCGCTCCGCCGCTTGGACCGCTATGGAGTTGCGGTAAATGCGAGCAGCCCTTCGATACATTTGCGTCGGGAGGCGTTTGCCCGAACTGTGGAGAACGGTACGTTACGACGATGTGCGGGGAGTGCAAGCGGCAATATCCGATGAACGAGTGGGCTGTTCCAGCCACGACCAGCTATGGGGTGGTGAACGGCGGCGTACCGATTCGGTAATGGGCATCGAATCAAGTTGGTCTCCGCTTGTCCCTGTATCCTGAATGCGTTTGTGATTGTCTGGAAATCAAGGGGTAAGAACTGGTGCGGGCAATGGAATGGGATTGGTCGGTACACGCAGGACGGTTCGGGTCGGGAATTGGTGCAAGGCTGGTGACCGACCTGCGGCGACATGGGCGTCTGGCTGTTGCCGGCGCGTCGCTGCTGGCGATTGCCGCATGCGGCGCAATTCTGCTAACGAGGATCCACGCGAGCAGGCCGGCAGCAGTGGTTGTTCCTTATCCGCACGAACTGGCGCAGGTCAATTTCGCTGTGGCTGGCGATGTGATTCCGCACGAACCGGTGCGCGCTGCGGCGGCTGCGGGCGGTGAAGGCGCTGCGGGATGGGCTGCGCTTTTCAGCGACGTGAGCGATGTGTTTGAGAAAGTCGACTTTGGATTCGTCAACATGGAAACGCCGGTTGCGCCGGCTCACTCGCACGGATCGAAACCGTTCATGTTCGACGCGCCTGTGGCACTGATCGACGGGCTGAAGGCGAGCGGCATCAAGATTGTTTCTTTCGCCAACAACCACGTGATGGACCAGGGATGGCCGGGATTCACGGAGACTCGCGAACATCTGCGCGAGGAAGGGATGCTGTTTGCCGGTTCCGGAGACACGACGCAACAAACCTGGCAGCCGGCGATTACAGAAGCTAACGGCATCAAGGTTGGCTGGCTGGGAATGACGCGCTGGCTGAACGGAAGCCGTAATCCCGAGAAGGACGACCAGCCGCATGTGAACTTCTTTCCGTATCCTGGCGAGAGTGGCGGCGCTGCGGGTGCGGATGAGAAGCAGGTGCTGGACGCCGTGAAAGCGGCGCGGGCGCAGTGCGATTTTCTCGTGGTTTCAATTCACTGGGGCATTGAGTATGCACCGGCGCCGAGGCCCGAAGATGTGGAGATGGCGCACAAGATGCTGGAAGCAGGGGCGTCAGTGATTGTGGGTCACCATCCTCACGTGCTGCAACCGGTGGAGACGTACACGACGCAGGATGGGCGCAATACGGTCATCTTCTATTCGCTGGGGAATTTTCTGTCGAACCAGTCACGCAACTACGTGGATGGCCTGATGCCGGACAAGGACGGCGATCCGCGCGACGAAATGATTGGGCTGTTTTCTGCGGTGCGCAAGGACTACGGGCCGGCAGGAGTGCGCATGGAGCTGGGGCATGTAGGGATTCTGCCGGTGTGGAGCGAGAATAACCGCAACGAGATCGCCAGCGGAAAAACAAAGACAGCGATCATTCGGCCGATTCTGATTGACCGCGAGATACCCCGAGTGCAGGCGCGGCTGGATGAGTTGAACAAGATTGCTGCGTCGAATCCGGCTCCCGCTGGGCTGACTGAAGGGCAGAAAAAGGAATTCGTTGGATTGACGAATCGGCTGAAGCTGCTGACGGATCGACGGGGGCAGATTCTGGCGCGTGCGGGCGATGAGTATGTCATGGATCCGCCGAAGCTGGTTGTGAAGCAGTGATGCGCCCGAGTGCGACTGAACAGGCTGCGGAAAAGGCGATCTTTCGATTCGCAGAAGTCCAAAACCATCCTTCCGCGGCTGAAGCCAGCATTCCTTTCGAAGCGTCTACGGCATGAGTGAAATCGTGCTCTTTCAAAACACGTTCGGAGATAAGTCCTTCAGCCATGGACCGCAGCGCAAGCTCGGAAATGGGTGCTGCAGCGAGGTTTTCGCAGCGTCTGAAACCTTTCGCATCTTTGACAGACTTCGGCGCGACTCAACAGGTTGCGGAAAAGGGCGTCATTCCTGGAGAAAAGCTTGGAAAGCATTCCGCAGGGGCCAAGGCCCGACGAATTCTTTTGGCTTTATCGGCCCGACTAAAGTCAGGCCCTGTTACAAAGCCTTCCGGAATCGAGTCTTTCCGCAGCATTTGAAATCCATGTTCTGACACAAACTTGGCTATCGATGCAGACTACAGATGGGTTTTGTCATCCAAGAGAAAACGAGCGACGATTTCGCCCCAATAGGAGATTTTCGGATAACGGAAGGGCTCGTTGTGCGCGAGCTTGGGAATGATGACGAGTTCGCAGGTTGAGCCGCAGAGGGTGTTGAGCTTCCGGGCCATCTTAACCGGAAACAGGCGATCCCTCTCGCCGTGAACAATCAGCACCGGTGCAGTGTTTTCACGCAGTGTATCCGCAGCGTCCCAGATGGGTGGAACAGCGAAGGCGAGTGCCTTAGGAAGGCCGACGCTGGCCGCGGCGTTGCGCAGAGAGGTGTAAGCGGCGCAGAGCACCAATCGATGAGCAGGGACTTTGGAGAGAATCGCGCTCGCGATCCCGGTGCCCAAGGAGAATCCAAGCATCGAGATAGGCAATGGGGCGGTAAGGGGTTCGAGGAAATGGAACGCAGAGATCGTGTCCCGTTCACTTTGAGCCGATGTGAAACGTCCTGAGCTGCGTCCGTAACCGGAGTAGTCGAAGACCAGCGAGGCTACGCCGTTGGCTGCGAGAATCTGCTGTACTGGAATCCAGTGGTCTACCGTTTCTCCGATTCCGTGACAGATGAGGACACTGGCACGCGGAGCGGCTCCCTCCGGCTTCACGAAAATGGCGTCGAGAAGGTTCTTTCCACTCTGGATGCTATGGCGGGAAGCTCCCGCATGTGCGGGCTTGCTGCGGACCTTCCATGCGACCCTGCCGAGAAGGCGATCCCGCACGAGAAGCACGCGGCCTACAGAAGTAATGGTGACGGAGAAGACTCGTTGCCGATGGTCATTTGCCGACATTCAACACAGCCAATCAGTAACCGTTGGCAACCAGCCACGCCTCGGTCAGTTCAAAGGACGGCTTCTTCCGCTCCTGCATTTGCGCGTGGGCAAGTTTCACAAGCACGTCGGCTTCAACGTTGACGGGTGAGCCGGGCGCGAGCGTGTGCAGGTTGGTGCGCCAGTAGGTGAGAGGAAGAATTGCGATGGTGATGATGTCACCGTCAAATGCGGCGATGGTGAGGCTGATTCCCTCGATGGCGACGGAGCCCTTGTGAACCATCCAGGGACGAACGCTTTCAGGGACGCGGACTTTGAGAGTCCAGTCAGTGGTCTGCCGGTCAAATTGCGGGCTGGACTCGGGGATGACGGGGTCGAGGGCTATGAGCGTGCCGCAACCGTCTACGTGGCCCTGCACGATGTGGCCGCCGAGGGGACTGCCCGCGGCGGTGGGCAACTCGAGGTTGACTTTGGCGCCAGGGGTGAGCGAGCCGAGCGAAGTGCGGTCCAAGGTTTCCTGGGCCAGGTCGGCGTGAAAGAGGAGCGGGTCGACGTCAAGGGCTGTGAGGCAGACGCCGGAGATGGCGAGGGAATCGCCTTCGCGGAGACGATTGGCCAGGCTGGGGGCCTCGACGGTAATGCGGCGGACGCCACCTGTCTCTTGCAGGCTGACGAGCGTGCCGGTTTGTTCGACGATGCCGGTGAACATTTTCTTATTTTAAGGGATCAGAGGACAGAGCACGCCGATCAGAGTGCTTTCTCAGCTTGTGGCCAGGGATCCTTGAGCAATGAGCGGAGGCCGAGGTCGTTGCCGTAGCGCTCGACTTCAACGGCGGCCATATTGAGGGCGTGGGACATGCCGCGGAAGGCGGGAACGGCATCGGAGCCCATGATCTGCGGAGAAACAAACAGATGGACGCGGTCGACGAGGCCACCGACGAGCAACGCGGTGTTGAGGCGCGTGCCTGTTTCAGTGATCAGGCTTAGAATTCCTTCCTCGCCGAGTCTGTCGAGGAGCTTAGCCAATGGGACGCGGCCGGCTTCAGCGGGGAGGACTTCGACACGGACGCCGCGCGATCGCAATTCATTGATGCGGGACTCGTCTTTGGAGACGGTGTAGATGACGACATCGTTGTGTGCGGTTGCGACCATCTTCGAGTCGAGCGGCATGCGGAGAGCAGAGTCGAGCACTACGCGCTGGAGCGGGCGGCGGCGGCGAAGGCCGCTGCGATCAGTGAGCATGGGGTCGTCGGCGAGGACGGTGTCGACGCCGGTGAGCGCGGCATCGGCCTGCCAGCGCAGTGGCTGCACGGCGGCGCGCGCTTCTTCGCAAGTGATCCAAAATGGCGCGTGGGCCAAGTGCTGGCCGGCGGGAGGAGCGATGCGGCCGTCGAGGGTCATGGCGACCTTCATCAATACCAGCGGGCGTTTGTGCTGGCTCCAGCGGGCGAAGCCTTCATTGAGGCGACGCGCTTCCGACTGACAGACGCCCAACGCTACTTCGATGCCTGCCGCGCTGAGCTTTTCCATGCCGTGGCCAGCGACGGTGGGGTTGGGGTCGATGGTGGCGGCTACAACGCGTCTGACTCCAGAGGCAATGAGCGCATCAGTGCACGGAGGGGTGCGGCCAGTGTGGTTGCAGGGCTCGAGAGTGATGTAGGCTGTGCCGCCGAGGAGCCGGTCGCCGGCGTGCTGTCTGGCGACGTTGAGGGCGATGACTTCAGCGTGATCGACGAGGTCGTATTCGTGCCAGCCTTCGCCGACTACTTGACCGGCGCGGTCGAGGACGACGCAGCCGACTGCAGGGTTGGGAGAGGTGACGGCGATGCCGCGGAGGGCTAGTTCGAGGGCTCGCTGCATCCAGTACGTATCTTGATCGGGGATTGTCATGTTATTCGAGTAGAGAATCGACGAACTCGGACGGTGAGAACTCTAGTAGGTCGGTCATCTGCTCGCCTACGCCGGCGTAGCGGACGGGGAGATTGAGTTCGCGTGCGATGGCTACAGCGATACCGCCTTTGGCCGTGCCATCTAGTTTGGTGAGTATGATGCCGGTGACGCCAGCGGACTGGGTGAAGAGGCGGGCCTGCTGAAGGCCGTTCTGACCGGTGGTGGCGTCCATGACGAGAAGAACTTCGTGAGGAGCGCCGGGGATGAGGCGGGCGGCGGTGCGGCGCATTTTCTCGAGCTCGTCCATGAGGCCAGTCTTGGTGTGCAGGCGACCGGCGGTGTCAACGATCAGCTCCTGGATGTTGCGGGCTTTGGCGGCGGAGGCGGCGTCGTAAAGCACTGCGGCCGGATCGCCACCCTGACGGGTCTTGATCATTTCAACGCCGGAGCGCGAGGCCCAGACTTCGAGCTGCTCGATGGCTGCGGCGCGAAAGGTGTCGGCGGCGCAGAGTAGCACCGATTCGTTTTTCGCGCGGTACCAAGCTGCGAGCTTGCCGGCGGAGGTGGTCTTGCCGGTGCCGTTGACGCCGACCAGGAACGTAACCTTGGGAGGCGCCTCGGGAGTGAGAACCGGACGCTGCGGGGCTTCGAGGATGGCACAGAGTTGAGTCTTGAGAAGGCTACGCAGTTCATCGCCGCCTTCGATGGCCTTGCGGAGAGCGCGGTCGCGGAGTGCGCCGATGATTTCGGTGGTGGTTTGGACGCCGATGTCGCTGGTGAGGAGCGCGGTTTCAAGGTCTTCGAGCGCGGACTCGTCGACGGTGCGGGTGAGCGCGACGATGCCTTCGATCTTGGAGGAGAAAGACTCGCGGGTGCGCGAGACGGCCTGCTTCATGCGACTGAAGAAGCCCGATCTGGGCGCATCAGGCTCGGGGGCCGATTCCTCTTTGGGTTTTTCGCCGTCGTCGTAGCCGCTAAAGAGGGTGATCATAAGGTCGTCCAGTCTTGAGTTTAATGCAGGGCGCAGGGCACGAGGCGATGGACCGAAGGCTGAGGAGCGAAGGTCACGGAATCGAGGTGAGGGAGGGTTTTTGTTTTTTAGATTCTGGACGTCTCAGCTTTTGCCACCAGCACCACCGTCGCTAGTCCCAAAAGCAGGATGGCCTCTTCAACATGCTCGCTGCGGAGGTGCAGTTTGTTGAAGTCGATGCGGTTGGGGTTCGCTTCATCCGCAGCATCGATTGCTCCGCCGGCTGCGATGCGGTCGCGCTCCATGGCGGGAATGATGACGAACTGGGAGAAGGAGGTCAACGCGATCATCAGCACGATCAGTGCCATGGGGGCCATGGCCGCGCGCGGCTTATAGAGACCCCAGGCCGGTGCCAAGGCAAGCAATGCCAGCGCCACCATGCCGGAAACCAGCCCCATGTTGTGCAGAATGCGAAGTAGCTGGCCGACGATGGTTCCGGCCGTGTGTGTATCCGCGTGCAAGGTCATGAAGGTAATGGCCGCAGTTACTGGGAAAAAGATCTCCGCTCCCAGCCAGACGATGAGCGCGAGATAAAGAAGAGTGCGAAGTAAAGTCTTCATGAGGCAAGGATACAGTGATCAGTTGTCAGTGATCAGTTGCCAGGGTTGATGACACGCCGTCGGCTGTCAACGGCAGGAACCGGTACGTGGCTCGAACGAATTCGATCCCACCCATCGTGCGATGAGACTGCACGATGGATGGGGTACCTGGTGCTCTAAACAGCCGGCGTCCGAGGAACGCGGCTAGGAGCTGCGCTTCAATGCTCGCTTCAACACGGTTTCAAGCGCGGCTTTTACCTGGGCGTACTCCTCCGGCGGCAGTGTCCCGGAGATTTTTTCGCTCTCCAGGGCAAAGAGTTCTTCCTTCAGAGCGTTGAGCAAAGCGGTGTTCTTCGACGCCAGTGAACTGACGGCGGGGTAACTCACTACGCCTGCTTCGGCGACAACGCCGGGTGTTGGTAAGCCTGCGGGTTTGCGGAGGAGAAACGCTGCTCCGGCCACGAGTAGCAGAGCCAGACCACCGAGAATCCACCACTTGTATTTCGAAAGCGGCTCGGTTCCGGTGACCGGTGGCCCAATGCCGCCGCCGGGCTGACCGTTTGGCGCGCCGTTTCCAGCTTCGGGGGAGTTGCCGCTATCCGGCGCTCCCATGCCGGCCGCTGCTTGCGAACCGGGCGCCGCGCCTTGCTGCTCGCGTGGCATGGAGCCGTTTCCAGCAATGGTGAACTCCAAGGTTTTTCCGGGAGTTGCATTCTTGACCAGATAGGTTTGCACTCCAGGGTCCTGGGGCACGGCCTTAAATGCCGCTTTGTCGACTGGCGTAAAGGTCATGCTCTTGGGCAACAGCACGGCAAAATTGTCGGCTGGCAGCGTCACTTCGGCCTTGAAGGTGTACTTCCCGCTGCTGTATGGAACGTGATAGCTGAGCTGAAAGAGCGTGTCCTTTTCCCCGTCGTCGGGCTGAATGGGGAAGTTGAATACGAAATGTCCTTTGGGGCCGTTGGGCTCCATCTTGATGCTGGTGGGCAGGCCGTTGGGGCGTTGTCCGCCTACGCCGTCGACCGTGGCATCCGAGGGCAGAACCACTTCAAACGAGTGCGCGCTCCACTGGGTGGTTGGGGGCGAACTGGTGTTGTGAACGAAGTAGCGCTCGGTGACTTTGAGTTGGCCGTTGTCACCTTCGATCTCGACTACATCGGCCTCGATAAATACTCCCTGCACTTTGGCCGCAACGTCGTAGACAGAGATGTCGCCGGGCGCACTGCCCTGGGGGGCGGCGATGAAGTAGCCGGCGCCCTGGTGAGTGACACGCACAAGATAAGGACTGTTACCGGGCTCGACCAGCGAATAGTGTCCGCGCGCATCGGTGGTTGCGTGCGCTACCTCGCCCATGCCGGCCTGCACGTCGACGAGCACTACCTGATCGCCAGCGGCGGGCTTGCCGGTGGTCTTATTCGTTATGGTTCCGGTGACCGTCGAGGCCTGGGCCATAGTGCCTGTTAAGAGCAGGCTCAAAGCAAATGCATACAATGCGAAATGGGGCGATTTCATAGTCGTGAGAAAGTCCTGTTTTTGTTTATCGGTTTGGTTTGAGAGAAGAGTATGGGGGAGTCTCCCGCAGATTTCGTTATCGGTTGAAAACTACCTCAGGGGCTAAAGCCCGCCTTCACGTGATTGTCTTAGTGCCGGGGATAAATCCCCGGCCTACCATCCGGTCAGCACCGAGTCCTTCATGCCTGCTGCAGATGATCGATTTCGGCCAGTAGCTGCGCCGTCTCGTTCTCGAGGAGTGTCCGCTGTACCTGAAAATCTTCTTCAGGATATTTGCCGGCGCGGTACTCGAAATTCAGATCCCTGAGGTTCTCATAGAGCTGCTCCTTACGTTCCAAAAGATAGTCAAGACGCGTCTTCTGACGTTGGCTGGCGAAGACATTCTCCGGCCAGAAGGTGTAGACGAGCAGCGCCAACGTCAGGAGCGCGCCAGCCATTTCGCCTTGCAGGGTGGTCATGGACTAAAACCCTCCGTCGCCGGTTTCCCGGCGTATTTTTTCGCGGCGCTCGCGGTCCGCGGGATCGTCATTGGCCGGGCCAGAGGCCGCGGACTGCGTGTTGCCGACGGACAGAGTTGCCCAGCGCCGCACCAGCAAAATGGTTCCAAGAAGAGCGGCTGCAAAGACGGCGAAAGGCGCAATCCAGGCAACCAGGTCAAAACCGTGCGTGGTGGGTGCGGCCAGCACAACTGCGCCATATTTGCCGACGAAGGTATCCAGAATGTCCTTGTCGGTGTTGCCTGCGGCGATGCCGGTTCGCAGCTCAGCCAGTTCGCCGCTGGAGTTTGGGCAGCCTACGTGGTTGCATTCGCCAAGAATCTGAGCGCAGCCGCAGGTACACATCAGCTTGTGATTCAGATCGTTGTAGCGAGAGCTCGAATCTGTTGCGCCGATAGAAGAATAAACGGCGATGGCGAGGGTGAGTGCCTGTGCCGTCTTGATCCAAAAAGAAAAACGTGCGGAAGCACCACGCATTTAGTGGCCGCCCTTCAATGCCGGCTCTGTTGGAACGGTGCGTGTTGCGGGGACTCGCAGAGATGCTGTGGCCGGGCTGATGCTGGGAACAAGCGCAACAAATGTTCCGAAGACCAGCACTACCAAGCCTGCCCAGATCCAGCCCACGAGCGGATTGAGGAAGGCTTTGATAATCGGTTGGCCGGTGTCAGGATTGGTGCCTTCGTAGACGACGTACAAGTCCCACTCGGGGACGGAGTGGATGGCTACCATGGTTTGCGGCTGCTCGCTGGCAAGATAAACGCGCTTCTCCGGAGACATCTGGAACTGCTTCTTGCCGCCCTTGTAGACGTCCAGGAGCGCGTAATCGGAATTGTAGTTGAGGTTGGAATCCTGCGTGAAGCCGACGCACTCCAGCGTGTAAGGACCGATGGGCATTTTGTCGTGGAGGGCCAGTTCCTGCTCGATGTTGCGGTTGAAGGCCGAACCGGCCAGGCCGATGACAACGATCACGACGCCGATGTGGATGATGTAGCCGCCGTATCTGCGGGTATTTCTGCGTGAGAGCAGCCAGGTGGAGACTACGAGGTTTTTTCCGGTCTGGCGGGAAATGACTCCGGCACCGCGGAGGAACTCGCTGAGGATGGCTGTGAGGACGCCCATCGCTAACGAGAACGCTACCAGCGCGAAGAAGTTGCCGTAGTCGAAGGCTCCGTCTTTCCAGGGGCGCACGCCCACCGCGAGACAAACAATGACTGTGGCCCATAGCGCGATGCAGGGCAGAACGAAGTTGCGACGGATGCTCTTGAGTGAGGTTGCACGCCACGGCAAGAGCGGTCCAACGCCGGTGAGGAATAACAGAAACAGGCCGATGGGGATGGCTACGCGGTTGTACCAGGGCGCTCCGACGGTGACCTTGTTGCCGACTACGTATTCACTGAGGATGGGGAAGAGCGTTCCCCACAGGATTACGAAGCAGGCTGTGAG
>JBAWCO010000569.1:0-2376 GCA_049590315.1 Occallatibacter sp. | reverse complement strand
TCACATGGAAGCTGTTTCTCTGGCTTATTCTTCGCGAAGCGGGTCGGTGATGCCGTATTCCTTCAGCTTGCGGTAAAGAGTGGTCTTGCCGATTCCCAGCAGCTTGGCCGCTTGGAGCTTATCGCCGTTGAGCCGGCGAATGGCTCCCAGGATGGCCTGGCGCTCCAGATCGGCCAGCGTGGTCAATACGGGAACGCTGCCCTCAGTTTCCGTTTCGTCGGCAGCCGAGGGGGATTTGCGAGCATCGAGACCCTGCTGTTGAAGGCCGGTGGGCAGGTCGCCAAGGTGCAGTATCGGACCCGATGAGAGGGCACAAGCCCGTTCCACTGAGTTTTCAAGTTCGCGCACGTTTCCAGGCCAATCATGACGCATCATGGTGCGCAGAGCCTCGTCGCTGAGCGTGAACTTGGTCCCGTGTTCGCGGCTTATGCGATCAAGAAAGTGCGCTGCCAGCAGTGGGATGTCTTCGCGGCGATCGCGCAGCGAAGGCAAGCGCAGATTGACCACATTGAGGCGGTAGAAAAGATCTTTACGGAAGGTGCCCTTCTCGACCATTGCCGCGAGGTCCCGGTTGGTCGCGGCGACTATCCGAGCCCGGATGGGCACGCGGTGCGTGGCGCCAACCGGCCGGACCTCCTTCTCCTGTAAAGCCCGCAGCAGTTTGGCCTGCAGATCGAGCGTGAGCTCGCCGATCTCATCCAGAAAAACTGTGCCTCCCTCGGCCGAAACCAGCAGTCCATCCTTGGAGTGGTTAGCTCCTGTGAAAGCGCCTTTCACGTAACCGAACAACTCGCTCTCAATCAGTGTCGGCACCAGCGAGCCGCAATCAACCGGCAGAAACGGTTTCTGCGAGTTCGGCCCGTAAGCATGAATGGTCCGCGCCACCAGTTCTTTGCCCGTGCCGCTCTCTCCCAGAATCAAAACCGGATGCGAGGTCTGGGCGACTTTAGAGAGAATTCGATAGAGCTTTTCCATTTCGGCGGAGCGGCCGATCATGGCGCCCAGGCCCTCTGAGAGCCGCAGGCGTTCGCGCAGGTGGCGGCTGGCCGTATCGGTGGTGAATCCAGCGGCGGCTCGATCCAGTACCGTTGAGAGCTCGTCCATCGCAAACGGCTTCGTCAGGTAATCTGACGCACCGCAGCGCATCGCTTCAACGGCTGCGTTTACTGACCCTGAGGCGGTCATGGCGATCACCGCTGTTTGCGGATAGAGCAGCTTCACTTCGGAAATCAGCTCCAGACCCTGGTTAGTTCTAGCCGGAAGGTTGACCAGCAGGATATCGGCCGCTCGTCCGCGCAGAAGGCTTCGGGCCTGTCCAAGATCATCGGTGTTTTCCACCGCGTAGCCGAGGCTGGCTGCGATTTCGACGCAGGCGGATCGAACCGCTGCGTCCTCGTCGACGACAAGCAGGTGAAGCCGCACTGCGGGTACCGCAAGTTGGGGGATAAAGTCCATGGTTATCGAGCCTGGAACTGTTGCGAGCATTGTATTCGCCTCACGCTTGGTTGGGTAATTTCGGTGTGCAATGACCGGTGAACTGGCTTTGGCAGTCAAGAGCCGCTGCTGCGGAAAACTGCTGACGCATGCTGCGGAATCAATGTGACCGAACAGGGAGCTCGATGACGAAGCGCGCTCCCCGATGGTCACGATTTGCGGCTTGGATTCGGCCTCCCGCAGCCTCCACGATTGATCGAGTAATTGACAACCCTAATCCGCGATGGGTTCCCGGCCAACTGCCGATTTCGTTGGAAGTCTTAAGGTGTGTCGTGTAGCCCGATTCGAATACGCTTTCCAACGCCGTTGGTGGAATGCCGGGTCCACTGTCCTCGACCGTCAACACCAGCCAGGGAGCGGCATCGGAGCTTGCGTGAAACTCGTGCAGGTCAATCGTGATGCGTCCTTCTTCAGGCATGGCCTCTGCCGCGTTCTTCACCAGGTTTACCAACACTCTGGTCAGATCTTCCCCCGTCATACTCACCGGAAGCGCGCTGTTCTCGGAATTGAGGTCGACGGAGATCAATGGTCCGGCTAGTGCCGCCAACAGGTTCCGGTTGGCCGCAAGTTCGGTGGCGAAATTGTCGATCGGACAGGCTGGCGGTAGCTCCCAGCCTCGGGCATCCTCATCCGCGCCAGTACGCGTTCCGCATGTCGGTTCGGTTCCCAATAGGTACGGGCCGGCACCGGGGAGCTCTCTCTTCGACGACTTCGGCATACTGAATGCGACCAGCTTCTCTACCAGACGGCCGCTGGCGGCGGCGACCACTCTCAGTTCACCGCCGTAGTGCAGAAAAGGCTTGCCCAATACACCCGGCTCCTCAAGCAAATCGCAGTAAAGCCCCAGGGCTGTAACGAGATTGCGAGCGTCATGGGCCACTT
>JBAWCO010000568.1:0-2486 GCA_049590315.1 Occallatibacter sp. | reverse complement strand
AGCAGCCCTACCACAAGTCAGACGATTGGGTCTTTGCAAGCAGGCGCTTCCGCGTGTCACGGCTGATGCAAAAATCCACTTTATGCTGAACGAAAAGTCCCCCACCCTCCGGCGGTGAGCCACCGGTCCGATTCTGGAGACAGAGGAGGGCCGCCATTGCTGAGAGGTAGAGACGTGGATGAGATCAAGGAACTCAAGCGGGAAGGGTTGAGCATTCGGGCCATCAGCCGACTGACCGGTTACGACCGCAAGACGATCAGCCGCTATCTGTTGGCGCCTGGGGGCAGGCCGGTCTATGGACCACGGCCCGTCCAGATGGGCAAGTTGGAGCCATTCAAGCAGTATTTGAAGGAGCGGATCAAGGCTGGCGTCTGGAACGCACAGGTACTGTTTCGAGAGCTTCGCGAGCGTAATTACGGCGGCGGCTACTCGACATTGACGGAGTGGCTGCGGCCACAGCGGAAGGATGCTCTGACGGTCGCGGTGCGGAGATTTGAGACGCTACCCGGCAAGCAGGCACAAGTGGATTGGGGCCATCTCGGTTCGTTGTCGGAAGCGAGCGCAGAACATATGTTGTGGGGCTTCACCATCACGCTGGGTTACAGCCGCATGATGATGGCCGAGGCCGCGACGGACCAGAAGTTGGGAACGCTGCTGCGGATGCATGAGTCGGCCTTCAGACAGTGGGGCGCGGTGCCGGAGGAGATTCTCTACGACCGGATGAAGACGGTCTGGACTGGCATCGATGAGCGCGGCGAGATTATCTGGAACGCCATCTTTCTGGACTTTGCCCGCTACTGGGGTTTCACGCCGCGGCTTTGCCGAGCATATCGGCCACAGACGAAGGGTAAGATCGAGTCGGGCGTGAAGTATGTGCGGCGTAACTTCCTCTGCGGGTTGCTGGGACGCGAGCCGGACAACCTTGCGGAACTCAACGGTGAGATGCGCTGCTGGCTGGCAGAGGTCGCCAACCGTCGCGTGCATGGCACAACGCATGAGCAGGTGCTGCTTCGTTTCGACGAAGATCTGTTCTCTATGCAGCCGATCGATGGCCGCCCGGCTTATCCGTATATGGATGACGAGCAACGCAAGGTGGCCCGCGATGCTTACGTTTCCTGGCAAGGGAGCCGTTACTCCGTGCCCTGGAGTTATGCGGGCAAAGAGGTCTGGGTTCGCGATCATGGCAACTCGGTCGAGGTCCGCCATGGCGCGGAACGCATCGCGGTACATGATCGGGCGATGCGGAAACATCTGGTCATCACACACGGACAGCACCATGCCGGCATACCGCTGGGCATCAAGCAGAGCGGCAAGACGCTGATCCACATCGTCGAGAGTGCGCCGATGGTCGAGCGCCGCTCTTTGGCCGTCTATGACAGTGTGGCTTGTGGAGGTGCGCGATGACCCCGATTGAACAACTGCGAACCACACTGTCCACACTCAGCCTGACCGCCATCGACGCACGGCTTGATTCATTGCTGGAGACCGCTGCGAAGAAAGAACCATCGTATGCCGATTTCCTCGTCGAAGTGATGAACACCGAGGCCGATGCGCGGCGCCAGCGCTATCTCAAGGCGAGACTACAATTAGCGCACCTGCCGTACTTGAAAACATTTCAGCAATTCGATTTCAGCTTCCAGCCCTCCATCGACGAACGCCAGATCAGCGAGTTGCGCACTCTGCGGTTCGTGCATGAGGCCGCCAACGTGATTCTGCAAGGCCCGCCCGGCGTGGGCAAGACGCATCTGGCCGTGGCGCTGGCCGAGTGCGCGATCCAGGCTGGCCAGGCCGCCTACTTCATGACCGCGCACGACTTGGTCGCCGACCTCGGCCGCGCTTATCGTGAGGGCCGGCTCGACCGCCGCCTGCGCGTCTACCTGGCGCCCAAGGTGCTCATCATCGACGAAATGGGATATCTGCCTCTGGACGATCTCGGAGCCACCATATTCTTTCAGCTCGTCAGCGCACGCTACGAACGGGGCTCGATCATCCTCACATCCAACAAGAGTTACGGCGAATGGGGATCGATCTTCGGCGACCCGATCATCGCAACCGCCATCCTCGACCGGCTGCTGCATCACTCCACCACCATCAACATTCGCGGAGAGAGCTACCGGCTCAAGGAACGGCGCAAAGCAGGACTGATCCCGATCCAGAACCAGCAAGCCGAGCCGTCGGTTGGCGCCACCAACAGCCGAGGCAAACGGAGCAACCTATGAGTTTTTTCAGGCATGGGCGATCTATCGTCCGGTGGGATGATCTCGGGCAAAAGGCGAAGCAGTCTATCGCCCCGCCCCCGCCCTCTCACCGTCTCGATGAGTCGCAGCCAGTTATTCCTCGGCGGGTTGCACTCCTGCAGAGCCCGCCTCCGCTTCACCAGCCGACTTCATTTTCATATGGCCGGCTGCAACTGTAAACCGTCACCGACAGGGAGGTGGGGGATTTTTCGTTCAGCAAAATGTGGCTTTTTCAGTTGGTATTGACAC
>JBAWCO010000567.1:0-5668 GCA_049590315.1 Occallatibacter sp. | reverse complement strand
TTGGCGGGAGTGGAGATCGTAGCTTCCGGTGGCGGATACTGTACCGGCAGCGTCATTTACGGTGACGGAGGACAGCTTGATGACCTGGTTGGCGATGTTGCCCTGTGCGCGGAAGCGGGCAATCGGCTCACCATAGACGTTGCCGTCATCCAGTTCGACCCATCCGGCGCCTCCCAGCGCATGCACGGGACCGTCAACCTGTGCCATTGCGTTGAGAACGCCAGTCACTGGCAGTTTTTGGCCTGTGAGCGGAAGTAAATCGTCGATTCCGATTTTGTCGGCGCGCACGTGGAGATGGAGTGTGGAGTTGGCGTCGAAGGTCTGCAGGGACGGCTTACCAGGCGCTGCATCAAGCGTTCCATCGAATGCGATCTCGGATTTTCCGCGCTGTAACTGGGCGTGGAGGATGGAAATCCGATTGGACGCATAGCTCCCCGAAGCTTCAACCGAATCGAAGGAAACGAGTTGGGGCTGCGTGGGGTGAGGCGAGACGGGGCTGTCTTTCTGGTTCGATTTCATCGGCGGCATTTCGATGGACAGTTGCGTCGCCTTGAGGGTGCCGGCTAGGTGCGGATCGACAAGTGAGCCGGTCCAGGTGCCTTGGAAGTCGCCTTGTCCGGCCAGGGCAATTGGCAATGCGGCGGCACCTGTCTTTCCGTTGCGACTCAGACCCAGGTCGCGAAGTACGGTATCGAATTCCCAGAGGTTTTTAGAGTGGAAGCTGACGCCCAAAGACGAGGGGCTGTTGAGAGGATACGCGCCCAGATGGCCATGCGCGTCCAACTCGCTGGAGGGGGTATGTACTTCGAGCCTGCGCAGGTCTACTGCCCCGTCACGCTGCGTGTAGGTTCCATCGATTATTCCGGAGGAAGCGACCTCTCCTGTCGCGGCCTGACCGGGAGCAATCAAATTAAGCAGGGCGTCGACCGTAACGGTTGGAGTGTCGCCATGGAACCATGTTGCGACAGCGGTGCCATTCAGCCGGGTATCCAGGCCAAGGCGCTGAAAGGGCCGCTGGCTCACCATGTCGAGAACCGTGTCGAGGGCGACGTTCTTGAACTCTGCCGTTACTTTTCCGTTTACCGGAATGTCGACGGGAGCCGGATGCTGCAATGTCGAGGGGTTGCGGTCTGCGGGGGCTCGGAGTATGCCGATGCTTGGATTGCGCACTGTGGCGGCCGAAGGAATGTTGGGCAACCAGGGGCTAAGCGCGATGTCTCCCTGCAGTTGGCCGCCTTGACGCAAACGCACAACGATGGACTTGATCAGCAATTGCCTGGAGTCAGCGTGCACATGCGCATCCAGGCCGACACCGGTCGCAACTACACCGGTTCCAATATACGAGCCGCCGTCGATGTGAATTGTGCCGTCAGCGCGGAATTCGCCTGCCTCGCCTGCGCTGTCGAGGTCAAGACGAGCGATGCCTTCCGGTGCGAAGGGATAGCCAAAGACCGGGCTCAACATTTGCATGTTGAGTTCGCCGGAGAGTTTGGCCTGCCAGCGAGGTTGCGAGAAATTCTCAAGCTTGCCGGAGACCTCCAGAGTGTGATCGCTGGAACGGCGGCCGTTCTTGGTTCGTGCTTCCGAAGTAATCCGCAACGACCGCAGATAGGCTGCGGAGCGTGTCAGGTCAAGCGTGGCCTGGAAATGGCCGTGGACGGGCTGCGCGCTTTCCCGCGAGAGATTGAGATCGGCGGCTCCCGCCTCTATGCGGTAGCTCTCCTCACTGGCCGCCGTTGCAGGAGTGTAGCGCAAAAGCAGCGAGGCATCATTGGCCTGCAAGTCGAGCAAGGTGTATCGATTCTGGAAGTCGAAAGTTGAGGCGCGATCTTCGTAATCAAGGACGCCCTGTTCGATGGAAATGTGCCCGGCGCGGGCGTCGAACAGAGTATCCAGTGCGGGTTTGCCGGGCTTGGCAGGTATGCGCGGATGGGGTTGATTGGTGGTGCCATCGGGATAGACGATGAGGTGAAATTCGGGGCGGGAGATATCGAGATCGCGAAGAAGAACGCGCGGGCTCAGTAAGCCGAGGACGCTGAGGCGAACTCTCAAGTGGTCGACCTTGGCGTAGGGGGCTTCGTCTGGGGCTTCGAGACCATGAATCACAAGTCCATTTGCATCGGCCTCAAGATTGAGCAGGTCCCAGTGAAACGAGGCAATCTCTGCCCGCCCGCCGACGGACTGCTCGATGTGCGCGATGAGGCGCTTGCGGACGAAGCCCTGGAAGCTGTCAGAACTGGCCCAGAAGTAAAGACCTGCGACGGTCACGGCAAGCAGAATGGCCACACCGGCGACAGTGAGCGGGAGAATACGCAGGAAAAAACGCCGCAGCGGGTGGATGCGGGGTGGCGCAGGAGCAGTGGTCGATTCAGGCGGCTTGGAATCGGGTTCCGTCATTCGCTCGCTCCTCCTGATCCGGTTCCGGCCTGGGCTGCAGGGAGTTCGAGTGCCGGGTCGAGCACTTCCACATCGCCCTGCTTGCGGAGATTTTGAAGCCAGTCGTCAAACATCGCATTGACATGCTGCTGGAGGAGGATCTCCTGAATGCGCTGCGATACCTTATCCAGTGTTGGGACGGTCTCGCCGGGCGCGTATTGGGGCAGCAGCGTGTCGTGGTAGTAGGTTTCGATTTCCAGAGGAGAGATTTGAATGCCCTGCCGGAACCTTCGTTCGATGAAGCGCAGAATCTCAAGCCGATAGCGCAGATAGCTTTCTACGCGCTCCGGCGTCAACTCGTGCGCAGTCAGAAAAGCCTTCCAGCCGGCATCCGAGGCGCAGTTCTGGCGGACGCAGGCCGGCAGCTCTCGGCGTATCTCTTCAAGGCGGGCCTGGACTTCGGCATTGGAGGGATTGGAGGACTGTTCATCTTCCTGCCGAATCTGCTGTTGAATGAGTGCGCGGGCAACCAACTGTTCCAGCGCGCGGCGACGGGTGAGAACACCGAGGCCACCTCTGCCGGGGTCGAGGACCGAAAGCCGAATTTCATCGTCCAGATCACTTGAGAGGATGGCGTGGTTGTTCACCACGGCGACCACGCGGTCGAGCACTAGGGGAGCCGATGCGGCAGGGGGCGCAGGCGTCGAATCCTGGGACATACCCGTTGCTGGAATCGTTGCAGCCAGACATAACCCGAGGCTCAAGAGGCATACTCTTCTCGCCGCTCTTTGAGGAGCGGCCTTCTGCCGGATTGTCGATGCGGCGTTCATCAGAAAGTCTGTCCCAGGCTGAAGAAGAAGTTGAAGTGGCCGGCCTCGCCCACGTGCGGATCAGAGTTCGCCGGCGAGAGCGAGTAGTTGTAGGCGACCGGATAGATGGGCGGATTGAGGTTATAGCTGAAGTCCACGCGGATGGGACCGACGGGCGTATGGTAGCGCAAGCCTGCGCCCGGTGCGTGCGAGAAGTAGTTGAAGCTGCAAGGGCCCTGCCAGCCGGTGGAGGTTACACGGCCAGGCGGCTGAGTCGTGGGAAAATTAGGGGCGACTACCGCCTCTGGATCTTTGCAACTGTCGCGGTTTGGTTGACGCGAACGGATGGCGCTCGCCCAGACATCGGAAGCGTTGGTGAAGATGTTTCCCATGTCGTGGAAGATGACGAGGCTGAGCGCGTTACCGAACCATGGGAGCGTGGGCGGTGGCAGGCGTAATTCTGTGCTGTTGGCCAATGCGCCTGCTCCGCCAATGGGAAACCCTGTCTCAGGATCTCGGGGGCCGGCCGCATTGACTGAAAAGCCTCGGAGAGCTGTAGGCCCACCGGCAAAGAGCCGCTCTGGCAGGGGGATCAATTCTTCGGAGGGGGTGCCGAAGGCGCGTTCCTGACCGTATCGTGTGTTGCGGGCTATCACGAAGCGTCCCTTGTCGAAGCTGTAGTAGCTCGAATTCGAAACGTCAAGGCGATTGAACTGAGCCTCTGCACCGAAGTATTTGTCGGAGAGGAATTCCTGCAAGCTGATGTAAGTGCCGCGATGCGCATCAAGGGGCGTGTCGCGGGTATCGCGGACCCAGGTGAGCGCCGGGCCCGCCACGCGCGTTGCGGCGGACTCCTCCTCGATTTCGCCGGGAGCGACCTGAAGGCTGTTCGCCTGGACCTTTACGCGTCGGAAATTCAATTGATAGATGAAAGTGTTGGCTTTGGATAGGAACGAACCTGGCGCATCGAAGTGCTCGCTCAAACGGAAACTGCCCTCGAGTTTGGAGGCCACATACGTGGTTACATCCAGACTGTTGGCGTATCCGGCGGAGAAATCGAAGCCGAAGTTTCGGCGGCCACCGAAATGCGGATCCTCGAAGAGCAGGTTGAGTTTCTGTTCAAGCAGGCCGTACGTGCCCTGCAATGACGCGGACAGTTCCCGACCGAAGAGGTTGTTGCGGGTGATTGCGCCAAGCACGCGGGGGCTGACTCCGGTTTTGCCGTTGGGATTGCAGATGGCGCCGGCGGCATTGAGTCCACCGCAGTTGTACTGGGGATTTCCGGTCTGGGCCTCGAAGCCAAAACCATAGGTGAGAGTCCATCGCCGGGCCTCAGACAATTGCAGCAAGACCGTTTTCTGCGCGTTGCCTCCGTTAGGATTTTCGACCGCGGTGTTCACTTCATTGAATAGAGCCAGCTCGTAGAGGTTGCGCTGCGTGTCCAAGAGAGCGGTCTGGTTGAGCGGGTCGCCGGGGTGCAGCGTGATGGCCCGAGCCACTGTCTCAGGGCGCGTGTAATGCATTCCCGTGATCAGCACCTTGCGCACAAAAATCTGTTCCCCTTCGGTAATGTGGAAGACGATGTCGACCTTGCTCGCGTCGTCCACTTCGATTTGTTGCGCAACTTCCACTTGGACTTGGCGAAAACCTCGGTTCAGATAATCGGTGAACAACGCATCCCGGTCGCCGGCCAGATTCTGGGGAGAAAGCAACTGTCCGGCAGAGGTATTCAGCAAGGGCGTCAGCTTGGCCGCGTCTACATGCTCGTTCCCCTCCAGTTTCACTGTGCCTACACGGAGCTGCTCTCCTTCTTCGATCTTGTAGACCAGCTTGAGGGGGGCGGAACCAGAGCCCGGTCCGGTCTTCACGACCGCGTCGGTGGTTCCAGCGGCTGCGGCGTCGGTTTCCGCGGTCACTTTCACTTTGGAAAAGCCGTTGTTTTGATACACCGCCTGCAATGCGCCGATATCTGCCGAAACCAGTGCCTGGCTGTAAGAGCCGTGGCGATCGAGAGCGTCTGCAGCGTGTACGCTTAGCAGTTCCGTGAGCGTTGCGGAGTTGAAGTAGTGATTTCCGGCGACCGATACGCGCTCGACTCGCCGGCGTGGCCCCAGCCGCACCTTGTAGAGAATCACTACCTGCTCGGGGCTGGTGGTCTGCTGCTCATGCTCAACCTTGACATCGAAGTAGCCGAGGCGCTGGTAATAATCCCGCAAGTGGCGATTGCCTTCGTTCAGCAGATCGTCGTCAACAGTTCCCTCCTGAAAAATGGGAATCACGCGTTTAATGTGCTCTGGGCTCATCTTGACGCCCTCCACCAGGACTTTGACGACGGGGCCGCGGTTGGCGGAAAACTTGAAATCAGATTTCCTGGTGGCCGGAAGGTACTGTTTGGCTTCGAGCTTGACGTCCGCTTCGAGACGTTCCTCTTTCTGATACTGCTTGAGTACTCCGTCAAGAGCCCTGCTGTCGGTGTCGTGGTC
>JBAWCO010000566.1:0-7251 GCA_049590315.1 Occallatibacter sp. | reverse complement strand
GGCTCGCACCGAGCCTGCCCGCAACACCGCCTAACGCGGCGTCTTAACACATCAAAGACCAGCGCACTGAGGCACAGGCCCTCGGCGACAGCCTTCTCAACCCCCGGCGCGAACCTTTGGATTCATTCCTTCGGAAACAGCCGCCCGTCCCGTGCCATCAGCTTTTCTTCCCGATCCAGCCGCTTCTGCTCCAACCGCTCTTCCCGGTCCAGTCGTTTCTGCTCCAAACGCTCAAGCCGCCCAGGATTGTCGCGATAGACAGCCGGCTGGAACAATCCAATAAAGGCGCAAACCAGCGCCCATAACAGGATCAGCAGCCCCAGCGCCATCAACGCCAGACCACCCACCGCGGCCGGTCCCGCAGTTGCAATAGACATTTGCAGGTTCGCTCCTGCAAGCGGGTATGCCGCGTTGAAAGCCGCGCTGCCAATGCCGTAGTTAATAATCACAATCAAGCCTGCTGCCAGAAACACAACAGCCAGAATCAGTGGGCCATCCGATTTCATACGCGTCACCTCAGTCGCTTCCTGCGCGCAACGTGTTCCTTGCCGCTCCGCACAAACCCCGCAGGGTTCATTCGCAAACCCCGTAGGGCTCATTCAAGGTCAGATGCAATTGGTCGATCTGAAGCCGCCCGCGCTTTTCGCACCGGCCTCCGTCGCCCTCGGATTCAAGCATCAAGCTAGTGACTTCCAATCAAGTCGATACGAACCTATAATCGATGTAGTTTTTCCCGCCCGGATCTTGGTTCAAACGACCCCCTTCATGAGGGGTCCGCTCATATCCGAAGAGCTCCCGAGGCGGATCTGAAGTATTTGCGGTCTCTTTTCCCAGCCTGGTCAAGCAACGCAGGATCGACCGCCCTGACGTGAAGGAGTTTCCATGGTCCCGCAGCAGTCACCTTATCCACCGCAATCCAGGTCGTGGAAGACTGCTGGAATCTTGCTGTTAGTCTCCCTCTTCTTGCCCGCGCCGGCTCTCCTTTCGCAAGCGAGCACCCCCGGCCAGCCTGACAACCCACCTGCGGATGACAACTCTCCCGGCGTCGACAACCCTGCCCCGCCCACGCCCGTAGTCCGAGACTCCCGTTCGATCAAGCAACTCACGGCAGCGTTAAAGAGCTCGGATCGAACAGTCCGCGGAACGGCAGTCGAGGCGCTGGGTGAATCCAAAGACCCTCGCGCCGTCAAGCCTCTCATCGCCGCGCTGAAAGACAGTGATCCCTATGTCCGCGCTTTCGCCGATACAGCTCTGATTAATATCGGGCCGCCGGCTGTCGAGGCTCTCATCGGCACGCTGAAAGACAGTGACCCGTACATCCCCGCACTTTCTGCCATGGCGCTGAGCACAATCAAAGACGCGCGTGCGCACCAGGCTCTGATGACCGCGTTGACTGAGCACAACACCAAGGTGATCCTGGGAATTCACACTTACTTCGTCAAACTCGGCGTGCCCGGCTCCGAACCCGCCCTCATTGAGGCCCTCAACAAATTCCCCTCGCGCAGAATGGCATTGGAGTTTCTCAATTCGGGCAATCCGGTATTGGCAGGTGCCGCGAACCAGTGGGCAACAAAGTACCACCAGCAATTGGATCAAAGCACGTCCGCAACACCTGTCCGTTGGGGCAGCGCACAAGACACCCCGTCGCAACCCGACACCAACCCCACTCCCGCCCCGCAGTGACCAATATCACAAGGTCTCTTATCCCCACTCCTTAATAATCGCTAAAGATCGCAGCGAACGCGTCCTTGCGCCAGGTAATCCTGCCCGCGCTGCCCCCGGTTCCCATGCGACTACGGAGGCACTTTTGCTTTTAGGCATTCTCCAGGAAACTGCTCCCGGCGAAACCCGTGTCGCCTTATTGCCGGAGAGCCTGAAGTCCCTGCTAGCTCAGGGCATCTCAGTCACCGTCGAATCAGGAGCAGGCATTGCTGCAGGTGCATCCGATCAGGCATACGTCGAGGCCGGCGCAACCGTCTCTGCAGATCGTTCCTCGATCCTCGCCAACGCCGACCTGCTTCCTCTCGTCAACGCCCCCAACTCCTCTGACCAGGCACAGCTCAAACCCGGCGCCGTGGTCATCGCCTTCCTCAAGCCACTCGACGCCCCGCAGGCGCTCACCGTCGCCATCGATCGGCCAGCCACGCTCTTCAGCATGGAGCTGGTTCCCCGCATCAGCCGCGCGCAGTCCATGGACGCACTCTCCTCCATGGCCACCATCGCGGGCTACAAAGCCATCATCGCCGCTGCTGACCTTCTGCCGCGTCTCTTTCCCATGCTCATGACCGCCGCGGGAACCATTCCGCCGGCTCGCGTATTCGTAATCGGCGCGGGTGTTGCCGGCCTCCAGGCCATCGCCACCGCCCGCCGTCTCGGTGCCGTCGTCGAGGCTTACGACGTCCGAGCCGCAGCCGGTGAGCAAGTCCGCTCTCTCGGTGCAAAGTTCCTCGATGTCGATCTGGGCGGCATCAGTGCAGAAGGCGGCGGAGGCTACGCTGCCGAACTCACTGAAGAAGCCCTCGACCGCGGCCGCGACCTCATCACCCGCACCGCCGCCCACTCTGACGTCATCGTCACCACCGCCCAGGTACCCGGCCGGCCGGCTCCGCGCCTCATCCGCCGCGCTGCCGTTGAAGCCATGCGCCCCGGCTCCGTTCTCGTCGACCTCGCCGCACCCGCCGGAGGCAACTGCGAACTGACCCAGCCCGGTGTCACGCAGCAAATCGGCGGTGTCACCCTTCTCGCGCCTCTCAATCTGCCCGCCGAAGTTCCCGTCCACGGAAGCCAGCTCTACGCACGCAACATTCTCAACTTTCTCGCGCTGATCGTGAAGAAGGGCGAGCTCACCGTCGACCTGACCGACGAGGTCCTTGCCGGCGCATGCGTCGCCCACGAAGGCAACCTCGTGAACCCACGGGTGGCAAAATTGCTCGCACCAGTCACGACAACGAACTAACCCCGCTAACCGGCGTATGCGCCGCTAACTCCGCTAGCAACGCTATCGAGATAAAAATGAACCCCGCTGTCCTCATCGCTTCCGTCTACGTCTTCGCACTGGCCGCCTTCCTCGGCTACCAGGTCATCAGCCGTGTCCCGCCGTTGCTCCACACGCCACTCATGTCGGCCACCAACGCCATCTCCGGCATCTCCCTCATCGGATCGCTGGTGCTGGCGGGCGCAGCGCATTATCCTCTCGGCGCGCACATCCTCGGCTTTGTCGCTGTCACCACCGCCACCATCAACGTGGTCGGCGGCTTCGGTATCACTGACCGCATGTTGAAGATGTTCGGCAAGCGCAAGCCTGAAGCTAAATCCGAAGCGAAGGGGGCCGCCAAGTGACTCTAACCTCCTACTTCATGGAAGCTACATATCTAGTCGCTTCCATCCTCTTCATCCTTTCGCTCAAAATGATGTCCCACCCCGAGACTGCCCGCCGCGGCATGTTCCTTGCCGAAGGCGGCATGTTTGCCGCCATCGTCGGCACTCTCATCGGCGCGCACATCGTCACCTGGGTCTGGATCATCGCCGGTCTCGCTGTCGGTTCCATCATCGGCGCGTGGATGGCCATCAGCGTTCCCATGACCGCCATGCCGCAGCGAACCGCGCTCTCTCACGCCTTCGGCGCGTTCGCGGCAGCCCTGGTCGGCATCGGCGAGTTTCTCGTCCATGCCAATGAAATGTCCGTAGTCACCCGCGGCGCTCTCGGTTTTGAGGTCATGCTCGGCGCCCTCACCACCACCGGCTCACTCATTGCCGCAGGCAAACTGCAAGGCGTCATTGCCGGCAAACCTGTTCAATTCCGCGGACAGAACGCCATCAACTTGATCATCGCTCTTACCATGATCTCCAGCTTTGTCTTCTTCTGGATTCACCCCGAAACTACCGCCGCCTTTTACACCATGCTCGGCTTGGCCTTCGTCTTCGGCGTCATGCTCGTCATCCCCATCGGCTCGGCAGACATGCCCGTCGTCATGTCCCTCTTGAATTCTTATGCCGGCCTGGCCGCCGCGGCAACCGGCTTCGTCCTCGGCAACAACGTACTCATCATCGCCGGCACCCTCGACGGCTTCTCCGGCTTCATTCTCTCGGTACTCATGTGCAAGGCCATGAACCGCTCCATCACCAACGTCCTCTTCGGTGGATTCGGCGCAGTCATCGCGGAAGCAGGCTCCTCCAACTCCGACGGCGTCATGCGCGAAATCTCTCTTGACGATGCCGCCATGCAACTCGCCTTCGCCAATCGCGTAGTCTTCGTTCCCGGTTACGGCCTCGCCACTGCGCAGGCACAGCACGCATGCCGTGAACTCGGCGAATTGCTTGAGAGCCGCGGTGTCACCGTCAAATATGCGATCCATCCAGTAGCCGGCCGCATGCCCGGTCACATGAACGTCCTGCTCGCTGAAGCCAACGTTCCCTACTCCGAGCTCTACGAAATGGAACAGATCAATCCCGAGTTCCCAACGACGGACGTAGCCGTCGTCATCGGCGCTAACGACGTCGTCAACCCCGACGCCCGCGACAATCCCAAGTCCCTCATCGCCGGCATGCCCATCCTTGAAGTCGATCGTGCGAAGTCGGTCATCGTCCTCAAGCGCGGGCAGGGTCGCGGCTTCAGTGGCCTCGAGAACCCGCTCTTCTTCAAACCCTGCACCACCATGCTCTACGGCGACGCCAAATCCAGCCTCAGCCACCTAGCCCAAGCCGTGCAACACGTGTGAAGTCGTAAATACGAGTCACCGGCCGCGGCTCACAGAATGGAGGTCTGCTATCAAGACCGCTTTGGATGAAGTCAAGGATATCCTCGGATCGATCACTTCTCCGGACAATTGCATCACTCCGACGCTGCTCTACAACGAAGGCTGGCTAGTGAAACTCGTAATGCGCGCCGCAGCCGGGGGCATTGACTGTCTACCATTCAGCTTTGAGCCTCATTCGCGATGGTTTTCCGAAGCTCTGTTACATTCCGCCTTTCCCGGTAGCGAGGGAAGTACACACGCGGACTGCGTGATCGGTCATTTCTCCTTCGGCGCTCAAACCAAAGCCGGTACGGTCCTCGAGCCGACATGTTCGCAGCTCATCGTATGCGAAGCCAAAATGTTGAGCGGATTGTCACGCGGCACTACCCGAGCCCGCGACTTCGATCAGGCGGCTCGATCAGTCGCCTCCATGGCAACAGCTTTGGGCCGGTGCAATCTGTCACTGGACAGATACCGATCTCTGGGCTTTTATGTTCTGGCGCCAGAATCGCAGATAACAAAGGGAGTCTTCTCAGAACACATGACGAAGGTGGGAATAAAGCGAAAGCTGATTGAAAGGGTGGCGATGCATCGCGACGAAACGCGTTACCCAGAGCTCGCTCAATGGCTGCAGAAGTGGGCGCTCCCATTGGTCGATCGAATAGAATTGGCATGCTTCTCCTGGGAGGACGCGATCAAGAGAATCACTGCTGCGGATGCTTGTTATGGAGCATCCTTGGGAGAGTTTTATAGTTTGTGCCTTCGTTATAACTAGAGCCTTTCCATGCGACATGAGCGCTGGTCCAACTAAACAAAAAATGGGCGGCAAAGGTTAAACCTTTGCCGCCGCCCGTCCCTGGGTTGTCTTGAATTTGCTGCAATGCTACGTTGACTCAAAAACCTGTCCGCATCAGTAGCGGTTTACTGCAAAAGCTTGGTCACTTCCTGCTGCACGCTATTAGCCTGCGCTAATGCTGCGATGCCCGTCTGACTAAGAATCTCGTACTTCGACATGTTCGAAGTCGCTGCCGCATAATCCGTCGCCTGCACCGCGTTCTGCGCTGAAACTACATTTTCCTGCTGCGTGCTCATCACCAAGCTGATCGAGTTCAGCGTGTTGATCTGCGCGCCGATATAACCGTCCTGCGCCGCAACATCGGTGATGGCCGCATTCAGTGAGGTAAGAGCAACTTCCGCATCGGTCTGGTTCAACAGGTCCGTGCCGGTTAGAGAGATCCCCGCTGCATCGGAGTAGCCCATGGTGGCCACTCCTCCGGAGCCGTTGGTATCCGCATTCAGACCCACGTTCCATGTCCCGCCGTTCGTGCTGGTGTCCGTCACGTTGCCGGTGATCCCAACGCTGTAATACTCTGAGGCGGTGCCGTTCATCGCTGTCAGGGCGTTGCCCGCGGCTGTGTCGGTTACTGGCGTCATCGCTGCATTTGCCGTCGTCAACGTCATGATCGTGCTGCCGGAATTGAGCGTGGCAGTCACTCCGTATTGACCGGCATTGATGGCCGCCGCCAGTTGGGCAATCGTCTCCCCACTTGTCACCGCGATCGCGTTTGAGCCGAGGGTAAGAGTGCCATTTCCCGTGGCATTGCCCGTGACTGTGCCCAGAGTAGTCGCGTTCGCTGTACCAGTGGCAGTGGGTGTCCCGAGTAAGGAATCAGCCGTCGGAATCACCGCAGCCTGATAGGCAGCGGGAGCATTGATGCCTGCGCCGGCCACGATGCTCGGGACGCTTGACCCGCTCGCATTCGCCGTAAGGGTGATCGTTTTGTTTAGAGCGACGGTGGCCGTGATCCCGAAGTTGGTGCCATTGTCGGCCTCAAAAGCATTGATCGTCGCTGCCAGGTCGTCAATCGTATCGGTGGACCCCGCTACACCTAGCGTAAAGGTCTTGTTGGTTCCATTGACCCCGTTGACAGTGATTGTGCCCGTCATCAGATCGGTGGCATTGGTGGTCGCGATCGTACCAATCGAACCTCCGGCGCCCGCGGCGATGCCAACAGGCGTTAGAGTCACAGCACTCGCCGTATGAAGTCCGTCCGTAAGAGCTGTCGCAGTGACCGTCGTCGCAGAGTTAGCCGAGGTAAAGGTCAGTATCTTCCCCGTGCTGTCAACTGAGGCTGTTACTCCGTAATTATCGGCATTGATCGTCGCGGCAAGGTGAGCAATCGTATCCGTAGAGTTGGCCGTGCCCATGGCAATGTTGTGTGTCTTCCCATCGATGCCGGTCACGTTGAGTGTACCCCCAAGCGTGTCGATGCTGGAGTTCACAGTCAAAGCGCCAACCTGCCCCGCTCCGTTGCTCCCGGCTCCCACACCTGTACCTGAAATCTCGATGCCGGTGTCGGTTCCCCCGCCGCCCATAACGTTTGCCGCTTGAGCCGCGTTCACAGCCCCCGTTCCAGCCTGTGTCGCTGTAACAAAGCTGGCATTCAAGCCCAAACCTGCGTTGTTGATGGCGCTGATCAAGCCTTGCGCCGTGTTCGCATAGTTTGTACCGGTG
>JBAWCO010000565.1:0-11680 GCA_049590315.1 Occallatibacter sp. | reverse complement strand
CCGAATCGCCGTGTAGACATCCCCGCCCGCGAGACCGTAATCGGGGTACTCGACCATATCGCTCCACGTTAGCTTGTCATCCGGTTGCAAATCAGGTTTCTGGCTGAGCCTCGCGAACTGCCCCAGAAACTCCGCAGGATTCTTGGAATGCCTTTGGTAGAGCTGGACCGAAGGCACGTAGACCGCAGGTTTAGCCAGGCAGATCAGAACAGGTTCTGTAGAGGAAAGCGCGGGAGCCCAGAACTTTCGCAGTACCGATTGGTGCGCCCTGGCGCGATAGATATTTGACCCGATCAAAGCCAAACCGGCAAGTGTGACAACGCCACCTGCCGTCAATACCCACAAAAGTCTTCTGTGTTTTCCGGCAGCACGCACAGCCCCTGTCGGCAAGGGCACTTCGGCCTGGGTCGATTTTTGATCATCCCCCTTTCTTCGGCCCGTTCCTCGGGGTGCTGGTTCCGACTGAGGCAAGGAGGGGGCTAGCTGCTTGTCGGTGCGTACCCACTTGAATTCAGGAGTGTAGGACCCAACATGAAGCTCAATGCGGACTACCGAGCTGTTTGGGTTCGCCTGGTAGTACTGCTCCAGCCTTCTGCGGACTTCACCTGCCTGCACACGAACTACAGGATCGTCTCCTGTGGCATATCCAACCGGGCGCTGAAACAGATCGACTCCTATTGTTCGTTCCTTAAGCCGATCCTGTTTTCCTTCCAGGCGGTGGCGGACCACATACGACAGAAACTGTTGGCCGCGTTTGCTCGGATGAAAGATTGGGCTGCTCAGGATAGAATTCAGCTCGCGAAGAACCGCCTCCTTCTCGATCTCATCGAAAATCCGACCATCGCCATCAACCACTTCGTTCCCAACCGGACGATTAGTCAAACTCATGGCAGTCCCAGCCTTCCATTCGAGAGCACTGCAATCACGCAAGACAAAACCCATGATCACTCTACACCGCTGCGCTCAGGTGGGCTACAGCGTCGTTGCACCTTTCCCAACGGATCAAAAATACGAATCCCGGAATGTTTTCCGGCAAGCCTTCTTTCAGCTCCATCCGGCACAATCAAAGTGAGTTAATCGATGCGGCACACAGTAATACACAGTGTTGTACTTGAAAGGCTTCTTCGTCGCGTAGATTGTTGCATGTTGCCGCAAAACCAATAGTGTGCCGCCGGGCATTGTTTTGATTCTCTGGTTAAGGGGAATCGAAAATGCGCACGAGACCCCACCTTGGCTCTCCGCTTTCCGGGCCACGGTAACCGTAGCGGTTCTGCAGATCGGGATGAAGAGAGTGACCACAACCAATCCGATTCGCCTCCTGCGTGTCGATGAATCCAGTGAGTCCAATTGCACAATGCGAATAAACGCCAATGGCAAGGTGCGCGATTACCGAGGAAGGGATAGCAGCTTCACTCTTTCTCAAACGAAGGTGGAACCTGCGGCTATGGGAAGAGGCGGAGATACAGCGTTGGTCCCGCGCCTTGAATCGACAACTGCGGCTGAAACTAGCGCGAAGGGGTTCTCTAGTGAAAACAGCCCATTCATCGCTTACGTGATTCGGAACAATTGAGAGCGGGATTCCACCGCAATAAGAAGAGAGGATTCACATGAGACTCATTGTCAATCGTGGCAAAATCACGATCTCGGTCATGCTTGCAGCATTTGCTGGACTAACACTCCATGCACAGAGCGCCGGCATGATTCTAGAACGAGACGGCAGCACCTTGGTTCTTGAACCATACGCACCAAACATAGTTCGAGTCACATTGAGCAAGAACAGAGCCGCCGCAATCGAAGGCGCAGGATATGGTTTTGTGGGAACGCCGTCGATAAACGGCTGGACCCATGAGCAGGACTCAGACGGCAGCGACGTTTTTCGCTCCGCTAGGCTGGTTGTTCATGTCTCTCCTGACCACTTAGCCAAGTCACTCCTGCCTCAGCGCATGCCGCTCGATGACCTGAATCAATCGCTGCGTGACCATTACTTTGGCGGCGAGTCCCGCGGGGGACCAAACCAGGATGCGATCTCTGTAACAACAGCTTCGGGCCAGATGCTCCTGAAGATGCGGAACTGGTTCATGATTCCCAACCATTCCGAAACTGCGGTGGCCGGTGCTGAAAAAGAAGAACAAAAGGACGCTGGATTCCGTGTCTCTGCAACATTTGAGTCGCCGGCCGGCGAGCACTACTACGGGCTCGGCCAGCAGCAACAGGGAGTTCTGGACCTGCGAGATCATCAGGTTCGCTGCTGGCATGATTATTCGGCCATCGGTGGGCAGAATGTCTGCGTACCATTCATGATTTCCAGCCGCGGCTATGGCCTCATCTGGGACAATCCTTCAAAAACGACCATTAATCTCGGCTTCAACCAGCAGAACGTGTGGTCGTCGGAGATAGGAGACCGTGTTTCGTTCTTTGTCATCGCAGGAGAAAACAGCGACGAAATCTATCAGGGCTACCGTCAGCTAACCGGCATCACTCATCTGTTGCCGAAGGCCGCGTACGGTTACATCCAGAGCAAGGCGATCTATCCTACCCAAGATCAGCTGATCGCAGTTGCAAAGGGGTATCGCGATCGCCAGCTTCCACTCGATGTTCTCGTAGTCGACTTCCTTAATATGACCAGGCAGGGCGAATTGGACCTAGACCCTGCGCGGTGGCCTGATCCGGCCGCCATGAACCAGCAGCTTCATTCCATGGGCATCGGCACACTGCTAAGCGTTTGGCCGCATTTCTCTCCAGGCACCCGCTACTACGACATGCTGCGGGAGAAAGGATGGCTGATCCATTCCCCTGAGGGGACTCCGGATTTTGGTGGGTTCAAAGATGTGATCGGCCCGAACATTGATACCACCAACCCCGACGCAGCCCGGTGGTGGTGGGAGTCCATCAGAGATCGATACATCAAGCCTGATGGTTTCGATTACCTCTGGCTGGACGAGACTGAACCCGATATCGATCCCGAGAAAGACGAGTTCTATGTCGGCTCCGGTTCGCGATACTACAACGTGTACCCTCTCTTCCACACTGCTTCTGCGTACGAAGGATCCAGGCGGGACTTCGGAGACAGCCGCCGGGTTATGACTCTCGCTCGCGCAGCCTATCTGGGAGCGCAACGGAATGGCACGATCTTCTGGTCGAGCGACATCTACTCAACCTGGGACATGCTGAAGCGTTCTGTCACTACTGGATTGAACTTCACGGCATCGGGTATGCCTTACTGGGATACTGATATCGCCGGATTCTTCTCTCCTTCGCTCCCAGCGACGTATCGCCCCATGTACCCGCCACTGGTTGATCCCTCAGATGCGCTTGGCACAGTCGGCAATTATGTGGACTATCCCGAGCTGTTTGTGCGGTGGTTTCAATGGGGAACCTTTCAGCCTGTGATGCGAGCCCACGGCGAGAGGAACCACAATGAGATGTGGTCCTACGGCAAGCAGGCTGAGACGATCCTCTCAAAGTACCTGCGTTTGCGCTATCAACTTTTGCCCTACACATACTCGCTTGCCTATGGGAGCACTCAAACCGGCGCGCCGTTCATGCGTGCGCTATTCATGGACTTTCCCAGCGATACCAATGTCGCCGAAATCGGAGACGAGTACATGTTCGGGCCTGCGCTTCTCGTTGCTCCGGTTACTGACCAGGGAGCGACAAGCCGTACTGTCTATTTGCCCACCGGCACGGACTGGTACAACTATTGGACAAATGAACGCTACAAAGGCGGTCAGACGATCACGGTTAGCGCGCCTATTGATACGATTCCACTCTTTGTCCGCGCCGGCTCCATCCTTCCACTCGGCAAGCCGATTCTAAGCACGGAACAGAAGCAGGATCTGGAAATGATCAAGATTTACCGAGGCGCAGATGGAGATTTCACGCTTTACAACGACGATGGAAAGACCTACGCCTACGAAAAGGGAGACTTCCGAATTACCAACCTGCATTGGGACAACGCAGCTGGTAAGTTAACCCAGAAGGGAGCGGTCGCCTGGACGGTCCCAGATAGCCAGCTCGTCGAGGTGATTGGCCGTTAGGACCTGTTAACACTACCTCAGGCGGTGGCGACGGCGGCCAATTTTTCTCATTTTGAGAAAAGTGTGCGCCACACTAACAATCTCGCTGGTACAAATGATCGGGCAGTCCACCAGCACTACAAAAATCGCGAACAGGAAATTGATCACCCATGTCCTGCTCTTGATGGTTGCCAAGAAGACTCCTTCGCCGCGGCCCGATGCAGGTAGAAAGCGGAGGCTGGGATCGCATGGACTCAAAAAATCATCCCGCATTCTTGGCACGTCGGCCAGCGGATGCGGGATGGGTTGAGACGGTCAACGATGCAGCGTCAGTCTAGTAGAAGAATTTGAGCGCGAGTTGGAGGGTGCGGGCGCCAAAGTTCCCGTTGCTGTTCTTGGTGCTTGAGATGTTGCTGAATTTCGCGGTAGTGAAGTTCAGCTGGCTTGTCGGTTGCGCGAAGGGCGGGGTATTTGTGGTGTTGAAGGCTTCGGCGCGGAACTCGAAACGAGTCGATTCGTTGATGCGAAAGTTCTTCAGAATCGACGAATCCAAGTTGCTGAAGTTTGGTCCGCGCGCCTGCTCCTGGCCTCCGCCAAGGGGGCTGTAATCGCTTTGGCCGATTGCAGTTGCGGCGGGTGGCTCCGCGAAGGCCTTGGGGTTCAACCATTGTGCAACGGTGTGGCCTCCCGTATACAGACCCTGCCCGGATACCACGTTGGCAAAGCAGCCAAAATCGGCTGTGGTCGCTACTGGGCAGGTGACGGTGAATGGCTGGCCGCTCTGATGCGTGAAGAACCCGTTGACGATCCAACCTCCCAGGAATGCGTCCGCGACCCGGTTGACATTAGCCAGGAATGTGCGCCCGTGACCAAAAGGCAGGTTGTACGTGCCGGCGATGTGAACAATGTTTGTAGCATCGCTATCGCAAAGGGCGTAGTCCGCCCGAATCCCAAAATTGGGGAGCCACTCGGCCCTGTACTGCTGGTTCTGTGACGCCTGGGTATGCTGATCGTTCATGCACTTGCTCCAGCTATAGTTGCCCAGTAGATAGAGACCGACGCTCAACTGATGCTCATATGTGATCTGCAGTGAGTTGTAACTGCTGACTGCATTGGTGGTTTCGTAGGTCGCATTGCGCGCGAAGTTCGGAAAGGGAATGTAATTCTGCGAGTTCGTGCCTGGCGGTAGAATCTGGGTATTCCCATTGTTGTAACCAAGATTGTCGAGATGCCGGCCCTGGGTCCCGACATATCCGGCCTGGACCGAATCGTGCGGCGTGAGCAAATACTGGAAGGTCAGATTTTCCGTTTGCACGAGAGGAGTCTGGAAGTTGTACTGACGGCCATAGAGATTCAACCCCAATCCTGTGCTAACGGTCGGATTCTGGAAGTTGTATTGAGTGAATGCTGCCTCCATGGTTGCAGGTTGGCCATTGGGGAGCAGCAGCGGGTGTTGGGAATCGGGACTCGGAAAAGTCTGGGTATACACGAACGGGTAGTTGGTTCCAAGTGTACCTCCGTACCCAAGGTTGCCGAGCGCCCCGTATGCTGTGCCAAACCCTCCGCGTACAACCAGCGCGGGCATCAAGCTGTACGCAAATCCGACACGCGGTGCGAAGTTGGTTTTTTGCGCGTTGCCAAGGGTGGTGCTTGAAACGCATGCCAGATTGATGTTGCTGCTGGTAAGTAAATTGTTGAAGGCGGTTGATCGCGGCACCGAGCAACCCTGGTTCGACATGTAATAGGTTCCGGTTGTGCCGTTTCCGCCGACCGGTATGAAATTTGCCTGATAGCCGCGCGTCTCGGCGTAGGGGGTGAAAAGATCCCAACGCAGCCCTAAATTCAAAGTCAGCTTTCGTGTAACCTTCCAATCGTCCTGGCCAAAGGCTCCCCAGTACCAGCGATGGTCGTCGGTCGCGGCGATATTAGAGCCGGAGAAACTGCTCATCCCTCCTACATAATTGACGCCGCCAAGGGTCGACGGTATCGGAGTTAGAAGTAGATCTCCAATCCCGTTGAGGCTGCTGTTTTTGTTGGGAACATCCGAATACTGTCCGTTGAAGTTGAAGTCTCCACGGCCTTGCGGCGGCTGCGAGATGTCGCCCTCCAGATCGTCAATCTGGATGCCAGTTTTGAATGTGTGGTTGCGGTACACTTTGGTTACGGAATCCACACCTTCGAGGCTCCATACATATTGCAGGGTCGGGGTAAAGTTGCCTACCCCGAGGTGGGTGAGGCCACTGATGGTGGTGGGTGGAAGACCACCGTTGTTGGCTACTTGCTGGACTCCCTGGATACCGTACCGCGCGGGAATTCCGAAAGTGTCGCCGAAGAAGGACTGCTGAAGTTTGTCGCTATGAACCATGCCTACGTGCATATCTGTGGTGAGTGTGGGGGTGAAGATGCGCGTATAACCCACCGCCCATGCGTAGGCTGGAAGGCTATCGTTACGACCGCCAGTCTCACCCACAGCCACACCTGGCAGGTTCGATGGAACAGTCACAGCAAACAGGCTTCTGTCGAAGACTCCAAACAGAATGTCTTTGGCACTAATGTTCTCGTCGATGCGAATGTCCCAGGTATTAGTGTTTTTGTATGCGAGTGGGACATAGCTTGCGTAATTGTTAACAAGGCCGGATGAGAGCGGCTTGGGATAAACCCCCAAGAGCATAATCGCATTCGTGTCAAGCCTTGCGGTGGGAATGATGTTCAGCAGTGCTTCCTGCCCGGCAGTTGCAAAGTTTGTTGTGTGGTTGCCGGTAAAACTCGGGCAGCCCGCGGCCGTGCAGTTGTAGAAGGGATCGCGCACGTAGCCTCCCGGTATGCCGGTAAGGCCGGTGACCGGGTCCAGGCCCGTGGCCGGAAGCTGGCGGGTTGTGGCCGGGTCAAGAATCGTGCCGTGCGCAAATGTGCGCCCCAGGGCATCTGTCGCTGTGCCACTGTTGTAAGTAATGTTGTCCTGGAGGTTGGTGAAGCCGCTGTTAACCATGTTCAGGGTGGGCACGGTCTGTCCTCCCGCAGGCACGGGCAGGACGTATCTGCCCCCCTGGTAGTCGAAAAACCAAAAGGTCTTGTCCTTGCCGTTTATGACGCGCGGAATAAGAACCGGACCGCCTGCCGTTACGCCGAACAGGTTTTGATGATACTCGGGAATGGGCTTGGCCACGCCGTTCGTGTTATTGAAGTAGTAATTCGCGTTCAAGTCTTTGTTGCGTACGTACTCCCAAAGGTCTCCATGAAGCCTGTTGGCACCTGACTTGATGGCTGCATTAACGACGCCACCGGTGGAGTGGCCGAACTCGGCATTGAAGTCGCCGCTTTGCAATGTGAATTCCTGCACTGCATCAGGCGGCGGGACAATAGCGGCATTAGTCAACGTGTAGTTGCCGCCATAGAATTCGATGTTGTCGTTGATCCCGTTCAAGCGGAAGTCATTTTGCCAGACGTTCGAGCCATTTACGGAAAAGTATGCGCTTTCGGAACTGCCGGCATCGGCTGTAACTCCACCGGGCGCAGCGGCCGCGACGCCGGCAGACATTTGCGCAAGCGAGCCCCAGTCACGGGTTGCAAGCGGTAAGTCGTTCAGCTCCTGATTGACGATTGTCTGGCCAAGCGCGGCATTTTCCGCTTCAAGGAGCGGCGCGGCTGCATTCACGGTCACGCTCTGTTCCACATTGCCCGTGGCAAAATGAACATCCAGGGTGAGTACCTGCTGCACGTGTACATAGGCTCCGTGTACGACGTATTTCCGGAATCCGCCCGCTTCAGCCTCGACTGTGTAGTTTCCGGGAAGCAGGGCATCAAATACGTATGTGCCTGTTTGTGTGGATGTAGTGGTGGCTCTGACGCCGGTTGCATTGTTGGTGAGCATGATCTTTGCATTCGGGACTACCGCGCCAGTCGAGTCCTCGACCGTGCCGGTGATCTCCCCGCGATCTAGCTGAGCCATCAGGCAAACGGGCAGGCATAAAACGGCGAGCAAACCTGCGACGATGACCCGCAAGCCTGCAACTCTGGGGTGCAATTGCGATTTCAACTTTGCCTCCAATTAGGTAGAAGAACTTCTCATGGCATAGATCTATGGTTCGGCGGGCGCACACCCATCCAGCCACAAAGTAGGTCAGTTTGCGCGCATGTGGAAGTGTTTACCCCCTGTGTGTTGGGGTGTATACACTTGTGTTTTGAGCGTCTAACTCATTGATTGGAAGAACCTTGTCGTCTTTGTGAAATCTTGATAAACTTGCCGGGACGCTGATGGTCGCGGGCATTTATCGTCTGTTCACCGTCGTTCCGTACCCTCGTGGCAAGGATATTTTTCGTGCTCGACCGCTCTCTTGGAGATGACCGTCATGGAACGTTCCGCCGCCATCCGGCACGAACAGAAGGTGCCGCTTTCCCAGGATGCATGGCCGCAGTGGTTGGAGCGCGATCCGCGATGGTCCCTTGCCCAACGTGTGGTGGCCGGTCCTCATTTTGCTCGGTCACTCCTGCTGACAAAGTTTCTTCTTTACGTGGTTGCTGAGACTCTGGAAGGGCGCGAGGCGGAGATCACCGAGCACCAAATTGGCGTTCAGGTGTTTGACAGGCGTCCCGGGTACAGCACCGTCGAAGACAACATTGTGCGCAACTATGCGAGACAGTTGCGCAGGCGCCTGGCTGAGCATTTCGCCGATATAGGAAGCTCGGAGACACTGCGCATCGACATTCCATTGGGTGCTTATGTCCCGGTTTTTGTTACGGTTTCCGATGGAATCCATTCAACGGATGTGCGCAGTTTCCCGGTTTCGGTCAACATCTGCGCGCAACCGGTTACCGCCGCGAGCGTAGCTTCGACAGCAACCACTCGACCGAATTGGAAGCATTGGCTGTTCGGTGCATCCGCAATCGTCGCATACAGTGCGGCACTGATTTGCCTCACGTGGTATGCCGCTGCGCGAGCCCGAACTCCGCAACCGTCTCCTGAACCAGCGGACCCACTCTGGGCGGCTCTCTTCGAAGGACCGGCAAACACATTTATTGTGCCTGCCGATGCGGGCTTCAATCTTCTTGAGGATCTTTCGCGCCACCCGCTGCCGCTTGCGGACTATATCAAGGGCGGCTACCTTGGACTGCCGCTCGCGGGTGTGGATGCACACAGTGCCGACGATCTGCGCTCCCAGCAGTTCACCAGCTTTGTCGATTTCCAGATCATCGCAGCACTAGCGCGACTGCCGCAATACAATCCGCGGCGAGCCTTCCTTCGCTTCCCGCGTGATCTGCGGCTTGACGATTTGAAAAACGCCAACGCCGTGCTGATTGGGTCGGTGGGCAGCAATCCGTGGGCATCCATTGCAAATAGCAGCGCCAACTTTCGCATTGTCTATCACCAGGGCATGGAGGGCGCAACTATCATCAATTCGAGTCCTCAACTGGGAGAAGCGCGATCGTATGCGAGCCACTGGAACGAACCGGCGCATGAAACATTTGCCCTCATCGCGTTCCTTCCTAACCTGGGTGGCAACGGCCATCTGCTGCTTTTGCAGGGACTGGATGTAGCGGGAACCCAGGCTGCTGCAGAGACGCTTCTTCATCAGAGTGCAATTGAACCCGTCCTGCGACGTGCTATGCGTCCAGACGGGTCGCTTCGGTACTTCGAAGTACTGCTGCGCTCTACGAGCATTGAATCCAATGCCACCGGCACCCAGGTAATTGCGAGCAGGGTTTACTGATACTTCGAATGTCGCGGGCCGCTGGATCGATGTAATGCGATAGCCGAACAGAGTTTGGTAAATAGGGCGCCTCACCCCGGCGAAGAAGTGCCAATGCACTGAAGCTTCGCTCAACTCGCGCCACCGCTGTGAACTTGTCATACTCACAGGGGCCGGACCATTCCAGAATCTGAGTCACAGCAAGACGATACTGATCGATATTCTTCGGCGTGTGGTCAATGCAGCGCCATAGTTGAATAATGTCGTCCGGGTCTTGCCGTCGGGGTAAATCGAAGGTTCGCGGTCTGTCTGTCCATCTCACTAACCGCAGACCTCCACGTTCCGGAATAGTTCTTGTGGTAATGTAGAACAAAATCTCTGCGCACTCGTGTCAATATGGGCTGAGTGCCAACGGCACAACATTATGCCAGCTCAACGTAAGGACGACCTGTATGGCCGCAAGCCACGAGTGGAACCGTTTCACTGACCGGAGCACAGCTGTCGATGCTGTGCGAAGGGATAGATTGGCGGCAACCGGCGCGAACCTTCACGCCTCAGATGGCAGTCTGAAGTTAGTCACGAGTTACGACGTTGTCAATCGAAGCGTAGACCGAGATATACTAGAACATTCATCGATCCAGAATCCCGGGTAGATCATCCTTCAATGCAGCTCTACACCTTAGACCCGATGCTTGATTGCCGTTGGGATGATCTGGTTGCATCTCACCCCAGAGCTTCGGTGTTTCACCAAAGAGGTTGGCTCAATGCATTGATTAGGACCTACGGGTACCGCCCAATGGTGCTTACAAGTACGCCACCTGGGAAACGGTTGGACAATGGGATCGCTTTCTGCGAAGTCAAGAGTTGGATTACTGGAGGCAGACTTGTCTCATTACCCTTCACCGACCATTGTGAGCCGTTGCTTAATATAATCGGCGACCCTTTCGAACTTACTGAGTGGATGCGCGCGGCATGTCTCAAGCATAACTGGAGATATATCGAACTGCGGCCACTCTGTTCGGGGGCTGAAGCGGGCAACTCTCTCGTGACGAGCCAGTCCTTCTGGCTTCATACTCTCGACCTGACACCTACACTCGAGAGAATCTTCCATGACTTTCATAGAAGCTCTATCCAGCGCCGCATCATGCGAGCGGAGCGAGAACAACTTTCCTATGAGAGGGGATACTCCGAAGGACTTCTCGATGACTTTTACCGGCTGATGATGATCACCAGGCGGCGTCATCGGCTTCTCCCGCAGCCTCGCGCCTGGTTCCGGAATCTGGTTGCTTGCATGAGTCCCAATGCGGAGATCCGGTTGGCGCGCAAGGATGGAATTCCCGTTGCCGCGATCCTCGCGCTGCGTCATCGCAAAATGGTGGTGTACAAAAATGGCTGTTCCGACGAAAGGTTCCATCATCTTGCGGGTATGCCGTTTCTGTTTTGGAAGCTAATCGAGGAAGCAAAGTCAGAGGGAGTTGAGTGGATCGATTTTGGCCGCACCGATCTCGGAAATGACGGTCTGATCAGATTTAAAGATCAGTTTGGGGCCATCCGCAATCATCTCACCTATCTTCGCTATCCCGAGAGTGTGAAGGAGAAACTGCCAATGGGATCGGACCTGACTGCGGTGAAGCGTCTCTTCTCGATGTTGCCCGACGCACTCTCATCCAGAGCTGGCAAATTGCTTTACCGACATATCGGTTAGTTGCCCGATGCTACTAAGGTGCCATAGCGAGAGGTTGAGTTTGCGCGTAAAATATCGGTCTATGTTCTTTGCCTCTCCGGAAAACGAAGGTACGCTCGTTCAAACTGTACGCGATCGCTATAGATGTCCGGAAGGATTCCTCGACTTTCGTCTCAGTGAAGGCTTTTACCCAGATCTGGGATACTTCCAATTTGGCCCCGACACGACATGTTACGGCAGAAGCTTGCCATGCGCTCACCAGGCGCAGCTGAGTCCTTATCTCTGCGATACGC
>JBAWCO010000564.1:0-2660 GCA_049590315.1 Occallatibacter sp. | reverse complement strand
TGTGCGCTAAGACGCTCCTTGAGAAGGCTCGTCGGTGCGAAGCTCTCGTGTCACTTGAACCGGTACGCGGACGCTGCTGTGTACAAGCCACTCGACTCAGCCTCTGGTGCGCGGCCCTCCTTGTAATATTCCCAAATGTTCTTCTCCGGCGTGGCAATTGGCCAGACCTCGTCCGTAAAGGCCGCGCTGATCAGCCCAGCACCGGGAGGTACTCTGGGCTCCATTGCAACCTTTACCTGGACTGCCGGTACCGGAGTGACGCAGTATGCCCTATGGCTGGGGACTGCGCCAGGAACCTATAACATCTATAACTCGGGGCATATAACGGGCACTTCCGTCACAGTAACCAACTTGCCTACCAACGGTCAGACTATCTATGCCCAACTCTATTCGTACATGGACGGAGGCTGGCCCTGGGCCACATACACCTACACCGAAGGTATACCTACGCCGGCTGCAATTGCCAGTCCAGCACCAGGGAGTGTTCTCGGCTCTAGTGCCTCCTTTTCGTGGTCTGCCGGCGTAAGCGCCACGCAGTATTCATTGACGCTGGGCACTACAGGAGTGGGCTCGAGCAATCTCTATAGTTCAGGCGTTGTTACGGCTACTTCCGCTACTGTAACCGGCATTCCGATTGATGGCACGACTGTCTACGCCCAACTCGGTTCGTACATTGGCGGAGCCTGGCAATTTGCGAATTACACTTACACCGAGACCGCACCCGTCAAGGCTGCGCTTATCAGCCCAGCACCGGGAGGTACTCTGGGCTCCAGTGCCACCTTTACCTGGTCAGCCGGCACAGGGGTCACACAGTATGCTCTCTGGCTTAGTACAACACCCGGCTCCTATAACATTTATAACTCAGGACACATAACGGGCACTTCCGTCACCGTGACCAACTTGCCTACAAACGGCGCGCCTATTTATGCCCAGCTCTATTCGTACATGGACGGTGGCTGGCCCTGGACTGTCTATTCCTTCACCGAAGGCGGAGCGGCACCGGTTTTGAGCGCCCTCTCTTGCGGCAACACATCTATGACGGAGCCTGGAGCCGATGCCTGCACCGTAACACTGAATGCGGCGGCACCTGTCGGCGGCCTAATTGTGAACCTTTCGAGCAACAATACGGCGGTTACGGTACCTGCCACGGTAACCGTACCTTCTGGTGCAACCACTGCCGCCTTCACGGCAGCGGTTGCCTCGGTGGCGACCGCTCAGTCGGCGAAGGTGACGGCAAGCGCGGGGAGCGCAACAGAAACCTTGGTCTTACAGTTGAATGCAAACATGCCGACGCTGACCGTTTCCACTTCAAGCTCGCCATCCACTTACGGCAGCTCGATCACCTTCACGGCGACAATCTCCAACGCGGTCACTGGCACCGTGACTTTTTACGACAGTGGCACTGCAATCGGAACTGGCGCCATTAATGGGACAATTGCGACGCTCACAACAAGCTCGCTGCATGCAGGATCCCAGTCCATCACGGCGAACTGGCCCGGAAACACCAGCTACGGCGCCGTCACATCCAGCCCTATCACGCAGGTGGTGAATAAGGCCTCACCGACGATAACTTGGAGCACTCCAGCTTCCATGGTCTACGGGACGGCACTAAGTGGTACTCAACTCGACGCCAGTTCCACGATCTCAGGTGTATTTGTATATTCGCCTGCCGCAGGTGCGGTCCTGGCCGTGGGCTCACAGACTTTGTCTGTCACTTTCACGCCGACCGACAGCACCGACTACGCTACAGCAACGAAGGCGGTGACGCTGACCGTGAACCAAGGCACTTCAGTTCTTAGCATCAACGCGGCCAGCATCGCGTTCGGGTCCACGAATATCAACACGCCGTTGACCCAACCAGTGACCTTGACATCCACGGGCACCGCGGCGGTGACTGTCAATTCAGCAGTTGTAACTGGTGCAGGTTTCGCGGTGTCGGGGTCCACCCTCCCAACGACACTTACTCCCGGCCAGACGGTAACCCTCTCTGTGGAGTTCGATCCGGCGACCGCAGGGGCGGCGACAGGCCAGTTGACCGTCAAAAGCACGTCTTCGACCAATGGTACGGCGGTGATTGGCTTGACCGGAACTGGATTGGCTGTCGCATATGTAGTCGACCTGAGCTGGGATGCTCCCAGCGCCTCTGAGGTTCCGGTGGCAGGCTATGCCATATATCGAGCACCGAGCGGCAGTTCTACATATCAACTGCTGAATTCGTCAATAGACGCTGAGACGACATATGTGGACACCACTGTCCAGAGCGGCCTCTCTTACGTTTATTACGTAGAAAGTGTCAGCGCCACCGGTGTTCAAAGCGCACCGTCTGCCCCGTACGACGTAACTGTGCATTAGAAGCCCCGGCGATTTACATCCCTTTCTGAGCACGTGTGTCCGGTCATCCGACCAGGGAATCGGCTTCGACCGCGTCCCCGTTTCGTAACCCGAACAGGTAACCATTAACTGATTACCGTTTTGCTGAACCCGCTTCACATTGCAGGCCCAAGCGTTTAAAAACAAGGCCATCGAGTCGCAGTTATCTGAAAAATGTTGTAGTTAAACTATAGATTTATAAACATTTACTGTTGCTTTGTCAGAAGTGGTACCAAAGTAATCTCACCTGGTGTCCCTCGTCACAGCCACTTCCAGGAAGATGTTAGAGC
>JBAWCO010000563.1:0-7370 GCA_049590315.1 Occallatibacter sp. | reverse complement strand
GCTGACCTGCATCGACGGATTGAAAACGTCCAGGGACCGGCCTAAGATCCGGAACAGCCTTGACGAGGTCGTCAAAGGATACGCCGCGCACATGAGCCGCAGTAAACGCACCCAGCAGGTTGAGAATGTTGACCTCGCCAGCAAGACGCGACACAACTTGAGCCGAGCCTGCCGGAGTCTCGAGATTGAGAACTGCGCCTGCGGGGGTAAGCGAATAGCTCGCCGCGCGCCAATCGCCCTGCCCTATGCCACCCTGCCCGATCCCATATGTCCGCACTTCCGCGCCGGCCTTGCGCGCAGCCGTGGCAAGTTCTTCCGCCCGCGGGTCGTGCGCATTGATGACGGCGACGCGCGGAGCTGGATAGACGGTGCCGTCAAACAGCAGGCGCTTGGCGGCGAAATACTTCTCCATAGTGCCGTGATAGTCGAGGTGGTCCCGGGTAAGGTTGGTGAATATCGCGACATCGAAGTTGGCCCCGGTAGCGCGCCCCTGGTCGAGCGCATGGCTGGACACTTCGGTTACCAGTTCCGTTGCGCCGCGAGCAACCCCTTCGGCCATCAACTCAAACAAATCTCTTGATTCAGGAGTGGTGTGCACCGAAGGGCGCACCTCGCCGGCAACGTGATACTCGATCGTGCCGATCAGCACAGTCGTGCGGGCCGCGGCGTTGAGCAGCGCCTCGGTCAGAAATGCCGTGGTAGTTTTACCATTTGTCCCGGTGATACCCGTTGCTGCAAGTGTGCGCTCCGGGTGACCAAAGAAGGCCGCTGACGCCTGCGCAAGGGCGCTCCGCCCATGTTCGACTTCGAGCACGGGAAGCCCCGGCTGAAAGACGAGCAGATGATCGAACGTCGGCGCGGAGTCTGTAATGATACCGAGCGCTCCCGCGCCGATCGCCTTCTCAACGTAGCGATTGCCGTCCGTAGAGCCGCCCTTCATGGCAACAAAAACAGATCCAGGGCCAACTTTGCGTGAGTCGTATTCAATCCCCGTGATAGGTTCAGTGGAGTCGCCACCGGAGCCAACCGCACTTACTTCTTCAACTAGATCTTTCCAATTCATATCGGGTTCCATTGTAGTTTGCCGGACCGCAAACCATTCGAAAGTGCTCTAACATGCTCGCATGGGTGAAGAGACAAAAAACATCTATGACGATCTGAAGCGCGACCTGCGCGGATTTCCCGTCGAAGACTTCGTACGAGAATATGCGAAAGCGTACTTCGAAGCGGACATGGAGACAATCGCGAAGCTGCAAGGCCTGTTGACAGGCACTTCGCCGGAAACCGGCCCCATCCAAGGATCCTCATCGCCCGGCGCCCCCGACGCGCCAGTTGGCAAGCCCGTCAAGCCTCGCCCACATATCAATTCCGGCGCGATGGCCCTCCCCGAACCGGACGAGTCAGGTCAATGACCCCATCCAGCGGACCTTTCGCTTGAAGAGTCAAGGCCCAGCCGCTCTTCACCCAATATTCTTCAGCGCCTCGCGACAACTCAACGCACTAAGCCGTCCGCGGTTGAGCCGGACATACCTATGTATCTCGGCAGCGTCAGTCCAGGCGTGTTGGCGCAACGCCCAGCCAATCGCCTTCCGCAGAAAAAACTCACGCGAATCAAGCGAAGGCTCAATGCAAGCATAGAGCAGATCCAAATCAGTTTTGCCCTTGAATCCGAGTTGACAAATGATCGACGTACGCCGCTTCCACAAATTCGCCGACTTGCTCCATGCAAGCATCTTGCGCCGCATCGGCCCGCGATAGTCCCTGAGGATCGGCCCCACGCGGTGCGACGCGATGTCATCGACGTAGTCCCACCACGCGCCCGTGACGATCAACTCCTCATACATCTTCATTGCGGATGGGGTCTGAAAAGCAAGCGCGCGCTTGTCCCCAGCCAAATATAGGGCCGCATAGCGCTCTTCACGAAAACGCGCGCCACGCCAAATCTCCAGCACCTGAGTCTGCCATTGCGTCGCCGTCGCGAACTCAAAATCTGCAAACGCCACCTTACACACTCTTCGAAACATGGGTGTCGGCACGCCATGGTACGGCATCACTGACTTCATGTAGGCCTGCATGGCAGGGGCGCGGGCCGGATCGCCGGCTTGTTTCAATGCTCTGCGCAGACTTGGCAACATCTCAGATAACTCCGCTTGTTTATGCGGTCTCCAGTATGACTCATGCCATGCGTCTCAAAAAGGGCAGACTCTGCAATCCGGCTTGCACTTCAAGCGGGAACCGCATTTCTTCTTTACATGCAACCGAATGGTTGCCTATTATGACCACAATGAGCGCAGACGTCGACAAGGTCTTCAAGGCGCTCGCTGCTCCGGAACGCCGATTGTTGCTCGATCGGCTGCGAGCGGACAACGGGCAAACCCTGGGCCGGCTTTGCGAACACCTGGACATGACGCGGCAGGCAGTAACCAAGCACCTGAAGCTGCTTGAAGAGGCAACGCTGGTGGCGACGATCCGGCGCGGCCGAGAGAAACTGCATTACCTGAATCCGATGCCAATCCATGAGATTTCAGAGCGCTGGATCGGCAAATACGAACGGGGACGCTTGCGCGCCCTCGCCGAACTTAAGGAAAAATTGGAAGGAGAAAACAATGGATAACTCCGAGTTTGTTTATGTGATCTATATCCGCACCACACCGGAGAAACTCTGGCAGGCGTTGACCGAGCCAGAGTTCACACGCAAGTTCTGGGTGGCCACGGTGCAGGAATGCGATTGGAAACCCGGTGCATCGTGGAAACTAAAGGCGCCCGACGGCCGCGTCGCCGACGCGGGCGAAGTGGTGGAAATTGACCCGCCGCGCAAGCTGGTGCTGAAGTGGCAGAACCACCTTTTTCCCGAGATCACGGCGGAAGGATTTTCGCGGATGACCTACGAACTGGAACCGATGGCCTCATCCGTGAAACTGACAGTGACTCACATCATGGATAAGAAGGACTCGAAGCTCGTGAAGACAGTATCGACAGGATGGCCAAGCATTCTTTCGAGCCTGAAGAGCCTGCTGGAAACGGGAGAAGCACTGGAGGGAACGGACCGCTGGCCGGAGGGCTTCTAGCGTCCGCAGCGAACCACGATCTGCGTTCCGGGCGCGACCATGGTGCCGGCAGTGGGGGCTTGCTCCCGCACAGTGCCGTTGCCTGAGATTTGCACGGCGAGCCCAACGGCGGAAGCCTGCTCAATCACTTTACGCACAGAGAGCCCAAGCAGCGACGGGACCTGAAGACGCCTGCTCTCATCTACTGTGACCGCCGTGGTCTGTTGAGCCGGCGCCTTTGCCTGCTCCGGCGCCGAGGGTGCAGTCGAATTGGCATTGTTTCCGGCTGCTAAAGTTGAGGGCTGACTCGCGGTTTGCTTCGTCGTCCGCACGCTCGCCTGCGCGGATGCAGCAGGCTGATTCGCGCCGGCACGCAGAGGGTCGTCACTGGGCAGATCGTTGGCCGCGGCATAAAGTGCGTTGATGTCGCCGGTATTCTCCTCGCGATCATCTTCCACAATCATGGATGGTTTCTTGTCTTTGGACGGCCTCGGCGGATGCACGTCGATATCGTGCGACACGCCGAGATACTCCAGCACCTGCTGCGCAACGTCGGCAAACACCGGCGCGGACACCGCGGTGCCGTAATACGAAGCACCCTTCGGATTATCCATCACCACCGCAACCGAGATCACCGGATTGTTAACCGGCGCAATCCCCGCGAACGACGCGATATGCATTGACTTGGAATAGGTGTGCGTCGCCGGATCGATCTTCTGCGCTGTGCCTGTCTTGCCGCCAGAGGAGTAGCCGTTGAGCTGCGCCGGCTTGCCCGTGCCATACAGCACAACGCCCTCCATCATCTTGCGCATCTGCGCCGCAGTCATTTCCGAGATGACCCGGTGCGCTCCGGACGGAAGCGGGTTGGGCAGCTCACCGCCGAGCTTGAAGGGCGAAGCCACCAGCGACCCGGCAGACTTTTGCGAAGCTGCATCCACCGGTCCCGACATCAGCACATGCGGCGGCAGGTAGGTTCCCCCGTTAGCAATCGTGGAAACCATCGAAACCAGTTGCAACGGCGTTACGCCAACCTCCTGACCGATGGCGATCGATGCATACGACGTTGTGCCCCATCGCTTCACCGGCTGCAACAGGCCGCGCGTCTCGCCCGGCAATTCCGTGCCTGTGCGTTGACCAAACCCGAAGTTGCGAATGTATTCGTAGAACTTGTCCTGTCCAACTTTCTGCGCCAGTTTCACGGCAGCCACGTCGCTGGAGTGCTCAAGCGCCTCGTGCACGGTGATGACGCCGTAGTGGTCCGCTTTGTCGTCATGAATCACGCGGCCCGGCAACTGCATTTGTCCCCCCTGGCAGTCGATCATGTCGTCCGGCGAGGTCACATGCTGCTCCAGCGCGGCCGAGTAGGTGACCAGCTTGAACACCGACCCCGGCTCGTAGACATCGCTAACGGCGTGATTCTTTAAGAGCGCCGGCGTAGTCTTGCGCGCGATGTTTGGATTGAACGTGGGCCGAATCGCGAGAGCCAATATCTGTCCGCTGTGCACGTCCTGCACCACCACGGTACCGCTGTCCGCGTGAGTCGTTTCCATGGCATGATCCAGCGCCCGCTCGGCCATGAACTGGATATTCTCATCGATGGTCAGTACCACGTTGACGCCCGGCTCAGGCTCGTGTTCAGTGGAGCCGCGCACATGGCGGCGCGCATCGAGAGCGGTATACACACGACCCGGAACGCCGTGTAACTGCGGCTCAAATTTCAGCTCCAGACCGCCGAGACCGGTGTCGTCGGCTCCCACATAACCCAGAACCTGCGCGGCAATCTGGTTGTCAGGATAGAAGCGCTGAAACTCATTCTGAAAGTAGATGCCCTTCAGGCTGCCTGACTTGATCAGATCCTTCACACGAGCAGCAATCTCCGGCGTAACGCGTCGCGCCACCCATGCGAAACTGCGGCCGTTGTCCAGACGCTGTGCTATCTGGTCTTCGCTGGTCTGGGTGTCTTCAGGATCGGCGTGCACAACGGCAGCTAGTACATGCGCCGCTGCTTTCTTGTCGTCGATTTCAATCGGGACCGCGTAAATGGAATCGACCTGCACCGTCATGGCCAGCTCGCGCAGATTGCGATCGTACAGCACGCCACGGCGCGGAGCCACCTCAAAGGTGCGCTGTTGCTGCTTTTCAGCGCGCTCTACAAATTCCTTGTGGCGCACAACCTGCAGCCAGAACAAGCGGCCGGTAATGGCGAAGGTCCACACCAGAAAAAATAGGCTGATCAACCAGAAGCGCGCCCGCTTCAGAGGCACGGCGCGCGTCGGGTTGGCGCGGTTTCGGTTGGTTCGAATTGCTGCCTGCATGGTGAAGCGCTCCGGTGATGAGTCCACGCCGGCGTCGCTACTGCACAGGAGGCGTTGGAGGAGTGACCTGGGCAAGAGCCGGAGCGGCAGCGTCGGCGTGAGCCATGGGATGAACCACCTGGCCTGGCTGCGGTTCCTGAAGCCCAAGCTGGCGAGCCATCAAATCAATGCGGCCTGGCTGTGTAAGCTGCGCTTCGGAAAGCCGTAGCTGGCGATTCTCTTCGCGCAACTGGTCGCGCATCTGCTTTTCTGATTCGACACGGTAGCCGCCTTCAATCGCATAGAAGTGCTGCAAGCCGTAGATCATCACCAGCGAGAAAAGCACGGCGACAGCCGCGGAAAAGATACGCATCTCGCGAACACGCACCGGATCAGGAGCCTTGACCAGGCGCGAGTTGTCGAAGTGCCTGGGGAAGTGGAACTCCGGCGTGCGCACGCCACGCCGACGCTGTGCCTGTTGAGCCAGAAGCTCGGCGTTGCGCTCAGCTACGCGCGCGCTCCAACCGCGTCCCGCTTCAAAATAGGTTGTAGTGCATGCCGCCATGTTTTTGCTCCTTAGTCCCTGGTCCCAGATCTCTGTTCCCTGCTTTTTCTCTTCTCTCGGCCGCTCTCAGCTTCGCGCTGCGCGAACGGGGGTTCCGATCAATCTCTTCTTCATCTGCGACTACCGGCTTCCTGGTCAAAATCTCCCAAATGTCGTTATGCGCACCCTCCCGCAGACTGTCCTTGGCAATGCGATCTTCCAAAGAGTGAAAACTGATGACCACCAGCCGGCCTGAGGGCTTAAGCAACTTGGGTGCAGCCTCCAGCAAAGCCTTGATCTCGTCCAACTCGCGATTTACATAAATACGAAGCGCCTGAAAAGTCCTAGTGGCCGGATGAATGTGCCCTTGTTTCATCGCGCTTTTCATTGGAGGGGCAGCTTGGGCAACTATCCGGGCCAATTGCCCCGTCGTTGTCACCGGCCGCCCCCGCACAATGGCTCTGGCGATTCTCCGCGACCTCCTTTCCTCTCCGTATTCGTAAATAAGATCTGCAAGCTCTCGCTCGTCAGCCTCATTTACCACTTGTTCGGCGGTCTGCCCGGAACGCGTATCCATCCGCATTTCCAAAGGCCCATCCGCCTGAAAACTGAATCCTCTGCGCGCCTCGTCAAACTGCAGGCTGCTTACACCAAAGTCGGCCAGCAAACCATCCACTGATGCGGCCTGCACATGCTCGGCAATCGTGCTGAACGCTTCGCCAACCAACGTAACCTTCGCCGCCTGGCTGCCAATCTCTTCCTTCACCCGGTCCAGCCTTGCCTTGGCTAGTTCCAGCGCCTCCTGGTCCCGGTCAAATCCGATCAGGTGCCCATCAGGTCCCAGTAACCGAAGAACCCCTTCAGCATGGCCTGCGAGTCCGAGCGTGCAATCAACATAGGTGCCGCTTGCGCGCACTCTCAAAAAATCAATCGCTGGTTGAAAAAGAACAGGCACATGGCGATCATTCGTTTTCGTCATGCGTCCCCCCTGAGGGGTTGCTGGTTCGCTGGCTCAACTGCGCCGCTTGAAAACCGCTGCCAACGCCTCGCGGTTTTCCTCGGTCATCGCCTTAGCCGGCAGCTCTTTCTCGTAAATCTCCCGGTTCCGTACTTCCAGGTAAGTCAACTTACCGAACACCGTAACTTCCGCATCCAGGGTGGCCGTGCCGCGCAGAATCTGCGGCAGTGTGACTCGCGCCTGGTTATCGATTTCCACCTGCTGACCGTAGTAGCTGGTCAGGTCGAGGTACTTGTCCACAGCGGGATCAAGAGTGCTGAACTCCGCCAATTGTTGTTCGCGCTTTTCCCACTCCGGCAGAGGCCAGACCTCCGCGCTCTTGCCGTCAGTCGAAGTGATGTAAAACTGCGTCACGTTCGCAGCATCCAGCAACTGCTTGAAAGCAGCCGGGAGTTTGAGCCTCCCCTTTTCGTCGACCTTGGCCGGATGATTTCCGCGAAACATTGCATTGCCTCATTGCCTTCCGC